>DATLNJ010000099.1:0-4199 GCA_035536815.1 Frankiaceae bacterium
GCGAGGTCGACGAGCGGGCAGAGCGGCGGGACCCAGCCGCCGGCCCTCGACGTCGAGGTCGAGACCGTCGACGCGACCGGCACGGGCAGCGCGGCGTACACCGCGACGGTGCGCGACAACTTCGGGGCGCTGGCGCCGAACGTCAACGTGGACTTCAAGATCCTGGGCGGCGGCAACACGGGCACCCGGGATACCGAGTGCACCACCAACGGGGCCGGGCAGTGCGCGCTCACGCTCCCGGTGAGCGGCACGCTGACCGGCGCGCAGACGTTCTGCGGGTGGATCGACTCCGACGGCGACAACGTCCACGCGCCGTCCGGCGACGTCAGCGACGGCGCTGGCTGCGGCGAAGCGCCGGGCGACGCGGCCGACGACCCGACCGACGTCGTGACCGCGACGTTCGCGACGCCGACGCCCACGCCGACGCCCACGCCGACACCGACCCCCACACCGACCCCCACACCGACCCCCACGCTCACGCCCACGCCCACACCGACGCCCACGCCGACCCCGACTCCGACGCCGACCCCCACGCCCACGCCCACGTCGACGCCGTCCGCCTCCGCCCCAGTAACGCCCACGGCCTCCCCGACGAGCACGGCGACCAGTACGCCGACGCCGAGCGACAGCGCGAGCGCTAGCCCGACCGGGTCCACGTCGCCGACGCCGACCGGCTCGGCATCCGCGACGAGCACGACCAGCCCCACAAGCACGACAAGCACGGCGCCGGTGCCGGCCACGGCCGCGACCTGCGTGTCCGGCGTGCCGACAGCCGTGGAGCTCTCCGCCAACCGCACCCAGATCACCGCCGGCAACGCGCCGGCGCTGACCGGGCGGGTGTTCAACTCCGTCAACGCGCCGTGCGCGAGCACCAGTGTCACGATCTTCGCGAAGGGCTACGCGGACAGCTCCTACGCCGCGTTCGCCACGGTGTCGACCGACCAGCTGGGCCAGTTCACCCTCGCGGTGCGGCCGAGCCGGCAGACGGCGTACGGCGCGAACGTGTCGCCGACGATCCGGTCCAACCTGCTCGTCGTCCGGGTGAACACGCGGGTCAACTTGAGATCGCCGGTGACGCCCGTGCCGGCGAACTCCGCCCGCGCCGTCGCCAACCCGGTGACCTTCGTCGGTGACCTGGATCCCGACTTCACCGGGGTCGCGGTGGGGCTGGGCACGCTGCTCGACCGGGCGGGTCACAGCTGCTTCGGCCCGATCTCGGCCGAGTGCCGCTTCGTCGTGATCCAGCAGGCGCTGACCGGCCTGACCGGCACCTTCTCGCTCACCCGCGACCTCCCGGCCGGCAGAGGCGTCTACGTCGTGTTCACGTCGGCGCACCAGGGCACCGACAAGGGCGCGAAGTCGATCACGCTCAACGTCGGGTAGGCGCCACCCCGCGGCGAACACGGCGGTCCGAGGGCCGGGGATGTCCCTCCCCGGCCCTCGGTGCGCCCGGTCGGTTTCTCCCAGCGGCCGCTCATGCGAGAGAATGTCCGACGACGGGTCCGCCGCAGCTGCGACGGGCCGTCCTGCGACATCAAACACACGCGAGGGGAGTTCCACATGGCGGCGATGAAGCCGCGGACGGGCGACGGTCCGCTGGAGGTCACGAAGGAGGGGCGCGGCATCGTGATGCGCGTGCCGCTCGAGGGTGGCGGCCGGCTCGTCGTCGAGCTCTCTCCCGACGAGGCCTCCGCCCTCGGGGACGCGCTGAAGAGCGTGGTCCCGGCCTAGACCGGATCTGACTGCCCACGGGGGGTGACCACGCCGGTCGCCCCCCGTGCGCATGCTCGCCGCCAGAAGGACGCTGCCAGTACGACGCACGCCGCCAGGTGAGATGAGGGGATGCCACGGTGACACTGCCCGACCTTCGTCCGGCGAGCGGCCCGCTCGGGGCGAGCCCAGCCGGCCTGCTCGCCGTCGCCGTCGAGGCGGGCCCTGCCGGCCCCGTCCCCGGGCCGGACGCGCTCGCGCTCGCCGCGGAGCTCGGCGTCGACCTCGGCGCGCACCTGTCCGCGGAGAAGGCGAAGGGCGAGCCGGGCGAGGTCCACGCGCTGCCCGTCTTCGGCCGCCGAGCGGACACCACGACCGTCTTCCTCGTCGGCGTCGGGAAGCCGGACGCGCCGGCTCACGCACTGCGCCGAGCCGGTGCCGCGCTCGCCCGCCGGGCGGCGAAGGCCGGCGGGGAGCTCGCGACGAGCGTCCCCGCGGGGCTGGACGCGGAGCACCTCGGCGCCTTCGCCGAGGGCCTGCTGCTCGCGTCGTACACGTTCAGCACGACCGCGCCGAAGAAGGACGCGACGCCGCTCACCGCGGTGCACCTGCACGGCGTAGGGAAGGGCAAGAGCTCCGGCGCCGCGCTCGACCGGGCGCGCACCCACGTCACCGCCGTCGTGCTCGCGCGCGACCTGGCCAACGAGCCCAGCCTGGACAAGACGCCCGCCTGGCTGGCGAAGCAGGCTCAGGCCGCCGCGAAGCGCAGCGGGCTGGCCTGCGAGGTGGTGGAGCCGGCCGAGCTCGAGCGTCGTGGCTTCGGCGGCATCCTCGGCGTCGGCAGCGGGGCCGGCCCGGCCCGGGGCCCGCGGTTCATCCGCCTCGACCACACACCGTCCGGCCGCGCGGCGAAGCGGCCGCACGTCGTGCTGGTCGGCAAGGGAATCACGTTCGACACCGGCGGCCTGTCGCTCAAGCCGAACGAGGGCATGGCGGCGATGAAGACCGACATGAGCGGCGGAGCAGCGGTGATCGCGGTGCTCCAGGCCGCGGCGTCGACCGGCCTGCCGGTCCGGCTGACCGGGCTCGTCGCAGCCGCGGAGAACATGCCCAGCGGTACGGCGATGCGCCCGGGCGACGTGCTGCGCCACTACGGCGGGCGCACCGTCGAGGTGCTCAACACCGACGCGGAGGGACGCCTGGTCCTGGCCGACGCGCTCGCCTACGCCGCCAAGGAGATCAAGCCCGACTACGTCGTCGACATCGCGACGCTGACCGGTGCGATCGGGATCGCGCTCGGCAAGCGGACCGGTGGGCTCTTCGCGTCCGACGACGCCCTCGCCGACGCGCTGCTGGCCGCCGCGGACCGGGCAGGTGAGCCGCTGTGGCGGATGCCGCTCGTCGAGGACTACCGCGCGGATCTCGACTCGCCGATCGCCGACCTCAAGAACATCGGCGGCCGGTTCAGCGGCGGCGCGATCACCGCCGCGCTGTTCCTCCGCGAGTTCGCCGGCGACGTGGCGTGGGCGCACCTCGACATCGCCAGCGCCGCGCGGTCGGACTCCGACGACGACGAGCGGACGAAGGGCGCGACCGGTTACGTCGTACGCACCCTGCTCTGCTGGCTCGAGACGCTGGCGGCCCGGTGACGGTCGTCCCGGCGATTGCAGGGCTGCTCGGCAAGGCCGGGGAGACGCCGTTCACAGGATCGGGGAGCGTCTTCGCCGTCATCCTGCTGGAGATCGCCCTCGGCAGCCTGGCCGTGCTGTGGGTGACCCCGGTGTGGGGCGTGGTGAAGAAGGGCTTCTTCGTCCTCGTCGCCGCCACGGTGGCCACCTGCGCCGTGCTCGGCCATCTCGCGGCGGCCGGGCCGCTGCGCGAGGTGACCGGCGGCGGTCGCGTGTCGACCGCCCTGTGGGGCTTCAGCGGGTTGTCGGTCCTCTTCCTCGCCGCGCTGCTGGCCAAGCGGCTGCCGGTGGCCCGCGTCCTCGGCGTCCTCGGCGTACCCGTCGGCGTCTGGGCCGTCGTCGAGATCGCGCTGCTGCGCGGCGACGGCGACACCGCGCGGACGATCGCCGGCATCGCGGCGATGCTCACGGGGGCGGCGTTCCTCGGCGCCACCTGGGACGGCATGCTGCTCGGCCACTGGTACCTCGTGGACCGCAAGCTCAGCGACCGGCCGATGAAGGCGCTCGCGCTGGCGTTCTCGATCAGCGTCGGGCTGGCGCTGGTCAGCGCCGCGCTCGGCCGCGGCGGCGAGGTCACCGCCGACGAGCGCAACCTCAACCCGCTGCTGCTCGTCAGCAGCCTGACGCTCTACCTCGCCATCGGGCTGGTGCTGGTCAACGCGCTGCTCGCGTTCTTCGTGCACAAGCTGGTCAACGAAGGGTCGATCCGGGCCGCCACCGGGATGCTCTACCTGGCCGTGATCATGGCCTTCAGCGCCGAGTTCGCCGCCAAGGCCCGCTTCTTCACCGTCTGACCCCCAC
>DATLNJ010000100.1:0-12142 GCA_035536815.1 Frankiaceae bacterium
CGAAGTACGTGTTCGCCGCGATCGACGCCGGCTGCGCCGCGGTGCGCGTGAACCCCGGCAACATCAAGAAGTTCGACGACAAGGTCGGCGAGATCGCGAAGGCGGCGAGCGAGGCCGGCATCCCGATCCGCATCGGGGTCAACGCCGGCTCGCTGGAGCCGTCGCTGCTGCGCAAGCACGGCCGCCCGACCGCCGAGGCGCTGGTCGAGAGCGCGCTGTGGGAGTGCTCGCTGTTCGAGGAGCACGGCTTCCGCGACGTCAAGATCTCGGTCAAGCACAACGACCCGGTCGTGATGATCAACGCGTACCGGCAGCTCTCCGCGCAGTGCGACTACCCGCTGCACCTCGGCGTCACCGAGGCCGGGCCGGCGTTCCAGGGCACCATCAAGTCCTGCGTCGGCATCGGCACGCTGCTCGCCGAGGGCATCGGCGACACGATCCGCGTCTCGCTGTCCGTGCCGCCCGTCGAGGAGGTCAAGGTCGGCCTGGCGATCCTCGAGTCGCTGAACCTGCGGGAGCGCCGGCTGGAGATCGTGTCCTGCCCGTCCTGCGGCCGCGCCGAGGTGGACGTGTACCGGCTGGCCGCCGAGGTGGAGGCGGCGCTGGAGGGCATGGAGGTGCCGATCCGCGTCGCGGTGATGGGCTGCGTCGTCAACGGCCCGGGCGAGGCTCGCGAGGCCGACCTCGGCGTCGCGTCCGGCAAGGGGAAGGGCCAGATCTTCGTCAAGGGCGAGGTCGTCAAGACCGTGCCCGAGTCGCAGATCGTGGAGACGCTCGTCTACGAGGCCATGCGGATCGCCGACGAGCTGGCCGCCGCGGGCGCCGAGTCGGGCCCGCCCGTCGTGACCGCGGGCTGAGTTGCTGCGGGCGCGCGAGGCTGTTCGCCTCCTGGACGACAGGGACCTCGACGCGGCCCTCGGGATCGCCGCGCGCGACCCGGTCGCGAACTGCTACGTCGCTTCGCGCCTGGAGTCCGTCGGCGCCGACCCGCGCCGGCTCGCCGCCGAGGTCTGGGGCTGCTACGACGACGGCGAGCTGGTCTCGCTCTGCTACGCCGGGGGCAACCTGTGGCCGGTCGAGGCGACCCGCGATGCCGCGCTGCAGTTCGCCGACCGCGCCCGCCGGGCCGGGCGGCACTGCTCGTCCATCGTCGGGAAGTCCGACGCCGTGGAGGTCATGTGGGCGGCGCTGCGGTCGTCGTGGGGGCCGGCCCGCGACGTGCGCAAGCAGCCGTTGATGGCCATCGACCGGCAGCCGACCGTCGAGCCGCTGCCGGGCGTGCGCCGGGTGCGGATCGACGAGCTGGAGACGTTGCTGCCTGCATCCGTCGCGATGTTCACCGAGGAGGTCGGTGTGTCCCCGGTCGGGTCCGACGGCGGCGCGCTGTACCGGGCGCGGGTCGCCGAGCTGATCGCCGAGGGGCACGCGTTCGCGCTCATCGAGGACGGCCGGGTGCGGTTCAAGGCGGAGGTGGGCTCGGCGACGACCGCCGCCTGCCAGCTGCAGGGCGTCTGGACGGAGCCGGGCTCGCGTGGGCTGGGGATCGGCACCAGCGGAACGGCCGCCGTCGTGAACCTCGCACTCGACTCGGTCGCCCCGGTCGTCAGCCTCTACGTCAACGACTACAACGTGGCTGCGCGGCGGGCGTACGAGCGGGTGGGGTTCACGACGGTCGGCTCGTTCACGTCGGTTCTTTTCTAGATGCCGTCGCAGTCCAGCTCGTAGGACTTCTCGACGGCCGGGTCGCCCTGCTGTCCGGTGAACGTCTTCTTCGACAGCACGTCCACCCGGTCGGCGCGCCAGCGGTAGGTGACCCGCGTGCCGCGGAACGTCGTGCCCTGGTCGCTCACGACGCTCAGCACGACCAGCTCGCGGCCGGCCGCCGGGTCCACGTCGGCGCAGGAGAAGCCGTCGCCGTGGGTGACGGTGCCGCCGACCGAGAGGCGCAGGGCCTTGCCGTCGTTGGTCCGCACCTCGGCCATGCCGTCCTCGACCAGCGTGTACGGCGTGTACGTCGTCGTCGACGCGCCGCCACCGGTCCGGACGAACACCTCGCCGTCGCCGTCGAGGTCGGCGTCCGCGACGCCGTGGACCGCCGGGCGGACCTGCGGGTCCGCGGAGACGACGCCGGTCACGGTGCCGCCCTTCGAGAGCGTGACGCGCAGCTCCCACCGGCCGGTGCGCAGGCTGTCCTTGCCCTCGACGAGGCGGAGGGCGTCGGAGCGGCCGTCGCCGTCCACGTCGTTGGCGACGCGGGGCTTGGCGGCGGGCTGGGACGGGCGGGCGGCCGGCGGCTGCGCGACCGGCGGCTTCGCCACGGGCGGCTTCGCGACCGGGGGCTTCGCGACGGGCGGCTTCGCGGCCGGCGGCTTGGCGACCGGGGGCTTGGCCGCGGGCGGCGCGGTCGTGGGCTTCGGCGCGGCGGGCGTGGTCGCGGCCGGCGGGACCGTCACGACGCCGCTGGGCGCCAGGGCGGCCGGCGTACCGGTGTCGGTGCCGCACGCGGCAGCGGCGAGGATCAGGGGGGCGAGCGCGAGGCGGCGCATGGTGGCGTCCTTTGTCGTCGGAGTACGTGCGGTTGATGGGTCCGACGTACGCCGCGCGGGATTCCTTGCGTGGGACTCAGCCGTTTCTGGCCCGCCCGCCACTGTCGCGACGGCGGACGGCGGCGCAGGCTCGACTGACCCCCCTCACGAAAGCCGAGCCCCTCCATGACGCAGCCCTTCCTCCGTGCCGCCGTCACCGCGGCCGCCCTCCTCCTCTCCGCCACCACCGCCACCGTCGCGAACGCCCACCACGTCCCGAAGACGGACTGCACGCACGCCGCCGTGGTGGACGGGCAGGGCACCGGCTGGGTCACGTTCCACGGCGAGGTCGGCAACTACTGGGACCAGTGCGACCTCAGCCCGGGCCTCGCGCGGATCGACGTCGAGGCGCGGCTCGTCTACTGCACGTCGAGCTCCGCGTCGTCGTGCAACCTCACCGGCGCGTCGGCGGGCACGCAGACGGCGTTCGACGTCCGGTACCTGGTCGGCAACCAGCGCACGGTGACCGGCCTGCGCGGCTGGTACAGCGTCGTGACCCGCTCGACCCTGAACCACCCGTCGTACGGCTACGCCGATCTGCAGAACGTGTGCGGGCCCGCCGACCCGGACGCGAACCCGCACAGCTGCGTGCTGCAGAAGCCGCCGTTCTACGTCTCCTGACGCGGCTACTCGTCCGCGGGGGCCGCACTGATGTCGGCGAGCGCGGACTCGGGGTCCTCCTCGATGGCGAGGTCGCCGAGCGACACGACGCCGACCGGGCGGCCGTCCTGCACGATCGGGAGCCGGCGGACCGCCTGCTCGCCCATGACGCGTTCGGCGTCGTCCACGGAGTCGTCGGGGGTGAGCGTCACGACGCCGGTCGAGCAGGCGTCGCGCAACGTCGTCGACTGCGGGTCGCGACCCTCCGCCACCACGCGGACGGTGATGTCGCGGTCGGTGATGATGCCGTAGAGCCGGTCGGCGTCCACGACGAGCACGTCGCCGATGTCGTCGTCGGCCATCACCTTCGCCGCCGCCGCCACGGTGTCGCTCGCGTCGAGCGTCCGCGGGTCCGGCGTCATGACCTCTTCGATGCGCGTCACGTCGTCCTCGGTTCTCCGGGCGTCAGCCCTGGTCGGCGGTGCGGGACAGGTCGGCCGGCTCCAACGGTGCCGGGTCGGCGTGCGCGGGCGCGCTCGACGCCGTGTCCGGGTCGGCGAGCGCGTCGGTGGCGTCGCGCGGGATCGGCGCGGCGGCGTCCGCGTCGACCCCGGACACCGCGGCGGCGTACTCGCCGGCCTCGCGGGCGGCCTTCACCTCGGTCTCCGCGTCCTCCCACGACGTGGCGCCGGCGCCGCCGGGCGCGTTCGTCTTGTCGGCGGTCTCGTCCGGGCCGGACGGCGCGGTCAGCGCCGGGTCGGTGCCGGGCGGGCCCTGCGGCGGGTCGCTGCCCTGCGGGCTCTGTCGATCGGTCATGCCGACGACCTTCCCCGGCGCGCCGTGGAATAACGGTCGCCGCGCGGCGTCCATGCTCGTAACCGATGCCGAGCCAGGATGCCGACGAGTTCGCCGCGGTCGTGCGTGAGCACGGCGACGCGGTGTACGCGTTCGTCCTCCGCCGGGTGCGCGGCGACCGGTCGCGCGCGGAGGACCTGGCACAGGAGGCGTTCCTGCGGGCCTGGCGCGGGCGGCGGACGTTCCGGGAGGAGACATCGATGCGCGGCTGGCTGTGCGCGATCGCCGCGAACGTCGTCCGCGACGACGCCCGCCGCCTGGGCCGCCGCCCCGCCGAGGTGCCGGCGCCGGACTGGTTCGACGTGCCTGACACCTCCGCCGACCCGGCATCGTTCGCAGCCGGCGACCGGCTGCGCGAGGCGCTCGCCGCGCTGCCGCCGAACCAGCGCGAGATGTTCCTGCTGCGCGAGCGGGACGGGCTGTCGTACGCCGCCATCGCAGCCGCGCTGGGCTGCCCGGTCGGCACGGTCATGTCCGGGCTGTCGCGGGCCCGCGCGCGGCTGGTCGAGGCGGTGCGCGGATGACCCACGACGACGCCCGGCTGCTGCTCTCCGCGGTCGCGGACGGCGAGGCCGAACGCACCGCGGCGCTCGACGAGCACCTGGCCTCCTGCGCGGGCTGCGCGACGTACGCCACCGACCTGGCCGGACTATCGGCGCTGGCTGCCGCGCTGCCCCGCCCGGCCGCGCCGCCGTCGCTCGCGCCGCGCGTGCTCGCCCGGGTGCGCGGCGCCCGCCGCCGCCGCTGGGCGCTGCGCCTCGCGCCTGCGCTGGCCGTCGCGACCGCGGTTGCGGTCGTCGCGACGACGCTGACCGGCGCGCCCGGGCTGCCGCTCCCGCCGGCCGCGGCCGCCGAGCCGTTGCTGCGGCTGCGCTCCCTCTACGTCGAGCGCACGATCGACGCACCCGGCGCGGTGACCGAGGAGAAGGTCTGGTGGCGCGCGCCGGCCTCGGTGCGGGTGGAACGCACGACGGTGTACGGCGACGGCACCACCGACTCGACGCTGCTGGTGCAGACGCCGGAGTTCCGGTACGAGTACGGCGAGCTCACCGAGCACCTCGCCCCGGCAATCCTCCAGCCGGAGCCGGTGTCGCCGACGGTCGCGCTGCTCGGCCGGGACACCGGACCCGGCCCCGACGTCGCGGGTGTGCCGACGCGTGCGTACGAGCTGGTCGTGGATGGCGAGCGGCGGCTGGCGTACGTCTTCGACGGCCTGACGCTCGGCGGGGTCGACGCGCTGGTCCTGACCAAGTCCGGCGAGAGCGGCACCCCGACCAAGACGACCAGGGTGCTGCGGGTGAACCCCGACCTGCCGGACGTCCTGTTCGCGCCGCCGGAGGCGGGGCCTGGCGAGGACGGTGGCTTCCGGCCGCGCGACCTCGGCGACCTGCGCATCGCGCCGGCCCGCAGGCCCGAGGGCTTCCGCGTCGTGCGGTCGGGCGCCGGCCGGGAGGGGGAGGCGTACCTGCTCGCCTCGGGGTCGCTGCCGGTGCTGGTGCGCGCGGGCGGGCTGCGGCGGACGGACGGCCGCGAGCAGCGGACCGTGACCCACGCGGGCGCGGCGTACCCCGTGGCGGTGGACCTCTACGCGCCGCCGAGCGTCCAGGTCGCGACGCCGGCCGGCCCGGTCACGGTGTCCGCGCCGCTGCCGCTGGAGTCGCTCGCCGCGCTCGCGGTCGGGATGTACGCCGCGGAATATCGCGCGCCCTCCGGCGTCTCCGGTCGTACCCGACCCCGGAGGTTGCCATGAAGCGAATCGCCGCCGCCCTGTTCGTCCTCGCCGTCACCGCACCGCCCGTCGCGGCCGGCGGCGGCTGCGTCGAGATCGGCGTCCCGCTGCTGGAGGAGGTGACCGACCAGGTCCGCACCGACCACGCGTGCTGGTCGCCCGGCGCCGCGGTCGTGACGACCGGCACGACCGTCACGTTCACGAACCCGCACAACGGCATGCAGCACAACCTCAGCGGCCCCGGCATCGGCTACGCCGAGCTGGCCAACGGCGCCACGCACCGCGTGACGTTCGGGCGGCCCGGCTACTACCCGTACCAGTGCACGATCCACCCGGGGATGGCCGGGGTCGTGATCGTGCGCGACGCCGTGGCGACAGGTGCCGCGAGCGCGGCCGCGGCGGCCGCGCCGAGCGCGCCGGCCACGGGCGAAACGGCCGGCGGCGGCGGGCGAGCGCTCGGGTGGGTGGCCGCTGCGGGCGTCGTGGGCACGATCGGCGCGGTCGCGTTCACGCGGCGCGCGAGGGGGGTACCGGTGCCTGCGAGGTGATGACGCCATGGAGCGCAACAACAAGCACGGCTTCCGGGTCGACGACGCGATGGCCGCCGAGACCGACTCGCTGACCCGCGGCGCCCCGATCGAGTCCCGCGTCGAGGAGTGGCGCGAGGCGGAGCCCGCCGGCGAGGACCAGCCGGTGCCCGACATGATCCTGAACGGCGACGCCGGCGACACCGGTCTTGCGCACGACGAGCTGGAGCTGCGTTCCGAGCTGGCGAAGCGGCTGCGGAAGTCCGCCTTCCCCGCCAACCGCCAGACGTTGGAGGACGTCGCGGCCGAGGAGCAGGCCCCCGGGCCGATCCTCGACCTGCTCCGGCGGCTGCCCGACGGCCAGCTGTTCGAGAACACCGCCGACGTGTGGCGGGCGCTCGGCGGCATCGTCGAGCACCGCGGCTCACCGCTCGGCGGATAAGCGTTACGGCACCCGCGGGGCCACTGGATATCCTCGCCGCACGTTCCGAGGTGAGGAGTATCCGGTGGCCCTGCGGATGTCGACGCTGTTCCTGCGCACCCTGCGCGAGGACCCGGCGGACGCCGACGTCCCGAGCCACAAGCTCCTGGTCCGGGCCGGCTGCGTCCGCCGCGTCGCGCCCGGGGTCTACACCTGGCTGCCGTTCGGCAAGATCGTCCTCGAGAACGTCGCCCGCGTCGTCCGCGAGGAGATGGACCGGATGGGCGCGCAGGAGGTGCTGTTCCCCGCGCTGCTGCCCCGCGAGGTCTACGACGCCACCGGCCGCTGGACCGAGTACGGCGACAACCTCTTCCGCCTGAAGGACCGCAAGGGCGCCGACTACCTGCTCGGCCCCACGCACGAGGAGATGTTCACGCTCCTCGTGAAGAGCGAGTACTCGTCGTACAAGGACCTGCCGGTCTCGCTGTACCAGATCCAGAACAAGTACCGCGACGAGGCGCGGCCCCGCGCCGGCATCCTGCGCGGCCGCGAGTTCCTCATGAAGGACTCGTACTCGTTCGACCTGTCCGACGAGGGGCTGCAGGCCTCCTACGACCTGCACCGGGCGGCGTACGTCCGCATCTTCGAACGCCTCGGGCTCGACTACCGGATCGTGTACGCCGTCGCCGGGGCGATGGGCGGGTCCTCGTCGGAGGAGTTCCTCGCGGTCGCGCCCAGCGGCGAGGACGAGTACGTCTCGTGCACCGCCTGCGACTACGCCGCCAACACCGAGGCCGTCGAGACCTCGGCGCCGCCCGCGCTGGACGCCGAGCACCCGCCGTCGGAGGTGCTCGACACCCCCGACACGCCGACCATCGAGACGCTGGTCGACCTGCTGCGGTCCAAGGGCTATGACATCACGGCCGCGAACACGTTGAAGAACGTCGTCGTCAAGCTGCAGACGCCCGGCAAGGACGACGAGATCCTCGTCGTCGGCGTGCCCGGCGACCGCGAGGTCGACCTCAAGCGGCTCGAGGCGAACGTGTACCCCGCCGAGGTCGCCGGCGTGCTCGACGACTTCAGCGCGTACCCCGAGCTGGTGCGCGGCTACATCGGGCCGCAGGGCCTGCCCGAGAGCGTTCGCTACGTCGTCGACCCCAGCGTCGCGCCCGGCTCCGCCTGGGTCACCGGCGCCAACGCCGAGGGCCGGCACGCGGTCAACGTCGTCCACGGCCGCGACTTCACGCCGTCGGGCGTCGTGCCCGCCGCCGAGGTCAGGGCGGGCGACCTGTGCCCGCGCTGCGGGGCGGCGTTGGAGATCAACCGTGGCATCGAGATCGGCCACATCTTCCAGCTCGGGCGGAAGTTCGCGGACGCGTTCGAGCTCGACGTGCTGGGGCCGGAAGGCAAGCCGGTGCGCGTGACGATGGGCTCGTACGGCATCGGCGTCTCGCGCGCGGTCGCCGCGATCGTCGAGCAGCACTACGACGACAACGGCATCGTCTGGCCGCGCTGCGTCGCGCCCGCCGACGTGCACGTCGTTCCGGTGGGCAAGGATCCGGCGGCGTTGGAGGCGGCGGAGAAGTACACCGTCGAGTTCGAGGCGGCCGGGCTGCGGGTGCTGCTGGACGACCGTGGGGCGTCCGCGGGGGTGGCGTTCGCGGACGCCGACCTGCTCGGGGTGCCGTACGTCGTGACGTTCGGCCGTACGCTGAAGGACGGGCAGGCCGAGGTGAAGGACCGGGCGACCGGCGAGCGCACGCTGGTCGCGCTCGACGACCTCGTCGAGACGCTCACCCTGCGCTAACCCGCGCGCGTGCTGCCGCGCCCAACTGACAGTGCCGGGGCACCCCTTCGCGTGCTCAGCGGCACTGGCAGTTCGGGCCGGTGTCGCGCGGGACGTCAGCGGCCGGGGAACGGCGGCGCCGCCTGGGCGGCGTCGACCCCGGCGGCCAGGCGATAGGTCGTGAGGTGCACGCACTCGTCGCCGAGCGCGGTCGCGACCGCGACGCGTTCGGTGGGCGGCGCGTCGGCGAGTGCGGCGTGCCAGCGCAGCGCCAGCGAGTCCTCGATCCGCACGGCGAGCGCGCGCGCGGCGGCCTGCGTCGGCACCGGCGCCGGGAGCGCGTACGACAGCCGCGGCGGCGGCGGTGTCCCGCCGGCGGCCTGGATCGCCGCGACGAGCTGGTCGCGGTGCCGCCGGTGGTCGTCGAACGCCGCCCGCGCCGCGTCCCGCAGCGACTCCGGCAGCCGCGGCGCGAGGACGCCGTAGAGGTGGATCGCCGCGTGCTCCTCGGCGAGCAGCTCCTCGTACGCCCCGACCGGCTGCGCCGCCGCGCGCGCGAGCACGGGCCGGGGGAGGGCCAGCAGCACCGGTAACGCGAGCACCGCGCGCCGCGTGGGCCGCGGCGCCCCGCCCGTCACCGCGGCACCTCGACCTGCGCGAGCACGACGGCGTGCTGGCGCGCGCCGGCCGCGAACTCCGCGCCGAGCAGCAGGACGGCGGTGTCGCCGACCTTCGGCAGCGTGGCGACGTACGCCGCCGCGAGGTCCCGCTCAGCGCGCGCGAGGGTCCGCACGACGGTGCCCGGCTTCCCGCGCAACGGCGCCACGGTCGCGGCCGGGCCGGGGTCGACGCCGCGCGCCCGCAGGTGGTCGGTGAGCGCGGTGGCGCGGGTCGTGTGGTTGACCCGCAGCGGGCGCAGCGCGGGGACCTGCCGGACGACGGCGGCGTAGCGGGCGGCGAGGCGGCGTTCGGCGGCGAGCCACGAACGGAGCGCGACGACGTCCGGGTCCTCGGGCACCGCCGTCGGCGTCGGGGTGACGGCCGCGGTCGGCTCCGGCGCGGGGCGTTCGGACGTCGTGCACCCGGCGGCCACGGCCGCGCCGAGCGCGGCGGCCAGCACGACGTCGCGGTCCACGCGAGCGACTGTAGCCGCGGGTGCGGGGCGGCGGCGGGTCGGCCACCGCCACCCCGGCACCCGGTCCGGCCGTGCGCGCGCGGGCCAGGGCGAGCCGCACGGTCGCGAGGCCCGGGGAACCCGCTGACGGGGGAGGCAGCGGGCCCCCGGGGGCTTCGGCGACACCAGTTCTTCGCGCCAGGCCACCTGCCGGATTGGTCCGGCGCCGAACGGGCTCGCCGCGTACGGCGCCGTCCGCGTAGGCTCGAATCCGTCCGAACGACAACACAACACCCGGGGAGGCGGCATGAGCGGCGCCGCGGCGACCCGGGTCAGGGCCGTGATCGAGCCGGCCCTGGCCGGCGCGGGGTTCGACGTCGAGGACGTCGCCGTGCGCGCGGCCGGCAAGCGCCAGCTCGTGCAGGTCGTGGTGGACAAGGACGGCGGGCTCACCCTGGACGACGTCGCCGACGCCACCCGCGTCGTCAACGCCGCGCTCGACGAGGCCGACCCGTTCCAGGGCGCGTACGTCCTCGAGGTCACCTCCCCGGGCGTGGACCGCCCGCTCACGCACCCCCGCCACTGGCGCCGCAACGTCGGCCGCCTCGTGGACGTACGCCGCACGGACGGCTCGCAGGTGCTCGGCCGCATCCAGGCCGCGGACGACGAGGGGGCCGAGGTGCTCGTACAAGTGGACGAGCAGGTGCGGGTGGCGTACGCCGACGTCGCCAAGGCCAAGGTGGAGGTCGAGTTCACCCGCGCCGACGGCGAGAACGAGGGGGAGGACGAGTGAACGTCGACATCGCCGCGCTCCGGTCGATCGAGCGCGAGAAGGACATCTCGTTCGACACCGTCGTGGAGGCCATCGAGACCGCGCTCGCCACGGCGTACCGGAAAGCCGACGGCGCGCACGGTGAGTGCCGCGTCGAGGTGGACCGCAAGACCGGCGAGGTACGGCTGTTCGCGCGCGAGGTCGACGAGGAGGGCAACCTCGTCCGCGAGTACGAGGACACGCCCGAGGACTTCGGCCGGATCGCCGCGATGACCGCCAAGCAGGTCATCCTGCAGCGCCTCCGCGACGCCGAGCAGGAGCTGACCTACGGCGAGTACGCCGGCCGCGAGGGCGACATCGTCACCGGGATCATCCAGCAGCACTCCTCGCAGAACGTCCTCGTCCAGCTCGGCAAGGTCGAGGCGGTGCTGCCGGTCTCCGAGCAGGTGCCGGGCGAGCGCTACGAGCACGGCCAGCGCATCCGCGCGTACGTCGTCCAGGTGCACAAGGGCGTCCGCGGCCCGTCGATCACCCTGTCGCGGACCCACCCGAACCTCGTGAAGAAGCTGTTCGCGCTCGAGGTGCCCGAGATTGCCGACGGCACCGTGGAGATCGCCGCGCTGGCCCGCGAGGCCGGCCACCGGTCGAAGATCGCGGTCCGGAGCAAGAGCCCGAGCGTCAACGCCCGCGGCGCCTGCATCGGCCCGCTCGGCCAGCGGGTCCGCAACGTCGTCACCGAGCTGCACGGCGAGAAGATCGACATCGTGGACTGGTCCGACGACCCCGCGAAGTTCGTCGCCAACGCCCTGTCGCCGGCCACCGTCGTGCGTGTCGAGGTCGTGGACGCGGCCGCGAAGTCGGCGCGGGTGATCGTGCCCGACTACAAGCTGTCGCTCGCGATCGGCAAGGAGGGCCAGAACGCCCGCCTCGCCGCCCGCCTGACCGGCTGGCGGATCGACATCCACTCCGACGCCGAGGACGCGGCCCCGGACCAGGCGCCGGACGACCCGCCGGACGCGGCCCCGGACGCCGCGCCGGACGCCGCGCCGGACCCCGTTGAGGCCACCGAAAACTCCGGTGGCGGCGCCGAGGGGGCTTCGCGGTAGACTTGACCACGGAACGCCCGGGCGCTCCGGTCCGCACGTGTGTGGGCTGCCGTACCCGGGCGGCGAAGTTCGAGCTCCTGCGCGTCGTGGCGCGAGCGGACGGCACCCTCGTCGTCGACTCCCGCGGACGGCTGCCGGGACGGGGTGCGCACATCCACCCCGATCCGGCATGCGTCGACCTCGCGGAACGCCGCAAGGCGTTCCCGCGAGCGTTACGGCTACCGGGTCCGGTCGACCTCTCGCCCATCCGCAGGTTCCTGGAGCACCACCAAACCGAAGGCAGCTGATCAGGATGACGTCGCGATGAGCGTCCGCAACCGATGAGCACGCCCATGTAGTAACGACTGAGGAGCACGCGTGGCGAAGCGGGTCTACGAACTCGCCAAGGAGCTGGGGCTGGAGAGCAAGGCCCTGGTGTCCTGGTTGAAGGACAACGGAGAGTTCGTCCGTTCGGCGTCATCGACCGTGGAGATGCCGGTCGAGCGCAAGGTCCGCGCGGCGTTCCCGGACGCCCCGGCCGGCGGTGCCGCCGCCGCGGCGAAGCCGGCCAAGCCGGCCAAGAAGGCGGCCGCCGCCCCGGCAGCCCCCGCCGCCGATGGCGCGGGCGCCACCACCCAGACCGAGCCGGCCCCGACGCCGGCCGCGCC
>DATLNJ010000101.1:0-26158 GCA_035536815.1 Frankiaceae bacterium
GCGCCGGCGGCCGCGGCGACCGTCGCCTGCCCGCCGCCGCCGGCCGTCTCGCGGAGGTACGCCAGCCGGACCCCCGCCGCCAGCGCCCGCGCCAGCGGCCCGCCCGGCAGGTCGAGCGGCGGCGGCGGCCCGCCTGTCACCTCGGCGAGCGCCGGGTCCGGCCGGTCGTCGCCGAGCAGGTACGCCGTGACGCGGTCCGGCACGCGCAGCCCGCGCGAGAGCAGCGGGCGTTCGACGTCCTCCACGACGAGCAGCCCGCCCGCGACCAGCGGCGCGTCGGCGCCGAACCGGGCCCGGGCGGCGGCCGACGCCTCCGGCACGCCGCACAGGGTCAGCGTCACGCCGATGCTCGCGCGGCGCCGCGTGACGTCGTCGTTGAGGTAGCCGTACAGCTGCTCGAACCGCGGGTCCACGTCCGGCAGCAGCGCGACCAGCAACGCCTCCACGTCCAGCGCGGTGAGCCCGAACTCGCGGATGAGCCGGCGCAGCCGCACGTCGCCACCGGACCGCTCGGTCGCGTCCGCGTCGCGCTCGGCGGCGGCGCGGCGTTCCTCCTCGAACGGGTCGGGTGCGAGCGGGTCGCGGCCGGCGTCCAGCAGCAGCGCGACCGCCTCCTCGGAGAGGTACAGGCCGCGGAACGGGTCGTCCGGGTTGGGGTCGGTCGCGCGGCGTTCCTCGACGGCGCGGCGCACCCGGGCCTCTACGAGTGCCAGCCGGGTGAGCAGGTGCGCGAGGCCGGGCGGCGCGGTCTCGACCGCCGTCACCGCGGCCCGCCGAAGATCGACTCGAACGGCCCCACGTCCACCCCGTCGGGGAGCCCGGGTGCGTCGTCGGCCGCGCGGCGACCCTTGCGTCCGGTCGCCAGCGGCTCGGCCCCGGCGGGCGGCACCATCGCCGCCGGGCCACCAACCCGGCGCGCGGCGTCGGCCTGCTCGCCGTCGGTGCTCGCGACACCGACCGCGAGCCCCTCGCGCGCGGGCGGCCCGGCCGGCCAGCGGCGGCCGCCGTCCACCGGCGTCGTCACGACGAGGTCGAGCGACGGCTTGAGCTCACCGCCGAGCGCCGACCACACGTCCGCGAACGCCCGGTCCTCCGGCGGCGGCAGCCCGACCGTCATCGCCACCGGGTACGTCGCGTCGCGGGCCGGCTCGGGCAGCAGCTCCGCCGGGATCGTCTGGTTGGCCAGGAAGCAGAGCAGCAGCGCGGACAGCAGCCGGTGCTCGTCCTCGGGGCGTTGCGTCCACGCCGTCATCAGGTACGAGAGCTTGAAGTGCTGCGGCGGCTGGTGCCGGCTGGTCACCACCTCGCCGTCGTACTCGTTGAGCAGCCCGCGCTGGCGGCGGCGCAGGTCCTCGCGGATGTCGTAGAGGTAGAGGTTGACCGTCGGCTCGTTGCGCCGCGCCGCCCAGTCCTTCGTCGGCGCGTCGAAGACGACGTCCACGTCGGTGCCGCGCAACGCCTCCGCGCGGATCAGCGACCGCAGCGCCTCGTCGATCTCGTAGATCATCTAGATCAGGCCCTGGCGCAGCGCGTACGCGACGGCGTGCGACCGGTTGCGCAGCTGCAGCCGGGTCGTCACGTCGTGCAGGACGTTCTTCACGGTCCGCTCGGAGTACGACAGCGCGCGCGCGATCTCGGCGGTGTCGTAGCCGTCGGCCACCAGCCGCAGCACCTCGATCTCGCGGCTGGCGAGGCCGGTGAACGTCAGCCCGCGCGGGTGCAGCACCTGGCGCTGCAGCCGCCCGACCTGGTCGAGCAGCCGGCCAAGCAGGTCCGGCGGCACGGTGCCCTCGCCGCGAGCGGCGGCGCAGACCGCACGGGTGAGGCCTTCGGGAGTGGCCTCCTCGCGGCGGACCAGCGCGGCCACGCCCGCCTCGACGGCGGCGGCCAGCCCGGCGTCGTCGACGTGGGTGGCGACCAGCACGGAGCGGCAGCCGGCCCGCTGGACCCGGCGCAGCAGCCGGACCGTCTCGTCGTCAACGCTGTCGGCGACGACGACGGCGAGCGCTGCGGCGCCGTCCGGCTCGCCGTCACCGTCGACCACGAGCACTTCGGGGCGCGGGCGGAGCTGGCTGGCGACGCCGGCGCGGGACACCGGGTCGCGCGCGCAGACCTGGACGGAGATGCGGTCCATCGGGGCAGCCTTTCGGGCTTCACGGAGGGGCAGGTCCTGCCCTGGCGCACCCTCCACCCGCGCACTCACCGGGCACTCCACAGCGACTCAACGCGCCGAGGTCTGCCCTTTCGGGCAGCTACCGGGCGACCAGCGCCGCCGGCACCACGACGACCTCGAACGGCACCGCCGCGGCGAACGTCTCGTCCCCCGTGACGTTCGCGCGCTCCACCAGCCGGTCGCCGGAGCGTTCGAACACCAGCAGCGCGGGCTCGTCCGGGTCGAGGATCCAGTACGCCGCCGCGCCCGCCCGCTCGTACGCCGCCAGCTTGCGCACCCGGTCGTGCGTGCGGCTGCTCGGCGACAGCGCCTCCACGAGCAGCAGCGGTGGCTCGCTGACGTACTTCTCGCCCGGCGCCGGGTGCGGCGCCACGACGAGGTCAGGGATCAGGATGCTGCGCTCGTTCGCGCGGTAGCCGGGCGTCTGGACCACCTCGACGTGCGGCGGCGCGGCCGCGCGCAGCAGCACGTTGAGGCGGGACAGCGCGACCTGGTGCACCCACGCCGGCGCGGGCGTCACGTAGACCGTCCCGTCGAGCAGCTCGTAGCGGTTGCCGTCATCGGGCAGCGCCTCGAACTCCGCGACCGACACCGGCCCGCGCGCGTACACCGTCGTCACACCCACCATGGTGTCCTCTCCGCCGCATCGTGTCAGTGTCCGCCGTGGCGCAGAGGTGCCGCGGCGGCTGTCCACAGCATCCACAGCCCTGTGGACAACTCGCCCCCTGTCCGGTCCGCGACACGCGTAGCCCGGGCCGCCCCGGGTAGGGCGACACTCGTCCTGTTCCTACGAGGGGGGCGTTCGCCATGCAGAAGTGGCCCGGCCAGGCGTATCCGCTGGGCGCGCACTACAACGGCAGCGGCACCAACTTCGCGATCTTCAGCGAGGTCGCGCAGAAGGTCGAGCTCTGCCTGTTCGACGACGCGGGCACCGAGACGCGGGTCGAGCTGCGCGAGGTGGACGCGTTCGTCTGGCACTGCTTCCTGCCCAACGTCGGGCCCGGCCAGCGGTACGGCTACCGCGTGCACGGCCCGTACGCCCCCGAGCACGGCCACCGGTGCAACCCGAACAAGCTGCTGCTCGACCCGTACGCCAAGGCGGTGGACAGCGTCATCGACTGGGACGAGTCGCTGTTCGCCTACCGCTTCGAGGACCACGGCGCCCGCAACGACCTCGACTCGGCGCCGCACATGATGAAGTCGGTCGTGATCAACCCGTACTTCGACTGGGACAACGACCGCGCGCCGCGCATCCCCTACGCCGACTCGGTCGTCTACGAGACGCACGTGCGCGGCTTCACGATGCGCCACCCCGGCATCCCCGAGCCGCTGCGCGGGACGTACGCCGGCCTCGCCCACCCCGCCGCGGTCGACCACCTCAAGCGGCTCGGAGTGACCGCGGTCGAGCTGCTGCCGACGCACCAGTTCGTCCGCGACCACCACCTCGTGCAGCGCGGGCTCACGAACTACTGGGGCTACAACACCATCGGCTTCCTCGCGCCCCACCACGCGTACTCCTCGTCGGGTACCCGCGGCCAGCAGGTGCAGGAGTTCAAGGCGATGGTGAAAACGCTGCACGAGGCCGGGCTCGAGGTCATCCTCGACGTCGTCTACAACCACACGGCCGAGGGCAACCACATGGGCCCGGCGCTGTCGTTCCGGGGCATCGACAACGCCGCGTACTACCGGCTGATGCCGGACGACCGCCAGCACTACATGGACTACACCGGCACCGGCAACACGCTGAACGTCCGCCACCCGCACGTGCTGCAGCTCATCCTCGACTCGCTGCGCTACTGGGTGACCGAGATGCACGTGGACGGCTTCCGGTTCGACCTGGCGTCGTCGCTGGCCCGCGAGTTCTACGACGTCGACCGGCTGTCGGCGTTCTTCGACCTCGTGCAGCAGGACCCCGTCGTGTCCCGCGTGAAGCTCATCGCGGAGCCGTGGGACGTCGGCGCCGGCGGCTACCAGGTCGGCAACTTCCCGCCGCTGTGGACCGAGTGGAACGGCAAGTACCGCGACACCGTCCGCGACTACTGGCGCGGCGAGCCGGCCACGCTCGCGGAGTTCGCGTCCCGGCTGACCGGCAGCAGCGACCTGTACGAGTCCGACGGCCGCCGTCCGTACGCGAGCGTCAACTTCGTCACCGCGCACGACGGCTTCACGCTCAACGACCTGGTCTCGTACAACGAGAAGCGCAACGACGCCAACGGCGAGGACAGCCGCGACGGGGAGAGCCACAACCGGTCGTGGAACTGCGGCGTCGAGGGCCCCACCGACGACCCGGCCGTGCTGGAGCTGCGCGAACGCCAGAAGCGCAACTTCCTCACGACGCTGTTCCTCAGCCAGGGCATCCCGATGCTGCTCGGCGGTGACGAGTTCGGCCGGTCACAGGGCGGCAACAACAACGCCTACTGCCAGGACAACGAGATCTCCTGGTACGACTGGGACGACGCCCGCGAGAACGACACCCTGCTCGCGTTCACCCGCCGGCTGTCGCGGCTGCGCAGGGAGCACCCGGTGTTCCGCCGGCGCCGGTACTTCCAGGGCCGGCCGCTGCGCGGCAGCGACGTCGCGGACATCGGCTGGTTCGCGCCGGACGGCTCCGTCATGCAGGAGGACGACTGGGAGACCGGCTTCGCGAAGTCGTTGATGGTGTTCCTCAACGGCGACGCGATCCGCGAGCCGGACGCGCGCGGCGAGCGCATCACGGACGACTCGTTCTTCCTGCTGTTCAACGCGCACCACGAGGACATCGAGTTCACGCTGCCGACGGGCGAGTACGGCGAGTCGTTCATCGTCGAGGTGGACACCGCGCACCCGGTGCACGTCGAGGACGTCTACCTGAAGCCGGGCGGCTCGTTCACCGTCGAGTCGCGCTCGGTGGTCGTGCTGCGGAGAGTCTGGTGACCCACCCGACCAGCACGTACCGGGTGCAGGTCAACGCGGACTTCCCGCTTCCCGCCACCGCGGAGGTCGTGGACTACCTGCGCGACCTCGGGGTCGGGGCGCTGTACACCTCGCCGATCCTGCGCTCTACCGAGGGCAGCACGCACGGCTACGACGTCCTCGCGCACGACGCCATCGACGACGAGGCCGGCGGCCGCGCCGCGCTGGACGCGCTGTCCGCGCGGCTGCGCAACGCCGGGCTCGGGCTGGTCGTCGACGTGGTGCCCAACCACGTCGCCATCTCGCCGCCCGCGGACGCGAACGCGTGGTTCTGGGACGTCCTGCAGCACGGCAGGGACAGCCGGTACGCGAAGGCGTTCGACGTGGACTGGTCACGGCACGGCGGCCGCATCCTGCTGCCTGTGCTGGGGGCGTCGTTGCGCGAGGTCCTGGACGCCGGCGAGATCGTGCGCGCAGTCGCGGCGGGCTCCGACGACTCGGCGGGAACCGCCGAGTCGTCGTCAGGCGACGTGCTGCGCTACCACGAGCATGTGTGGCCGCTCGCCCCCGGCACCGCGGACGGCGAGCTGGACGACGTGATCTTCCGGCAGCACTACCTGCCGGACCACTGGCGGTCCGCCGCGCACGACCTCAACTACCGCCGCTTCTTCGACGTCACGACGCTCGCCGGGCTGCGCGTCGAGGACCCGCAGGTGTTCGAGGAGTCGCACGCGCTCGTCGTCGAGCTGGTACGCGACGGCACCGTCACCGGCCTGCGCGTCGACCACCCCGACGGGCTGGCCGAGCCCGCGGAGTACCTC
Source organism: Frankiaceae bacterium (assembly GCA_035536815.1). Taxonomy (GTDB): domain Bacteria; phylum Actinomycetota; class Actinomycetes; order BP-191; family BP-191; genus BP-191. The sequence continues at coordinate 5,887 of DATLNJ010000101.1, forward strand.
GACCGGCTGGCGGAGGCGACCGGCGGCGTCTGGACCGTCGTGGAGAAGATCCTCGAACCCGGCGAACACCTCCCGGCCGAGTGGCAGTGCGCCGGCACCACCGGCTACGACGCGCTGGCCGAGGTGACCGGGCTGTTCGTGGACCCGGCAGGCGAGGACGCGCTGACGCGGGTCTACACGGAGTTCACCGGCGACGCGACGCCGTACGACGAGGTCGTCGCGCGCGGCAAGCGGCTGGTGCTGACGGAGATCCTCGGCTCCGAGGTCGAGTGGCTGCACCGGCTGCTCCCCCACGAGCCGCGCGAGGCGATCGTCGAGCTGCTCGTCGCGATGCCGGTGTACCGGACGTACGCCCGCCCGGGCGCGCCGCCGTCGGACCACGACCGCGCGGTGCTCGCGGAGGCGGTGGCCCGAGCGCCCGAGGAGTGGCGGACGGCGGCCGAACGCATCGCCGGCTACCTGCTCGACGGGACGTACCCGGCGTTCACGACGCGGTTCCAGCAGACGTCCGGGCCGGCGATGGCGAAGGGCGTGGAGGACACGGCGTTCTACCGCTACACCCGGCTAGCCTCGCTCAACGAGGTCGGCGGCTCCCCCGCGGTCTTCGGCCCCACCCGCATCACAGACCGCGGCGGCATGACGACGCTGTCCACCCACGACACCAAGCGCAGCGAGGACGTCCGCGCGCGCATCTCGCTGCTGTCGGAGGTGCCCGAGGAGTGGGGCGCGGCGGTGCGCCGCTGGTCGGCGCTGGCCGCGCGGCACGGCAGCATCGAGCGGAACCTCGAGTACCTGATGTTCCAGACGTTCGTGGGCGCGTACCCGCTCGACGCCGACCGGGCGGTGGCGTACGCGCTCAAGGCGGCCCGCGAGCAGAAGCAGCGCACGTCGTGGCTCGATCAGGACGAGGCGTACGAGGCCGAGCTCGAACGCTGGGTGCGCGGCACCCTCGCCGACCCGGACCTCACCCGCGACCTCGACGCGTTCATGGCGCCGCTGGTCGGGCACGGCTGGACCGCGTCGCTGGCGCAGAAGCTCGTGCAGCTCACGATGCCGGGCGTGCCGGACGTCTACCAGGGCTGCGAGCTGTGGGACTACTCGCTGGTCGACCCGGACAACCGCCGCCCGGTCGACTACGCCACCCGCCGCCGGCTGCTGGCGGAGCTGGCCACGCTCGACGCGGAGGCGATCACGGCGCGGGCCGCGGAGGGGCTGCCGAAGCTGCACGTGGTCCGTACCGCGCTGCACCTGCGCCGCGAGCGGCCCGAGGCCTTCGACGGGTCGTACGAACCGGTCGAGGCGGCGGGCGCGTGGGCGGACCGCGTGGTGGCGTTCGCCCGCGGCGGCGCGGTGCTGACCGTCGTGCCGCGGCTGACCATCGCCGTGGACGACTGGAAGGACACCACCCTGCCGGTGCCGGCCGGCACCTGGCGCAACCTGCTGACCGGCGACGCCGTCGCCGGGGGCGGCGCGAGGCCGGTGGCCGAGCTGTTCGCCCGCTTCCCCGTCGCACTACTCGAAAGGGAGACCCCGTGACCCGGGTCTGGGCCCCGCACGCCGACCGCGTCGAGCTCGACGCCGAGGGACGCCGCGAGGAGATGACGCGCGGCGAGCGCGGCTGGTGGACAGGGCGCGCTCTCGGGCTGGGCACCGACTACGCGTTCGTGCTCGACGGCGGCGACCCGCTGCCCGACCCGCGCTCGCCGTGGCAGCCGTACGGCGTGCACGGCGCGAGCCGCACGGTGGACCACGCGGCGTTCGCGTGGACCGACAACGGCTGGACGCCGCCACGCCTCGCCGACTCCGTGGTCTACGAGCTGCACGTCGGGACGTTCACGGCCGAGGGCACGTTCGACGCGGCCATCGAGCGGCTGGCGTACCTGCGCGACCTCGGCGTCGACTACGTCGAGCTGCTGCCGGTCAACGCGTTCCCGGGCGCGCACGGCTGGGGGTACGACGGCGTGGACCTCTACGCCGTGCACCACGCCTACGGCGGCCCGGAGGCGTTCCAGCGCTTCGTGGACGCCGCGCACGCGCACGGCATCGGGGTCGTCCTCGACGTCGTCTACAACCACCTCGGCCCGGCCGGGAACTACCTCGGCCGCTTCGGCCCGTACTTCACCGAGCGTTACCGCACGCCGTGGGGGCCGGCCGTCAATTACGACGACGCCGGCAGCGACGAGGTGCGCGCGTTCGTCGTGGACAACGCCGTGATGTGGGTCCGCGACTACCACTGCGACGGGCTGCGGCTCGACGCCGTGCACGCCATCCACGACCAGTCGGCGCTGCACCTGCTGGAGGAGCTGAGCAGCGCCGTGCACGCCGTCGGCGGGTTCGTCATCGCGGAGAGCGACCTCAACGACCCGCGCGTCGTCACGCCCGCCGACCGCGGCGGCCTCGGCTGCGACGCGCAGTGGAGCGACGACTTCCACCACGCGCTGCACGCCGCGATGACCGGCGAGCGCGACGGCTACTACCGCGACTTCGGCCCGGCGGGGATGGTCGCCACCGCGCTGCGCGGGGCGTACGTCTACTCCGGCCAGCATTCGCCGTACCGCGAACGCCGCCACGGCCGGCCCGCCACCGGGCGGCCCGCGACGGCGTTCCTCGGCTACCTGCAGGACCACGACCAGATCGGCAACCGCGCCTGGGGCGAGCGGTCCGGCGCGCTGCTCACCCGCGAGCAGCTCAAGGTCGCGGCGGCGATCGTGCTGACCGCGCCGTTCGTGCCGATGCTGTTCATGGGCGAGGAGTGGGGCGCCACGACGCCGTGGCAGTACTTCACCGACCACGAGGATGCCGCGCTCGCCGAGGCGGTGCGCAAGGGGCGGCGCGCCGAGTTCGCCGCGTTCGGGTGGGAGGACGTGCCCGACCCGCAGGACCGCGCGACGTTCGAACGGTCGAAGCTGGACTGGGCCGAGGCCACCGGCGACGTCCTCGACTGGCACCGGGCGCTGCTCGCGCTGCGCCGCGCGGAGCCGGGCCTGCGCGACGGCGCGTTCGCCGACGCGACCGCCGAGGGCGACGTGCTGACGGTCCGCCGCGGCGACGTCACGGTCGTCGCGAACCTGCGCGGCGAGCCGGTCGAGGCGGACGGCGAGGTGCTGCTGGCGTCGGCCGCCGTCAAGATCGTGCGCCGATGACCGACCTCGCCGCGCTCGCCGCGCGCTACGGCGTGCTGACGTCGTACGAGGACTGGGCGGGCAACCCCAAGCAGGTGCCCGAGGAGACGGTCCGGCGGGTGCTCGACGCGATGGGCGCCTTCGACGGCGACCCCGAGGACGCGGCGCCGCTCACCGTCGTCCGGGAGGGCACGCCGGAGGCTCGCGGCCTGCCCGTCGGCGAGCACGACCGCGGCGACGGCGGCACGCTGCTGGTCGCGCCGCGGGCCTGCCCGCAGCCGCCGCGCACCTGGGGCTGGATGGCGCAGCTCTACGCCGTCCGCTCCCGCGACTCGTGGGGCCTGGGCGACTTCGGCGACCTCGCGCGGCTCTGCGAGTGGAGCGCGCGCGACGCGGGTGCCGGCTTCGTGCTCGTCAACCCGCTGCACGCGACCTCCCCCGGGCTGCCGCAGGAGAACTCGCCGTATTTCCCCGCCTCGCGCCGCTTCCTCAACCCGATCTACCTCGACGTCGAGGCGCTGCCGGAGCTGGACCGGATGCCGGCCGACCAGCGTGACGAGGTGCTGCGGCTGGCAACGGAAGCGCGCGCGCTGAACGCCGCCGACCGCATCGACCGCGACGCGGTGTACCGGCTGAAGTGGCAGGCGTTCGAGCAGCTGTTCGAGTACGCGCAGTGGTGGCCGGAGGTCGAGGACTACCGCACGCGCGGCGGGCAGCCGCTGGAGGACTTCGCGACGTGGTCCGCGCTCGCCGAGGTGCACCGGGGGCCGTACCAGGAGTGGCCGGAACCGCTGCGCGACCCGGACGGCGCCGCGGTGACGCGGGCACGCGACGAGCTGGCCGAGCGGGTCGCGTTCCACACCTGGCTGCAGCTGCGCTGCGCCGGCCAGCTCGCCGCGGCACAGCAGCGCGCGCGCGACGCGGGCATGCCGGTGGGCCTGGTGCTCGACCTCGCGGTCGGCGTGGACCCCGGCGGCGCCGACGCGTGGGCACAGCAGGACGTGCTGGCGCAGGGCATGACCGTCGGCGCGCCGCCGGACTCGTTCAACCAGAAGGGACAGGACTGGCGGCTGCCGCCGTGGCGGCCCGACCGGCTGCGCGCGACCGGCTACGCGCCGTTCCGCGAGATGGTGCGCGCCACGACCGCGCAGGCAGGCGGCATCCGGATCGACCACGCGATGGGGCTGTTCCGGCTGTTCTGGGTGCCGGACGGCATGTCACCGGCGGAGGGGACGTACGTCCGCTACCCGGCCGGCGACCTGCTCGGCATCCTCGTGTACGAGTGCCATCGGGCCGGCGCGGTCGCCGTCGCCGAGGACCTCGGCACCGTCGAGCCGGGCGTGCCGGAGACGCTGCGCGACAACGGCATCCTCGGCTCGGCCGTGCTGTGGTTCGAGGAGGGCGGCTCGGCGGCGTACCCGGAGAAGGCGTTCACCTCGGTCACGACGCACGACCTGCCGACCGCGCGCGGCTTCTGGACCGACGAGGCGCTCAAGGTGCAGGAGGAGCTCGACCTGCTCGGGCGCCCGGTCGAGGACCAGCGGGCGGACAACGCCGCGGAGCGCGCGCGGGTCAGGGGCCTGCTCGACGCCGAGGGGCTGGCCGGCGAGAGCACCGACGACCTCGTCGCCGGGATGCACGAGTTCGTCGGGCGGACGCCGTCGCTGATGGTCGCGGTGGCGCTCGGCGACGCGGTCGGCGACCCGCGCCAGCCGAACATGCCGGGCACCAAGGACGAGTACCCGAACTGGCGGCTGCCGCTGCCGGTCCCGCTGGAGGACCTCGCGGTGGACGACGTGGTGGCCGCGGTCAGAAGAGGGCGTTCGCGAGGTCCCGCCGCGCGTTGACGACCGACGGGTCGTCGCTCGGCAACGCGGCGAGCAGGCCGACCAGCCGTTCCCGCGCGGCGTCCCGCTCGGCGTCGGAGGTGCGGCGGATGACGTCGAGCAGCCGCGCGAACGCCTCCCGCGGCCGCCCGCGCACCAGGTCGAGGTCGGCCAGCGCGCCGGCCGCCTCGACGTCGTCCGGGTTAGCGGCGAGGCGGTCGCGCATCGCGTCCTCGTCCACGGCCTGCGCCCGCCGCACCAGCTCGACGCGGGTGAGGCCGGCGCGGGCGTCGGCGTCGTTCGGCTGGTCGGCGAGCACCGCGCGGTACGCCTGCTCGGCCGCGTCGAGGTCGCCACGGCGTTCGGCCATGACGCCGGCCACCAACCGTTCGTCCACCGGTGCGCCGGCCTCGCCGGCCGCGCCGCCGGCCGCGCCGATCCCGGCCAGCCACTGGCGGATCTGCGGCTCGGGCAGCGCGCCGGTGAACTCGTCCACGATCTGCCCGTCCACGATCGCCTTCACGGCCGGGATGCCCTGCACGCCGAGCGCCTGCGCGATGCGCGGGTTCGCGTCCACGTCGACCTTCGCGAGGACCCACGCGCCGTTGCCCTCGCCGGCCAGCTTCTCCAGCACCGGCGACAGCTGCCGGCACGGCGCGCACCACGTCGCCCACAGGTCGAGCACGACCGGCACCTGGCGCGACCGGTCGACGACCTCGGTCTGGAACGACGCCTCCGTCACGTCGACGACGTGCGTGGGCTTCGGCGCGGCGCCGGGGATCGAGAACGACGTGGGGTCCATGCCGCCATTCTGGCCGGTCGGCGGCGCGCGCCGCTTACTGGTCCACGACGCGGAACTGCTCCGACGACCCGTGCGCCCACGCCTGCCCGTCGCCCCAGTCGGTGACGAGCAGCGACGGGCTGATCCAGTACGTGCCCGCGCGCAGCGGGTCGCCGTCCGTCCGGGTCACGTCCCACGTCACGGTCCAGCGCCCGCACCGGCCCTCCGGCACGCCGACCGTGACCTCCGCGCGCGGGAACTCGTAGCCCCGGGACCAGGTCCACTCGACCCGCCCGTTGCCGGCCGCGACCGCGAGCTCGACCTGCTGCTCGGTGTCGAAGCGGACGGTCCCCGCGCCGCGCCCGGTGGGGCGGCAGGCGAGCAGCCGGTACTCGTACGACCGCCCGACGGCGACCTCGTCGTGCCCCTGGTACACGACGCACCAGCCCGACTCGGCGAGGAACGGGCTCGCGGCACAGCCGGCGATGGAGTCGTAGCCGACCTCGTCGCGCGCCAGCACGGGACGGCTCGGCGCCGGCCGGTGCGGGTCGCGTTGCGGCTCCTCCCCCGCCGGCTCGGTCGGCTCCGGCTCCGCCGCGACGCCGCTCGGCTCCGGCTCGGGTTCTGGCTCCGGCTCCGGCGACGCGGTCCCGGCCGGCTCCTCGGGGTGCTCCTCGGCGGGCGCCGCGGTGGGGTCCGGCGCCGGCGACTCGCCAGGGGACGAGGTCGTCGCGGGCTCTCCCGGCACGCTCGCCGCGGGCGGCAGCGGGTCGAGGCCGAACGTCCCCGCGCCGCTGCCCCCGGCGAGCAGCACGACGGCGAGGACGCTGGTCACCCCCGCGCCGGCCGCGCCGGCCTGGCGGGCGCGGCGGCGCCGCGCGCGGCGGACGACGCCGGGGTAGTCGCCGGTGCGCGGCGCCAGCACGGGCGGGCGCGGCCGGCGGGGCAGCGGGTCGAGGTCAGGCATCGGGGTCTCCCAGCGCGGTGGCGAGCATCGCGCGCGCCTCGGACAGCAGCCGCTTGACCGTCCCCGGGGGGCGCCGCACCGCTGCGGCGACGTCGGCGACGGCGAGGTCGGCGTAGTAGTAGAGCTCGACCGCGGTGCGGTGCGGCTCGGGCAGCCGGGCCACGGCGTCGCGCACGCCGCCGTCGTGGGCCGCGGCGGGCGCCGCCGGCTGCGCGGCGAGCGCGGTCCCGGTCTCCCGCGCGCGCCGGTCCTTCCGCCAAGCGTCGCGGGCGAGGTTCGTGACGACGTGGAACAGGAACGGCCGCGGCTCGCGCACCGTCACCCACCTGGCCAGCAGCCGGGCGAACGCCTCCTGGGTGAGGTCGCGGGCCAGCTCCTCGTCGCGGACGAGCAGGAAGCAGTAGCCGGCGATGTTCGGGAACTCGCGCTGGTACAGCACGTCGAACGCGGCAGCGCGAGCCGCGACGCTCCCGGCCCTGGCCGGGCGTACGTCGTGCTCGCCCAATCGCACTTCCCACGTCGACGCCGACATCGGGAGTGAGACCCCGGACGGGCCCCTGCGGTTCGCGAAAAGATCGGCGAACCGTCGCGGCGGGTCCGGCGTCTCACTCCAGACCCGCCCCGGCTCGTCGAAGGAGCCCGCCATGCCCAGCCCCACCTCCGGAGCGTTCGCCGCCGCCGCCCTGCTCGTCGCGGGGTTCGCGCCCGCCGCGACCGCGCACCACGCGCCCACCGTGGCCGGCGAGACCGTGATCGTCGCGCAGCGCACCGCGAAGATGCGGGTCTACGTCCCCAAGGCGGCGTTGCTCGCGATCGACCCGCGGCAGTCGTTCTCCGTCGAGGGGCCTGGCCGGCTGGTCGGCGTGATCCTGCGGGAGAGCCACCCCGAGGCGCCCGAGGAGGCCGGTTTCCTCCGGCTGCCGTCGTGGGGCACCGGCCGCGTCTACGGCTGGGGCCCCGGCGGCGTCGTGCACTGCGAGTCGGCGACGCCCGAGCCGGTGCCGCCGGTGCACTCCGACTGCACCAAGGGCAAGGCCCCGACCCACTACGACCTGCGCCGCGGGACGTACACGCTGATCGCGCTCACCTACGGCGCGCCGGTCCGGATCACGCTGCGGTTCGCGAACCTGCCCGGCGAGACGACGCTGACGCCCGCGACCGCGGTGCCGTACGGCGTCGCGCCGATGAAGCCGACGGTCGCCCAGCCGGTCACCTGGTCCGGCGGCGCGAGCGTCCGGACGACGGCGCGGTCGGCGTACCTGTTCGGCTACAACGCGTGGCAGCAGGACGAGTCGGCAGCCGGCTCGGTCGGGTCGTGCTGGTACTCCGACGAGAGCGCCGGCGCGCCCGAGTACCAGTGGCTACCCGGCTGCCCGACCGGGTCCAGCGGCGCGCTGACCGAGGTCCGCCACCCGGTGTACGGCTCGTGGGGGCCGGCCATGGGCGGTCACCGCGCGATGCTCAGCACCGCGATGGCGGGTGCGCCGGGCACCGTCGGCGCGGGCGCGTGGGCTGTGGCGCAGAACGTGCGCGACGCGAGCGGCTTCGTCTACTGGGTCGGCATCTGACCCGGCGCCCGGCTCTCAGTACGCGACGGTAAACTCCGCGGCGGCCCCGTACAGCACGTCGTCCGAGTCCCGCCCGGCGGCCCGGACGGCGTAACGCCCGGACGGCACGCGGGTGCCGTCGTCGAGGTGGCCGTTCCACAGGGTGCGCCAGCGCACGCAGTCCGGGACCGGCACCGTGTGCGACGACTTGGTGAACCTGACCCCGGTGGACCAGCGCCAGATGATGGCCCCGTCCCGCACGACGACGAACTCGACCTCCTTCGTCGTCGCGAACCGCAGCGACACGTCGGACAGCCGCGGTCCGGTCCGGCAGGCGGTGTAGCGCAGCGACACCGCGCCGCCGCGCTTCTGCTGGATCGCCTCCGCCCGCAAGCAGAACCCCGTGCTGACCGCCGCGAGCGGCACGTCCGGGCAGCCGCTGCTGTCCTCGGTGCGCACGACCGGTACGCGGGAAGCGCGGCGCCGCGTCTCAGCCGGCGGCGCGCCCGGCTCGGGAGGCCGGCTGAGCTCCGGGCCGGGCGACGGCGGCACGGCGCCCGCGGTATCGGGGCCGGTCGCGGGCACGCCGGGGCCAGCGGGGGCGGCGGGCGTGGTGACGGGCCGCGTCGGCGCCGGTGAGCGCGAGACCGTACCGCCCGGCGACGCGGTCGTGGTGGGGGGCGCCTCCGTCGTGGGGACCAGCGACGACGTGCTGGGCGGGTAGAACGGGCGCGAGGACAGCATGGCGGCCAGGCCGACGCTGAGCGCCGCGGCGACGGTTGCCCGCCGGCGCCGGCGGAACCGCACGACGACCGCCGTCGCGGCGGCGAGGTCACGGGCCCGGACGGCGGCGAAGTCGTCGCCGGGGCGGTCACGCATCGCGGTCTCCCAGAGCCTCGGCGAGCGCCTGCCGCGCCGCGAACAGCCGTTGCTTGACGGTCCCCTTCGGGCGCCGGACGACCGCGGCGACCTGCTCCACCGAGAGGTCGGCGAAGTAGTGCAGCACGACGATGTCGCGCAGGCGCTTGGGCAGCCGTTCGACGGCGTCGCGCACCGCGACGTCGCGGATCGCGGTGGGCGGCGGGGTCGCGGACAGCCGGCGCAGCGCGTCCAGCTCGCGCTGCGCGGACTTCCAGCGGTCCCGCGCGAGGTTCGTCACCACGAGGTAGACGTAGCCCTCCTTGTTGCGGACGCCCAGCCACCGGGTGAACGTCCTCGTCAACGCCTCCTGCACGATGTCGCGCGCCGCTTCGCTGTCACCGGTCAGCCGGGCCGCGTAGCGCACCAGCTGGCCGTAGTGGGCGACGTAGAACTCGACGAAGTCACGCGGCTGGTCGGCCGCGGCGGCGGCGTCCGCCCGCGACGTGGCCGCCTCCGGCCAGAAGCCGCCCATCGCCGCGTTGTCCGCCACGCTCCCTAGACCCCCCCGGGGCGGCGAAGGTTCAGCGGCGACCCGAATCCGTTCCGAGTCCGTCCGGGGCTGAACCTTCCGGGCCGCCCCGCTGTCTGGTCCTCTGCCGCGCACTCCCAGCGCCGCGGCGGAGGAGCAACCGATGAAGCGCGTGGCCCTGAGCGCGGTCGTCGTCGCCGTGACCGCGGCGGGGGTGGTCGCCGCGCCCGAACGCGACGCCCGGGTTGGCCGGCAGCCGGACGGGTCGGTGCTGACGCCCACGAACCAGCAGCTCCGGCCGGCCGGCCGGCAAGCACCGCTGACCGGGCGGCCGGCGGCGGTCGCGGTGCGGCCGACCGGCGGGACAGTCGCCGTCCTGTCCACGACCGGGCCGGTCGTCACGGTGCTCGACGTGCGGAGCGGGCGCGTCGTCAGCCGGGCCGCGACGGCGGACTCCGGCTCGGCGCGCGGCATCGCGTACTCGCCGGACGGCCGCTTCCTCTACGCCTCCGTCGCGCGGCCGGCCCGGCTGCTCCAGTTCCCGGTCGGGCCGACCGGGCTCCTCGGCCGGCCCGCGGCGCTCCCCGTGCCGAAGGCAGGCAAGCTGCTCGACGTCCCGACCGGGCTCGCGGTGTCGCCGCGCGGGCGCCGGCTCTACGTCGCGCTCAACCGGGGCAACCGCCTCGGCATCTACGACACCGCGTCGCGGCGGCTGCTCGCCACCGTGGGCACGGGCAACGCGCCGAACGACGTGGCGCTGTCCGGCGAGACCGCCGTCGTGGTGAACGGCGGCGGGCGGCGGGCGCGCGGCGGCGACACCACCAACCTCTCGGCGGGGACGCCGATCGTCACCCGGCCGGGCGGGGCGCGCGCCGCGAGCGGCACGGTCTCGCTGGTCGACCTGCGGTCGAACCGGCTGCGGGCCAACGTCTTCGTCGGCCTGCAGCCCGCGGCCGTCGTCACCCGCGGGCAGTACGCGTTCGTGGCGAACGCCGACAGCGACACCGTCTCCGTCGTCGACGTGCCGCGGGCGACGACCGTGACCACCATCTCGGTGCGGCCGTTCCCGGCTGCGCGTTTCGGCTCGTCGCCGAGCGGCATCCGCACCCTCGGCGCGGACCGGCTGCTCGTGACGCTCGCCCGCAACAACGCGCTGGCGGTCTACCGATGGACCGGCCCGACGCAACCGGCGGTCTTCGAGGGGCTGCTGCCGACCGGCTGGTACCCCGCCGACGTCGCCGTCAGCAACCGGCTGCGCGAGGTCGTGATCGTTAACCGCAGGGGCGCCGGACCCGTGCCCGACGCGAACCCTGCGGTCCCGCGGCCGTACACGAAGAAGACCGAGGGGAAGGGCGCGCTCACCGGGACGGTGTCGTTCCTGGGGTGGCCGTCGCGCGCGGAGCTGGCCGCCGGCGTGCGCACGGTCGCGGCGAACAACGCGTGGGACGTCGCGCGCGCGAGCGCCGCGCCGCCCCGGCGGGTGGCACCGGTCGCCGTCCCGGAACGCGTCGGCGAGCCGAGCCTGATCAAGCACGTCTTCTACGTCATTAAGGAGAACCGCACCTACGACCAGGTTCTCGGCGACGACCCGCGCGGCAACGGCGACCCGCGCCTGGTGCACTTCGGGGCGGCCGTGACGCCGAACCAGCACCGGCTGGCCGTCGAGTTCCCGCTGTTCGACAACTTCTACGTGAGCGGCACGCTGTCAGCCGACGCCCACCAGTGGGCCACGCAGGCCTTCGTCAACGACTACGCGGAGCGGCAGTACGGCGCGTTCCCCCGCAGCTACGCCTACGACGGCGGCGACGCGCTGTCCTACGCGCCGTCGGGGTTCCTCTGGGAGAACGCGCAGCGGCACGGCAGGTCGGTGCGGGTCTACGGCGAGTTCGCCAACCGGAAGCTGTCCGCGGCGAAGAAGCAGACGGCCTCCGACATCCCGTCGCTCGACCGCGTGCTCTCCCGCCGCTACCCGCCGTTCGACATGACGATCAGCGACTCGAAGCGCGTGGACATCCTGCTCGGCGAGCTGGACCGGATGGTCAAGTCCGGCACGGTGCCGAACCTCACGATCATCCAGCTGCCGCTGGACCACACGAACGGCACCAAGCCCGGCGCGATGACGCCGGAGTCGGACGTCGCCGACAACGACGCGGCGTTCGGCCGGTTCGTGTCGTGGCTCACCCACAGCAAGATCTGGCCGACCAGCGCGGTGTTCGCGTTCGAGGACGACGCCCAGAACGGCCTCGACCACGTCGACGGGCACCGGACGGCGGCGTTCGTCGTCAGCCCGTACGCGCGGCGCGGCGTCGTGGACAGCGGCTACTACACGCAGATCAACCTGATCCGGACCATCGAGCAGATCCTCGGGCTGCCGCCGATGAACCAGATGGACGCGGCGGCGACGCCGATGCGGGAGGTCTTCACGAACACGCCGGACCTGCGGCCGTTCGACGCGATCCCGCGCCTGGTACCCGCGACGCGCAACCCGCCGTTGTCGGCACTGCGCGGCATTGCGAAGGAGTGGGCGCTAGCCTGCGCGAAGATGGACTTCACGATCCCCGACGCGGCGCCGGAGCAGCTCCTCAACCGGGCGATCTGGTACTCCGTGCGCGGGTTCGTCCCGTACCCGGGGGACGGTCGCGTGCTGCGGCCGTCGGAGGTCGCGGCACGGTACGGCGTGGGAGGCGAGGACTGATGCGGCGGCGGGCACTGTGGGGTGCGCTCCTCGCGGCCGCGCTCTGCGCCGCCGTCGCTCCGGTCCACGCCCCGGCGACCACGCTCGCGCCGATCACCGCACCCGCGCTGCGCGCGTCCGCGATCGCCGACTTCGACGGCGACGGCCGCGACGACCTGTACTGGGCCGGGCCGGACGCCGCGCCCGAGTCGTTCTGGTTCGGCGCCGGCGAGCGGTTCCTGCGCGAGGACGTGCCACTGGCCGGAACGGCGCGGCCGCTGCACGGTGACTTCGACGGCGACGGCCGTGGCGACCTGCTCCACTACGCCGCCGGGACCGGCGCGGACCGGGTCTGGTACGGCGGCGCCGACCGCGGGATGACCGAGGTCGCGACCCGGGTGAACGGCACGTACGACCCGCTGGTCGGCGACTTCGACGGCGACGGCAGGGACGACGTCCTCTGGTACGGCCCCGGGCGGGCCGGCGACTACCTGTGGCTCGGCTCCGCCGACCGCGCGTTCCGCGGCCGCGCGATCACCGTGAACATGAAGGGCCGCGCGACCGTCGGCGACTTCGACGGCGACGGCCGTAGCGACCTCCGGTGGCAGGCGCCAGGGAACGCCACGGACGCCGTCTGGTACGCGACCCCGGGCGGCTTCGCACCGGTGCGCGCGCCCAAGGTGGACGAGCGGTACGCCGCGGCGGCCGGCGACTTCGACGGCGACGGCACCGCCGACCTGCTCTGGTACCGCGGCGCGTCGCGGGCGTACCTCGAGCCAGGGAGCCGGCTGCGGCTGCCGCGACACGTCGCCGTGGACCTGCCCAGCGGCGGCGAGACCGCCGTCGGCGACTTCAACGGCGACGGGTTCGGCGACGTGCTCGTCTCGGCCGGGAGCCGTTCGGTCGTCCTGCACGGCCGCCCGGCGACCGTGCCCGCGCGGGTCGACGTCACCGCGCCGTCCGGCCGCACGCCCGTCGTCGGCGACTACGACGGCGACGGCAGGGACGACGTGTACTGGACCGGCCGGACGCCGGAGTACCGGTGGCACTGGGACCCGCTCGGCCGCATCGTCACCTCGCGCGTCGCGGTCGCGGCCAACCGGCTCGCGGCGCTCGACCAGGCGGCGTGGGACGAGGACTACGAGCCGTACGGCTACGTCGCGCACGCCATGGGCGGCATCGAGGGCGTTCCGTACACGAACTCGCTCGAGGCGTTCCGGCGCAGCTACGAGCTCGGGTTCCGGGTCTTCGAGGTGGACTTCATCACGCTCGGCGACGGGTCGATCTGGGCGCTGCACAACAACCTCGAGCACCGGCTCGGGCTGGACAAGCACTTCCGCGAGGCGACGTCCGACGACGTGCGCGGCCTCAAGTTCGACGGCAAGTACACGATCCTGTCGGCCGGTGACGTGCTGTCGCTGATGCGCGCGCACCGCGACATCCACGTCGTCGTGGACACCAAGTGGGACCACGTCGACATCGTGGCCCGGCTGCTGCGCACTGCCCGCGACCCGCAGGTCGCGCGCCGGCTGATCCCGCACATCGCGGGCCAGCAGGACCTCGACGCCATCCGTACGTCGTACCCGCTGCAGCACTACGTCGTCGCGCTGTACCGCACGCAGTGGAACGGCAAGTTCGACGACGACGAGGTGGTGGAGTTCGTCCGCCGCAACGGCGCTCCCGCCGTGATGATGTGGATCCGCCGCCGCTCCTCGGCCAAGAGCCTGGCCGACAACAACGAGGAGGGTCGCCGCTACGACCCGCGGTTCGTCGCCCGCCTGCGCGACGCGGGCGCGGTGACGTACGTGCACAGCACCGGCGACGGCGAGGCGATGCGGCCGTTCGCCGAGGAGAAGATCGGCGTCTACTCGGACGGCCCGCTGGGCCCCGACTCGCCGGTGCCGGTGCCCCCGCCGGCCGGCGTGCCGCCGGTGCCGCCGCCGACGGTCGTACCGGACGGCGTCGTCGCCGCCTGAGCCCGGCCGGCGGGCGGGGGATGCTCGCGAGCGCCTCAAGCGACGAAGGAGCCCTAGCGAGCGCGCATCCCCCATTCCCGCCTGGCTAGACCGCGGCGGGCGGGGGATGCTCGCGAGCGCCTAAAGCGACGAAGGAGCCCTAGCGAGCGGGCATCCCCCGCCCGCCGCGGGGTTAGAAGCGCGGCGGCTCGGTGTAGGCGCCCCACTCGTCGCGCAGCACCCCGCAGATCTCGCCGAGCGTCGCCTCGGCGCGAACCGCGTCGAGCATCGGGTCGATCATGTTGTCGGTGCCGCGGGACGCGTCGACCATCCGCTTCAGCGCCGCCTCGACGGCGGCGTTGTCGCGGCCCGACTTGCGGTCGCCGAGCGAGCGCTTCTGCTCGCGTTCGACCTCGTGGCTGATCCGCAGGATCTCCAGCTCGTCGTCGCCGGTGGAGGTGAGCGTGTTGACGCCGACGATCTTCTTCTCGCCCTTCTCCAGGGCGGTCTGGTAGCGGAACGCCGCCTCGGCGATCTCGCTCATGAACCAGCCGTCCTCGATGCCGCGCAGGATGCCCGACGTGATCGTCCCGTCGGTGCCCATGCTCCTGATGCGCGCGAAGATCTCCTCGGCCTGGCGGTCCATCTCGTCGGTGAGCGCCTCGACGTACCAGGAGCCGCCGAGCGGGTCCACGACGTTGACGACGCCCGTCTCCTCCATGATCACCTGCTGGGTGCGCAGGGCAATCTGCGCGGCCCGCTCGGACGGGAGCGCGAGCACCTCGTCGAGGGCGTTCGTGTGCAGCGAGTTGGTGCCGCCGAGGATGGCGGACAGCGCCTCGACCGCGGTGCGGACGATGTTGTTGTCCGGCTGCTGCGCAGTGAGGGACACCCCCGCGGTCTGGGTGTGGAACCGCAGCCACTGCGCGCGCTCGTCGGTGGCACCGTAGACGTCGCGCAGCCAGCGCGCCCAGATGCGGCGCGCGGCGCGGAACTTCGCGATCTCCTCGAAGAAGTCGACGTGCGCGTCGAAGAAGAAGCTCAGGCCGGGCGCGAAGACGTTGACGTCGAGGCCGCGGGACAGGCCGAGCTCGACGTACGCGAAGCCGTCGGCGAGCGTGTACGCCAGCTCCTGCGCGGCCGTGCTGCCCGCCTCCCGGATGTGGTAGCCGGAGACCGACAGTGGCTTGTACCGCGGGATCTCGCGGGCGCAGTACTCCATCAGGTCGCCGATGAGGCGCAGGTGCGGCTCCGGCGGGAACAGCCACTCCTTCTGCGCGATGTACTCCTTGAAGATGTCCGTCTGCAGCGTGCCGTCGAGGGTGTGGATGTCCACGCCGGCCCGCTCCGCGGCGACGAGGTACATGCAGAACACCGGCACCGCCGGGCCGCTGATCGTCATCGACGTCGTGACCTGGCCGAGGTCGATGTCGGAGAACAGCATCTCCATGTCGGCCGCGCTGTCGATCGCGACGCCGCAGTGGCCGACCTCGCCGAGGCTGCGCGGGTCGTCGGAGTCGCGCCCCATCAGCGTCGGCATGTCGAACGCCACCGAGAGGCCGCCGCCGCCCTCGGCCAGGATCATCTTGTAGCGCTCGTTGGTCTGCTGCGCGTTGCCGAAGCCGGCGAACTGCCGGATCGTCCACGGCCGGGTGCGGTACCCGGTGGGGTACAGGCCGCGGGTGAACGGGAACTCGCCCGGCCAGCCGATCCGGTCGAACCCCTGGACGACGTCACCCGGCCGCGGGCCGTACACCGGCTCGACCTCGACGCCGGAGAGCGTCGTGAAGTCCGCCTCGCGCTTCTTCGCGGCGTCGTAGCGCGCCTGCCAGCGCGCGCGGCCGGCCTCGATCTCGTCAGTCATGGGTCCAGGGTACCGGCGCAACGGCGTGCGCCGCCGGGCGCGCACCGGGCGCGCGGGTGCCGCTCCGAGCGGGCGCGGGCGGCGTAGTCGCGCCGCGCGGGACGCGTGTGAATTGACGGCGGTGGGACGCTCGTCGCCGGCGGACGGCGGTGCTACTCCCCCGTCACGCCGTCGATCAGCTCGCGGGCGACGTCGAGGTGACCGACGTGGCGGGCGTACTCCTGCAGCAGGTGGAACAGGATCCGGCCGAGCGGCGGCGCCTCGGCCGGGTCGGAGAACCGCCCGCCGATCCGCGACGGCGTCTCCAAGGGGTGGTCGGCGACCGCCTCCCGCGAGCGCGCGACCTGGGCCTCGTACGCCGCCAGCACCTCGGCCGTCGACGCCGCGGGCGTCCACTCGTCGTCGGCCCACGACACGACGTCCTCGGCGAGGAAGCCCCAGCGCAGCCAGCGTCGTTCGACGCCGGCCAGGTGGTTGACCAAGCCGATCGGCGACCAGCCCATCGGCTCGACCGGCGCGCGCAGCTGCCCGTCGGACAGCCCCTCGGTCTTGCGGAGCAGCGCGGCGCGGTACCAGTCGAGCAGGGCGAGCACCACCGTGCGCGGCTCGGCCTCGGTGACGGGGATCGTGTCGGGCACCGGCATGGCGGCACCCTACCTTTTCTTGACTGCTTCCAGAAAGAGCGTACGGTCGGACCATGACCGCCGACCGCCTGCGCGCCGCCGGGCTGCGCGTCACGCAGCCGCGGCTGACGCTGCTCGCCGCGCTCGACGCGGCGCCGCACTCGACCGTGGACGAGCTGGCCGGCGCGGTCCGCCGCACCCGCGGCAGCGTGTCCACGCAGGCGGTCTACGACGCCCTCGAGGCGTTCACCGCCGCCGGCCTGGCGCGGCACGTCGAGCCGGCCGGCTCCCCCGCCCGTTTCGAATCCCGCGCGGGGGACAACCACCACCACGTGGTCTGCCGCCGGTGCGGAACGACCGCCGACGTGGACTGCGCCGTCGGCCGGCGCCCCTGCCTGACGCCCACCGAGTCGCACGGCTTCGTCGTCGACGAGGCCGAAGTCACCTACTGGGGCGTCTGCCCCAGCTGTCAGAAAGAGGCGCTCGCATGACCCCCGAGAAGCCCGTCCTCACCGACCGCCAGGGCCACCCGATCGCCGACAACAAGAACCAGCGCACCGTCGGCAGCCGCGGCCCCGCGACGTTGGAGAACTACCACTTCCTCGAGAAGATCAGCCACTTCGACCGCGAGCGCATCCCGGAGCGCGTCGTGCACGCGCGCGGCTTCGTCGCGCACGGGTACTTCGAGGCGTACGGCACCATCGGCGACGAGCCGGCGTCGGTGTACACCCGCGCCAAGCTGCTCCAGGAGCAGGGCAAGCGCACGCCGGTCTCCGTTCGCTTCTCCACCGTCATCGGCGGCCGCGACTCGTCAGAGGCGGCGCGCGACCCGCGCGGCTTCGCGGTGAAGTTCCGCACGGAGCAGGGCAACTGGGACCTCGTCGGCAACAACCTTCGCGTGTTCTTCATCCGCGACGCGATGAAGTTCCCGGACGTCGTGCACGCGTTCAAGCCGGACCCGGTGACGTTCCGCCAGGAGCCGAACCGGATCTTCGACTTCATCTCGAACACGCCCGAGGCCATGCACATGATCTCGTTCCTGTTCGGGCTGAAGGGCATCCCGCAGGACTACCGGCACATGAACGGCGCCGGCGTGAACACGTACAAGCTGGTCAACGCGGACGGCACCGCGGTGCTCGTGAAGTTCCACTGGATCTCGCAGCAGGGCGACGTCGGCATGACCGCCGCGCAGGCCGCCGCGATCCAGGCGGACGACCTCGGTCACGCGTCGAAGGACTGCTACGAGGCCATCGAGCGCGGCGAGCTGCCGCGCTGGGAGCTGCAGGTGCAGATCATGAGCGACGACGAGCACCCCGAGCTCGACTTCGACCCGCTGGACGACACGAAGACGTGGCCGGAGGACCAGTTCCCGATGCGGCCGGTCGGCATGATGACGCTCGACCGCAACGTCACCGACTTCCACAACGAGAACGAGCAGATCGCGTTCGGCACCGGCGTGCTGGTCGACGGCATCGACTTCTCCGACGACAAGATGCTGGTCGGGCGGACGTTCTCGTACTCGGACACGCAGCGGTACCGCGTCGGACCGAACTACCTCCAGCTCCCCGTGAACCGCCCGCTGACCGACGTCGCCACTAACCAGGGCGGCGGGCAGATGTCGTACGCCGCCGACGAGCGCGGCGCCAACCCGCACGTCAACTACGAGCCGTCGTCCGTTGCCGGCCTGCGCACCGCCGAGCCGGCCGGGAGGCCGTACGAGCCGTTGATCGAAGGGCGCCTGACGCGAGCGACGATCGAGCGCACGAACGACTACGGCCAGGTCGGCCGCCGCTGGCGCGAGGACATGGACGACGCCGAGCGGGACGACCTCGTGCGCAACCTGGTCGACGCGCTGAGCCAGTGCGACAAGCAGATCCAGGAGCAGATGGTGGTCCACCTGACGCGGTGCGACACCGACTACGGGCGCCGCGTGGCAGACGGGCTCGGCCTGGTGGCGTAGCACGGTGCAGGAGCGGCGGCGGGGCGGGTCGAAGCCCTGCGGCATGCGCCGCCTGCCGCTCCTGCTGACCGTCCTGCTCGCCACGCTCGCAGCGCTCGCAGCGCTGCCCGCCGAGGGCGCCGGCGCGGCCGTCCTCGACGGCAAGAAGCGCAAGGAGCACACGTTCCAGCTGTCGCTGGCCGACCCGCAGGTCCACGTACTGGCCGAGACCGCCGAGAACCCGATCGACGCCTCACCGGAGACGACCGGCCAGTGCGCGAAGCCGCGGTGCTACTCGGTGCCGTTCACCGTGCGCCCGGCCCGCGGCGTGTCGCCCCGGACGCCGCTGTCGGTCCGCATCGCATGGACGCTGCCGACGACCCGGCTCTGGCTGCTCGTGCAGGACGTCACCAAGAAGACGCCGGCCACCAAGGGCGAGTGCTTCAGCTTCTTCGTCACCGGCGGCACGTCGGCCGTCGTCCGCATCCCCTCGTTGAACCCGCAGCGCAAGTACGCCGTGTGGGTGACCGTGCAGCAGCTCGCCGCGCCGGACACCGTGACCGGCTCGATCTCGTACCCTGCGAAGCATCGCGTCGGCGCCAACCCCGGCCCCTCGCCGACCGAGCTCTTCCTCAACGGCTGCAACGCGTAGCGCCCGGCGCCGAGCGCGCCGCGCCCGCGAGCTGACAGTGCGCCGCCGCACGCACAGAGGGCCCCCGCACATTGTCAGTCGGTCCGGGCGCGTACCCCCCGGCGCTCAGGACGTGACGCTGTCCACGAGCTGGTCGGCGGCGGCGTACGGGTCGAGCTTGCCCGCGACGACCTGCTCGGCCAGCGTGTCGAGCGCGGTCCCCGCGTGCAGGTCGCCGAGGCGCTCGCGCAACGCCGTCACCGCGATCGCCTCGATCTCCGCCGACGCGCGCGCGGTACGCCGCCGGGCCAGCTCCCCCGACGACGCCAGCCACGCCCAGTGCTCGTCCAGGCGTTCGACCAGCGCGGCGATCCCCTCGCCGCGCGACGCGACGGTCTTCACGATCGGCGGCTGCCACCCCCCGTGCGGCCCGTCGCCCTGGCTGATCATGTTGCGCAGGTCGCGGACGGTGTTGTCGGCGCCGTCGCGGTCCGCCTTGTTGACGACGTAGACGTCGGCGACCTCGAGGATGCCGGCCTTCGCCGCCTGGATCGCGTCGCCCATGCCGGGCGCGAGCAGCACGATGGTCGTGTCGGCGAGCGAGGCGACCTCGACCTCCGCCTGCCCCACGCCGACGGTCTCCACGAGGATCACGTCGCAGCCGGCCGCGTCGAGCACGCGCAACGCCTGCGGCGTCGCCCACGACAGGCCGCCGAGGTGCCCGCGCGAGGCCATGGACCGGATGAACCCGCCGGCGTCGGTGGCGTGGTCCTGCATCCGCACCCGGTCGCCGAGCAACGCTCCCCCGCTGAACGGCGACGACGGGTCGACCGCGAGCACGCCGACCCGCTGGCCGCGCGCGCGGAACGCCGTCACCAGCGCGGACGTCGACGTGGATTTGCCGACCCCGGGCGAGCCGGTGAGGCCGATGATGCGCGCCCGGCCGGTCTTCG
>DATLNJ010000102.1:0-8352 GCA_035536815.1 Frankiaceae bacterium
GGCGCCGAGCATCCGGGCGGCCACCCGGCGCTCGGCGAGGGCGGCGCAGAGCGCGTGCAACGGCAGCGAGTGGCGTTCGCCGTCGGCGCAGGCCAGCAGCACCGGGCGGCACGGCGCGGGCGGGTCCGCGTCGAGCCGGCAGAACACGCCGGCGGCCACCTCGCTGAGGAGGTGCTCGACCTCGACGCCTTCGCCGCTCGACTGCCACCGCTCGCCTACGGCGCGCAGGACCGGCGCCAGCAACGTCTCCCAGGTCGCGATCACGCCGTCCTCGGCCACCGACTCGCGGAGCAGGTCGCGGACGGCCGCGGCGTCCAGCGCGAGCGCGGCGCGCGACAGGCCGCGGGCGCGGGCGGCCAGGCGGGCCGGCGTACGCAGCGCCAGCTCGACGGCGACCGCCGCCTCGGCGGCCGGCACCCCCGCAGCCGCCGCACCCGGCGCCGGCTGCTCGGCCAGCGCGACCCGGGCGGCGTCCGACGGCGCCACCCCGTCCAGTGTCAGGCGGCGCATGTGCTCCAGGACGGCGAGGTCGCGCCCGGTGTACCTGCGGTGCGCGCCGGCGGTTCTGCCCGACGGACCCATCCCGTAGCGGCGCTCCCACGAACGCAAGGTGGCAGGCGCGACGCCGAGCCGCCGCGCGACCGCGGCGACGGTGAGCCCGGGGTCCGGCGCCATGCGAACGATGATGTGCCCAAAACGTTACTTGCACAACTTTTGAACAAGTTCCACACTGTGTGCAGGCCCTGATCCCGCCGTCCGGAAGGAACACCCCGTTGACCGACATCCGCCTCCTCCCCGGCCCCTCTCCCGACTTCTGGGAGTGGCAGCTCCAGGCCGAGTGCCGGGGGACAGACACCGAGACGTTCTTCCACCCCGACAACGAGCGCGGACCCCGTCGCGTCAACCGTGAGGCCGCCGCCAAGGCGATCTGCGCGCGCTGCCCGGTCATCCGGCAGTGCGCCGAGCACGCCCTGCGCGTCCGCGAGCCGTACGGCATCTGGGGCGGGCTGTCCGAGTCCGAGCGCGACGACATCCTGGCCGGGCGCCGCGCCGCGGCCGCCAGCTAGCGACGGGCCGGGCGCCGAACCACGGCGGCTGCTCGCGGCTCGTCACCGGCAGACCCTCGATCTCACCGAAGTAAGGCTCGCGCCGGCTCCGGCCGAGTTAGCCTGGAGAAGCACCGCAACCCCGATCGGAACGACGCCACGTGACGCGATCCCGCGGCCGCCTTCGCGGCGCACTCATCGCGCTCGGCCTGCTGTCGGCCGCGTGCGGGAGCAGCGCGCCCGGTGGCACCGTCCCGGGCGGGCCGCGGCCCGCCGCGCAGGGCGTCGCGGCATCCGTGTCGCCGGTGCCGATGCCCGCGCCGACGGCCGCCCCGACGGTCAAGCCGCTCAAGCACCGGGTCCGCCCGGACGTGCTCGTGGTGTCGGCGAAGCGACTGCCCGAGGGCGTCGTCACCAAGCTGCGCGGCATCGCGCCGAACGGCGTCACGACGTTCCGGTCCGGCAAGACCACGCTGAACGGCAAGCCGTTCGAGCTGTCGGCGGTGGACCCGTCGCGGTTCCGGGCGTTCGCGCCGACCGGCACCGCTGAGTCGAACCCCGTCTGGGAGGGCGTCGCGCGCAACGAGCTCGTGGTCTCGCACGAGTTCGCGAAGAAGCGCAAGATCGCGCTCGGCTCCACGGTCACGGTCGGGACGCTGCGGCTGCGGGTGGCGGCGTACGCGACGACGCTGCCCGAGATCGACGCGATCGTGTCGCACGCCGTCGGCGACGCGTTGCGGCTGCCGGCCGAGAACGCCGCCCTGCTCACGGCGGGCCAGGCCGACCCGACGACGCTCGCCTCGACGGCGCGCAAGGTCGCGGGGGCGGCGAAGATCCACCTGCTCACCCAGCCGCAGGTGCCGTTCGCGTTCCTCACCGGCAGCAGCGTGGCGCAGGCGTTCGGTGCGTTCTCCTACCGCTGGTACGAGGACGGCACCATCCAGCCCGACGCGCGCTGGGTCGCCGACAACATCGTCGGCGCGTCGGTCCCGGTCATCGGCCGGGTGACGTGCCACCGGCTGATCGTGCCGCAGCTGCGCGCGGCGATGCGCGAGCTGGAGGCGCGCGGGCTGGACGGCTCCGTCCGGTCGTTCGACGGCTGCTACGTCCCGCGGTTCATCGAGCGCGACCCCGGCCGGTCGGTCTCGCTGCACACGTGGGGAATCGCGTTCGACCTCAACGCCACGACGAACATGCCGGGTCGCGCTGGCGACATGGACATGCGGGTCGTGGACGTCATGAAGCGCTGGGGCTTCCGCTGGGGCGGCGACTGGTCGTACCCCGACCCGATGCACTTCGAGCTCGGCGCGCTGATGAGGGGCTGACCCCGGCCGAAGTCGCCCCTGGGCGGCCGCGACCGGCGCGAGTAGCGTGCGGCCTGGCCATTACCGGCCCATTCGATACGGGGGTGTCACCATGAATGGTCCCTACGTCCGCCGCGACATCTACTCGCTCGATCCGGACGACCCGATCGTCGTCGGCTACGCCAACGCGGTCGCCACGATGAAGCAGCGCGACACCGTCCCCACGGACGTCACGAGCTGGGCGTACCAGGCCGGGATCCACGGCTCGTACGCCCCGCCGCAGGCGCTGTGGAACACCTGCGAGCACGGCAGCTGGTTCTTCACGCCGTGGCACCGCATGTACCTGCGCTGGTTCGAGGAGATCGTGCGCGCCGCGGTCGTGCTGAACAACGGCCCCGAGGACTGGGCGCTGCCGTACTGGAACTACACGGCGACCGACGGCGGCAACCCGGTCCTGCCGCCGGCGTTCCGCGACCCCGGCAGCCCGCTGTACGTCGCCCAGCGGCGCACGACGCCGTTCGACGTCAACGGTGGCGACCCGATCCCCGCGGGAGCGACGTTGATCGACGCAACGCTGCAGGTGCCGACGTTCGTCCCGCCGGACGGCGCGCCGCCGTCGGCGGGCTTCGGCGGCCAGCGCAGCGCGCCGATCCACTTCGGGCGCGGCTTCGGCGCGCTGGAGCTGCAGCCGCACAACGTGATGCACAACGCGATCGGCGGCTTCGGCGGCTTGATGACCGACCCGAACACCGCCGCGCAGGACCCGATCTTCTGGCTGCACCACGCGAACATCGACCGCCTCTGGGCGAGCTGGAACGCCGCCGGGCGCGGTAACCCCACGAACGACGGGCTCTGGGCCGCCCAGGACTTCTCGTTCTTCTCGGCGGACGGCGGCCAGCAGGCGATGCCGTGCGGCAAGGTGAACGACACCATGGACTACACGTACGACCGGCTCTCGCCGGTGCCGCCCCCGACCGGGCCGACGAGCCCGTCCGGGCCGGCCGGCCCGCAGGCGAGCGCGCTCACCGAGGACGCGCCGCACGCGGAGCTGGTCGGGGCGTCGCGCGAGTCGGTCACGCTGACCGGCCGGCGGACGGCGGGCTCGGTGGGCATCGACCGGCGGGCCAGCGACCTGGTGCAGGCCGGGCTCGGCGACGAGGAGGACGCGGGGCCGCGGCGGGTGCTGCTCTCGCTCGACGACATCGAGGCCGAGCAGAACCCCGGGACCGTGTACGGCGTCTACGTGAACCTCCCCGACGGCGCGACCGAGGATCAGGCCGAGGAGCACCTGGCGGGCGCGCTGTCGTTCTTCGGCATCGAGCAGGTGACGGAGAGCACCACCGACGGCGAGCACGGGCACTCCTACTCCGCCGGGTTCGACATCACCGAGCTGGTCGGACGGCTGTCCGCGCGCGGCGCGTGGGACGGCAGCAACGTCGACGTGACGTTCCACCCGCTCGGCGTCCCGCAGGGTGACGACAGCCTGGAGGCCGAGGGGCTGCCCGAGGTCACGGTCGGCCGGATCAGCGTCCACTACGTCTGATGACCGTCGCCGGTCTGCCGGCGGCGCGGTCTCGCCCGCGTCCGCGCGCCGCCGCCTGGCGCGCGCGGGCGCGGCGGCGACCCCAGCTCGTCGCGGAGGTGGTCGCGGCGGCCGCGTGGGTGCTGCTGCTCGCGCACCCGCTCGCGGTCGCGGCCGGGGTGCACACGCACGCTCATGCCACGCTCGCGTCCTGGGTCGGAATGGCCGCCGCGATGATGCTGCCGTCCGCGATCCCGGCCGCCCGGCACGTCGGCCTCAACTCGCTGTGCTGGCGGCGGCACCGCGCGGTGGCGACGTACGTGGCGGCGTACCTCGCGGTGTGGGCGGCGTACGGCGCTGTCGCGCTCGCGGTCGCCGCGCTGTGGCGGCCGCCGCTGGCGCTGGTGCTCGCCGGCGCGGCGGCGTGGCCGCTCACCCGCTGGCACGCGCGCGCGTTCGTCGCCTGCCACCGGACGGTGCCGTTACGGCCGGCGGGCTGGCCGGCGACGCGGTCGGTGCTGCGCTTCGCGCTGCGCAACGCCGGCGGCTGCGTAGGGACCTGCTGGGTGCTGATGCTGGTGATGGTCGCGGCGCCGCCGGTCACGCACCTGGCGTGGACCGTGGCGCTCGCGGTGGTCGTCGCGGTGCAGAAGACGGCGTGGCGGCCGCGCCGGCCGGTGCGGGCGACGGCGGCGGCGTTCGCGGGCGCGGCGCTCGTCACGCTGCCCGGCGGCGCGCTGCTGGCCGCGGTCGCGGCGGCCGGCGTGACGGCGGTCGCGGCGCGGGTGGTGCGCACGTCGTAGAACGCCGCCGGCCCGCCCCCTGGACACGGCGACGGGCCGGCGGGACGTACGGGCTTAGTAGTGCATGCCGCCCGGGCCGTGGCTGTGGCCGTGGCCGGCGGTCGGCGCCGGGGCGCCCTCCTCCGGGATCGGCTTCTCCGCCACCAGCGTCTCGGTGGTGAGCAGCATCGCCGCGATGGACGCGGCGTTCTGCACCGCCGAGCGCGTCACCTTGACCGGGTCGACGATGCCGGCCGCGAGCAGGTCGACGTACTCGCCGGTCGCGGCGTTGAGGCCGTGGCCCGCGGGCAGGTCGCGGACCTTCGCCACGACGACGTAGCCCTCGTGGCCGGCGTTCTGCGCGATCCAGCGCAGCGGCTCGTCGAGCGCCTTGCGGACGATCGACGCGCCGGTGGCCTCGTCACCGGTGAGGTCGAGCTTGTCGAGGCCGGCCGCCGCGGCGACCAGGGCCGCGCCGCCGCCGGCGACGATGCCCTCCTCGACCGCCGCGCGGGTCGCCGAGATGGCGTCCTCGAGGCGGTGCTTCTTCTCCTTGAGCTCGACCTCGGTGGCCGCGCCGACGCGGATGACGCCGACACCACCGGACAGCTTGGCGAGGCGCTCCTGCAGCTTCTCGCGGTCCCAGTCGGAGTCGGAGTTCTCGATCTCCGCCTTGATCTGGTTGATCCGGCCCTTGATGTCGTCCGTCGCGCCGGCACCGTCCACGATCGTGGTGGTGTCCTTGGTAACGGTGACCTTGCGGGCCCGGCCGAGCATCTCGATGCCGACGGTGTCGAGCTTGAGGCCGACCTCGGCGCTGACGACCTGGCCGCCGGTGAGGACCGCCATGTCCTCGAGCATCGCCTTGCGACGGTCGCCGAAGCCCGGCGCCTTCACGGCGGCGGCGTTGAGCGTGCCGCGGATCTTGTTGACGACGAGCGTCGACAGGGCCTCGCCCTCGACGTCCTCCGCGATGATCAGGAACGGCTTGCCGGCCTGGACGACCTTCTCCAGCAGGGGCAGCAGCTCGTGGATCGCGGAGATCTTCGAGTTGGTGATGAGGATGTACGGGTCGTCGTACGTCGCCTCCATGCGCTCCGCGTCGGTGACGAAGTACGGCGAGAGGTAACCCTTGTCGAACTGCATGCCCTCGGTGAACTCCAGCTCGAGGCCCATGGTGTTCGACTCCTCGACGGTGATGACACCGTCCTTGCCGACCTTGCTCATGGCCTCGGCGATGAGCTCGCCGATCGCGGGGTCCTGCGCCGAGATGGACGCGACGTGCGCGATGTCGTCCTGCGACTCGATCTCCCGCGCCGCGGCGAGCAGCGTCTCGGAGACCTGCGCGACGGCCGCCTCCATGCCCTTCTTCAGGGACAGCGGCGACGCGCCGGCGGCGACGTTGCGCAGCCCCTCGCGGACCATCGCCTGCGCCAGCACGGTCGCCGTCGTGGTGCCGTCACCCGCGACGTCGTTCGTCTTGGTGGCGACCTCCTTGGCGAGCTGCGCGCCCATGTTCTCGTACGGGTCGTCGAGCTCGACCTCGCGGGCGATCGTCACGCCGTCGTTGGTGATGGTGGGCGCGCCCCACTTCTTGTCGATGACGACGTTGCGGCCGCGCGGGCCGAGCGTCACCTTGACCGCGTCGGCGAGCTTGTCGACGCCGCGCTGCAGGGAGTCGCGAGCGTCGGAGTGGAACTCCAGGATCTTCGGCATTCGGGTAAGGCTCCTAACTGCCGGTCGTCGCGAACGGCGGCCGGATCGGTGTGGCGCGAGGCTCGTGGAGCTCGGGAACCGGCGCTCCGCCTCGCGGCGGGCTGGCCCCTCTCACGGCGAACGCCCCGGTGCAGTGCTGCATCCGGGGCGTCCGTTCGTGACTACTTCTCGATGATCGCGAGGACGTCGCGCGCGCTCAGCACGAGGTACTCGTCGGCGCCGTACTTGAGCTCGGTGCCGCCGTACTTGCTGTAGACGACGGTGTCGCCTTCCTTGACGTCGAGCGGGATGCGCTTGCCGTCCTCCCAGCGACCGGGGCCCACCGCGATGACGGTGCCCTCCTGGGGCTTCTCCTTGGCGGTGTCCGGGATGACGATGCCGGACGCCGTCGTGGTCTCGGCCTCGTTCGCCTGGACGACGATGCGGTCCTCGAGCGGCTTGATGTTGACCTTGGTGGCGGTTGCCATGTCTGTCGTGCCCTCCTGTGGGCTTCGCGTAACGAGTACGTGCGCTTGCTCGGCGGCCCGCCGTCGCGGGGATCGGGCGCCTCGTCGCGCGGTTAGCACTCTCATGTGCTGAGTGCCAATGCAAACATAGGCCGGGCGCCGTGGCGGCGTCAACACGGCCGGTCCGCTGGGCTACCCCACGCGGGTGAACCGCCAGGCGTGCGGCGCGCGCGCCAGCGTGTCCGGCGGCGGCGTGAGGTCGGCGCCGTCGGCCGCCGCCTTGTCGCGCCAGTGCGCGATGACGACGACCCGGTCGTCGGCGGAGACGTAGACCTCCTTGGCCGCCAGCCCCTCGGCGGTCAGCGCGGTCGCCCACGCCACGACCTCGCCCACCCGGCCGGGTGCGGCGACCGCCTCCCACATCAGCGTCGTCATACCAGCCGCAGCGACGGGTCGGCGACGGCGTCCAGCGGCGTGGCGACCCCGCGCGCGAACAGCTGGCTGCCCAGCGCGGCGACCATCGCGCCGTTGTCGGTGCACAGCCCGGGACGCGGGACGCGGAGCGGGATGCCGGCGCGTGCGCAGCGCTCGGCGGCGACCGCGCGCAGGCGCGAGTTGGCCGCGACTCCACCGCCGATCAGCAACGCCGCGCCGTGCTCCTTGGCCGCCCGCACGGCCTTGGCCACGAGCACGTCCACGACCGCCTCCTGGAACGACGCGGCCACGTCGTTGACCGGCACGTCGCCGTTGCGGGCCTCCACCCAGCGCGCCACCGCGGTCTTGAGCCCGGAGAACGAGAAGTCGTACGTCCCGTCGTCGGCCTTCCCGCGCGGGAACGGGATCGCGGCCGGGTCGCCGCCGCGGGCGGCGCGGTCGATGTGCGGCCCGCCGGGGAACGGCAGCCCGAGCACCCGAGCCACCTTGTCGAACGCCTCCCCCGCCGCGTCGTCCACGGTCGCGCCCAGCGGCCGGACGTCCGTGATGTCCGGCACCAGCAGCAGCGACGAGTGGCCGCCGGAGACGAGCAGCGCGACGCACGGGTCCGGCAGCGGCCCGTGCTCCAGCTCGTCCACCGCGACGTGCGCCGCGAGGTGGTTGACGCCGATCAGCGGGACGCCGAGGGAGAGTGCGTACGCCTTCGCCGCCGCGACGCCGACCAGCAGTGCCCCCGCGAGCCCGGGGCCCGCCGTCACGGCGACGGCGTCGATGTCGGTGAGCGCCACGCCCGCGGTGGTCAGCGCGCGCTCGACCGTCGGCACCGTCGCCTCGTTGTGCGCGCGGCTCGCGACCTCCGGCACGACGCCGCCGAAGCGCGCGTGCTCGTCCACCTGCGACGCGATCGCGTCGGCGAGCAGCGTGCGGCCGCGCACGACGCCGACGCCCGTCTCGTCGCAGGAGGTCTCGATCCCCAGGATCAGCGGCTCGCTCATCCGGTCATCATCACCAGGGCGTCGGCGCCGGACGGCTGGTAGTACCCCTTGCGGACGGCGACCGGCCGGAAGCCGAACCGCTCGTACAGCGCGATCGCGGCGGCGT
>DATLNJ010000103.1:0-15461 GCA_035536815.1 Frankiaceae bacterium
CGCCGCCCGAGCGGACGGCGGACCGGCCCGCGCCGACGGCCCGGGCCGAGGAGCGGTGGCGCGAGACGGTCGAGACCGCGCCGGACGACCGCCCCGGCGAGGACTGCGAGACGCCCGGCCTCACCGATGCGTGGTGCTTCCGCTTCCTCGGGCCGGTCGCCGTCCGGTCGGGCTCGGCGGTGACGTTCAGCGCGGAGCTGTGCCGGCTGCCCGGCGGCCGCGCCGCCGACCGCGTCGACCTCGCCACCGACGTGGAGCTCGACGTCCTGCTCATCGGTGACGACGCCAACGGGGACACGTACGTCGACGACGGCGCGCACGCGTGGGACGGCGGCGGGCGGCGGCCGCACAGCAGGGCGGTCCCGGTCGGTACCTGCGTGCGCTGGCACCAGCGCTTCAACGGTGTCGGCCAGAACGACCGCCCGCTCGCGCCCGGCAGGTACGACCTGCGCGTCCTCGTGCAGGGGACGACGCCACGGGCGCCCCTGCCCGGCGAGGCCGACCGCGCCACCGAGCGCGCCCACGGGTACTTCGGAGAGATCGAGGTGACGTGATGAGGACGACGGTCGCGCTGATCGCGGCGCTGCTGCTGCCGGCGCCCGCCGCCGCGGCGCCGCCGTGCGTGGACGTGCCGCGCTGGGACGACCGCTGCGAGGAGTGGGTCGGCGTCTACGACTCGGGCCTCGGCGGCGCCACAGACGACGACCGAGCGGCCGACGCGGCCGTCGATCCACGGGCCGGGCGCGCGTACACGATCGCGGAAGTCCACGTCGCGGCGGACCGGAGCACCGACGTCGTCGTCACCGCGCTGGACACCGCCACCGGGCGCGCCCGGTGGACCAGGACGCTGGCCGGCCCGCGCGGCACCGGCGACCGGGCCGGCGCGGTCGCCCTCGCGCCGGACGGCGGCACCGTGTACGCCGTCGCGACGACCGGCCGGACGCTGTACCACGACAGCGGGCAGCCGTGGTCGTTCGAGGCAGACGACGGCGCCGTCTCGACGTACGCGCTGGACGCGCGCACCGGTCGCGTCCGCTGGGTCGCGCGGCACCGCGGCCCGGCCGGCGCGACCGCGGGCGGCGTCGCGGCGGACGGCCGCCGCGTCTACGTCACCGGTATCTCGGACGAGACCGCGCTGCTGCTCGCGTACGACGCGCGCACCGGCCGGGCCGCGTGGCGGCGGGCGCTGACCCCCGCGTCCGTGCTCCCCGGCGACCCGGCCCCCACCGACACCGGCGTCGTCTGGACGGTCGCCACGCGGACCGCCGCGCACGCGGTCGCCGCGTACGCCGGCGTGGACGCGCGCACCGGTCGCGAGACCTGGCGGCGGACGTTCGAGAAGCACCGCCCGGTCGCCGTGGCCGCGGCGCGCGACGGCGGCGCGTACGTCGCCGCCCGCGGGTGGGACCCGGTCGGTACGCACTCCGCGGGCGCCGGCGTCGTCTACATCGCCCCAGGCTCGACCGTCGCCCGGCTCGACCCGCGCGGCCGTGTCGCGTGGCAGCAGGCACGTGCCGACACCGTCACCGCGTTGCTCACCGACCCGCGCGAGGACCGGCTGTGGGTCACCGCGGAGAGCGGCCGCGCTCCGGTCCGCGCCGTCGTCGACGAGCTCGACCCGGCGACGTCGGAGCGGCGCTGGAGCGCCGAGGCGTTCGACCCGCGCGCCGACCTGCTCGGCGGGCGGCTCGCCGTCGTGCCCGGCGGCGTCGCGCTCGTCACCGGCGCGAGCAACCGCGGCACGTCGTACTGCCTCACGACGACCATCGACCACGAGGGGCTGGCGCGGTGGACCGCGCGCTGGTCGTCGGCGTACGCCGACACAGACGGCTGCCGCCCGGCCGGCGCCGGCGTGGACTCGGCGGGGCGGCTCGTCGTCGTCGCGACCGCGACGTACGTGCCCGCGCAGCGCCGCGACGCGGACGCGGCGAACTTCGCCGACGCTGTCGCTCTCGGCTATCCGGCGGGCGCCTGACGCGCCGTCTACTCTTGTCGCTCGTGCCCGACTTCGACTACACCGACCTGCTCCCGCTCGGCCCCGCCGACACGCCGTACCGGCTGCTGACCACAGACGGCGTCTCGACCGTCTCGGCGGCGGGGCGCGACTTCCTCGTCGTCGAGCCGGAGGCGTTGCGGCTGCTCACCGCTACCGCGATGCGCGACATCGCGCACCTGCTGCGCCCCGGCCACCTGACCCAGCTCCGGTCGATCCTGGACGACCTTGAGGCGTCGCCGAACGACCGGTTCGTCGCGCTCGACCTGCTCAAGAACGCGAACATCGCGGCCGGCGGCATCCTGCCGATGTGCCAGGACACCGGTACCGCGATCGTCATGGGCAAGCGCGGCCAGCAGGTGCTCACGGCGGGGCGCGACGAGGAGCACATCAGCCGCGGGGTCTTCGACGCGTACACGACGCTGAACCTGCGCTACTCGCAGCTCGCGCCGTTGACGATGTGGGACGAGAAGAACACCGGCACCAACCTCCCCGCGCAGGTCGAGCTGTACGCGACCGACGGCGACGCGTACTCGTTCCTGTTCATGGCGAAGGGCGGCGGGTCGGCGAACAAGTCGTACCTGTTCCAGGAGACGAAGGCGGTCCTCAACCCGGCCGCCATGCTGCGGTTCCTCGACGAGAAGATCCGCTCGCTCGGCACCGCCGCGTGCCCGCCGTACCACCTCGCGATCGTCGTCGGCGGCACCAGCGCGGAGCACGCCCTCAAGACCGCGAAGTACGCCTCCGCGCGCTACCTCGACACGCTGCCGCTCGCCGGGTCGCCGTCCGGGCACGCCTTCCGCGACATCGAGCTGGAAGGCCAGGTGCTCGAGCTGACGCGCAACCTCGGCATCGGCGCGCAGTTCGGCGGCAAGTACTTCTGCCATGACGTGCGGGTCGTCCGGCTGCCGCGGCACGGGGCGTCCTGTCCGGTCGCGATAGCGGTCTCGTGCAGCGCCGACCGGCAGGCGGTCGGCAAGATCACCCGCGACGGCGTGTTCCTCGAAGCGCTGGAGACCGACCCGGCGAAGTACCTGCCGGACACCACCGGCGAGCACCTGTCCGACGACGTCGTGCACGTGGACCTCACCCGGCCGATGGCCGAGATCCGCGCGACGCTGTCGGCGTTGCCGGTGAAGACCCGGCTGTCGCTGACCGGTCCCATGGTCGTCGCGCGCGACATCGCGCACGCGAAGATCAAGGAGCGCCTCGACGCCGGCGAGCCGATGCCCGGCTACCTGCGCGAGATGTGCGTCTACTACGCCGGCCCGGCGAAGACCCCCGACGGCTACGCCTCCGGCTCCTTCGGGCCGACGACGGCCGGCCGGATGGACTCCTACGTCGACCAGTTCCAGGCGGCCGGCGGGTCGTTCGTCATGCTCGCCAAGGGCAACCGCTCGCAGGCCGTGACGGACGCGTGCAAGAAGCACGGCGGCTTCTACCTCGGCTCGATCGGCGGCCCGGCCGCGCGGCTCGCGCAGGACTGCATCACCAAGGTCGAGGTGCTGGAGTACCCCGAGCTCGGCATGGAGGCGGTCTGGCGGATCGAGGTGCGCGACTTCCCGGCGTTCGTCGTCGTGGACGACAAGGGCAACGACTTCTTCGCCGACACCAGCGGCCCCGTTCTCACGATCGGCGCGCCGTCGGGACGGTAGCCTCCGCGCGTGCCGGAACCCGTCGCCGCTCGCGCCCGGCGCGTCCTGCTCGCGCTCGGCGACCTCGCGCCCGCGGGCGAGCGCACCGACGCGACGCTCGTCGTCACCGAGCGCGCGACGTGGCTGCCGATGACGGCGCTGTCACTGTTCGCCGCCGACGAGACGACGCGCGTGACGATCGACTACGAGGCCGCCGAACGGCTCGCCGCGCTCGACCAGATCCGCGCTGACGGCGGCGTGATCCGCGCGGGGTGGCTGTTCGTCACCGGCCGCGTCCTCACCGAACGCGGTCTGCGTCGCGTGCTGCACCCGCTCGTCGAGGTCCCCGTGCGCATCCGGCGTGGCGCCATCACCCGACCGTGGGTCGCGCCCGCCGGGGACGCCGAGCTGACGTCGCTGGTCCCCGACGGCGACGAGCGCCGCCGCCTGGAGGAGCGGCTCGACGACCTCGGCCTCGCGTGGACACCCGACGCCGAGGAGTGGGCGCGCGCGGCGGCCCGCGCCGCGGGCTTCGACGTCACCCGCGTGCTGGAGCCGGGCACCGCGCCTGACCGCGCCAAGGGCACCGCGCTCGCGCTGCTGCCGAGCGTCGCGGTCTACGCCGTGCGCGACGTCGAGCCGACCCGGCGGGCCGGCTCGCTGCGCGAGTGGTCGGCGCGGCCCGGTATCCACGACACGGCGTTCGCCGCGATCTACGCGGGTGCGGCGCCCGAGCGAGCGCCCGTCACCGACGCCCCTGAGTCGCCGTACCCCCTCAACGCCGCGCAGCGCCGCGCGGTCGCCGCTGCCCGGGACCGCGTGGTCAGCGTCGTGTCGGGCGCGCCGGGCACCGGCAAGTCGCAGACCGTGGTCGCGATCGCCTGCGATGCGCTCGCGCGCGGCGAGACCGTGCTCGTCGCCGCGCGTTCCGACGCCGCCGTGGACGCGCTGCTCGACCTGCTGGAGCGTGCGCCCGGGCCGGAGCCGGTGGTGTTCGGCTCCAACGAACGCCGCATCGCGCTCGCTACCCGGCTCGCCGCGGGGCTGACCGAGGTGCCGCGGCGGCTCGTCGCGGGGGCCACGCACGAGCTTTCGAAAGCCACCGGCTACCGCGACATCGTCCGCCGCTCGCTCGACGACCGGTTGCGCGCCCACCTGCTCGTGACCGGCGACCCGGATCTCGTTGCGCTGCGCGACGCCGCACCGGGGCTGTTCGGTTTCGCCCCCGACCTGGAGCGGTTCGACCGCGCGCTCCAGCGGGCCGGCGAGCGCGGGTGGCTGGCGCGGCGCCACGCCGCCAAGGCGCGCGCCGTCGCCGGCGCCGCCGCCAGCGTCTCGCTGGCGGACCTCGCGGCGGCCCGCGGGCTCGCGCGGGTCGCGGCCGACGCCGCCGTCGAGACGGCCGGCGCGCCGCTCGCCAAGACCGGCGACTACGCCGCGCTGGTAGCCGCCACCGACGCGGTACGCAAGGCCGCGGGGCGGTGGCTCGCCGCTACCACGCACGCGGAGATGAAGCGGCTCGACCCGCGGGCGCGCGCGTCGGTGTCCGCGCTCGCGACGGCGTTGCGCAGCGGCCGCGGGCGCCGCCGCGAGCAGCTCGCCCGGCTGGACCACTCGCTCACCCGCGCGCTCCCGATCTGGGTCGGCTCGCTGCCCGACATCGACGACCTCCTGCCGCACGTCGCCGGGCTGTTCGACCTCGTCGTTCTGGACGAGGCGTCGTCGATCGACCAGCCGCTCGCCGCGCCGGCGTTGCTGCGCGCGCGGCGTGCCGTCGTGGTCGGGGACCCGAAGCAGCTCCGGCACGTGTCGTTCCTCGGCGACGGCGAGCTCAGCACCGTGCTCGCCGCCCAACGGCTCGACGACGACCCGTTGCTGTCGGCGCTGCTCGACGTCCGGCGGAACAGCACGTTCGACGTCGCCGCGGCCGTCGCCCCCGTGCTGACGCTGGACGAGCACCACCGGTCCCGCCCGCACCTCGTCGACCTGGTCGCCCGGCGGGTCTACGGCGGCGCGTTCGCGGTCGCCCACCGGTCGCCCCTGACCGAGGGCGTCGACTGCATCCACGCGGAGCGCATCGAGGGGCGGCGCAACGCGGTCGGTGCCGTTCCGGCCGAGGTGGAACGCGTCGTCGCGCTGCTGCGCGAACGGCTCGCCGCCGGAGTGCCGAGCGTCGGGGTCGTGACGCCGTTCCGCCCGCAGTCGGACGCGCTCGAAGCCGCGGTCCTCGCGGAGTTCACCGCCGACGAGCTGCAGGCGCTGAACCTGCGGGTCGGCACCGTCCACGCGTTCCAGGGGAACGAGCGCGACGACGTGATCGTGTCGCTCGGCATCGGCCCGAGGGAGAAGGCCGCGTCCTGGCGGTTCGTCGATGATCCGCACCTGTTCGCGGTGCTGACCACCCGAGCGCGGACCGACCTCACGCTCGTCTACTCCGCCGACCCGCCCGCGCGCGGGCTGGTCGCGGCGTACCTCGCGCAGGCCGACACGCCGCCCGGCCGGCCGCGCGACGGCGGGGTGTCGGAGTGGGCGACGGCGCTCGCCTGTGAGCTGCGCCGCGGCGGCGCCGACATCGTGACCGGCTACCCCGCGGGGCGGCACGTCGTGGACATCTGCTGGTACGGCCTGGACCGCCCGCTCGCGCTCGTCACCGACGTGCACCCGCTCGGCGTCGACGCGCACGTCGAACGCGCGGAGGCGCTGGTCCGCATCGGCTGGCGGGTCGTGGAGGCGTTCCAGCGCCCCATGGCGACGCCGGAACGCGTCGCGGTCGAGCTGCTCGCCCGCCTCGCGCCGCAGTGAGCGTTAGTGCCCTCGCGGCGACCGGACTCGGGCTCCTTCAGTAGCGGCACTGAGATGACCGCGGGCGGGCGGGGCATAGTGCCCGCATGGACTACCGGATCGAGCACGACTCGATGGGTGAGGTGCGCGTCCCCGCCGAAGCGAAGTGGCGCGCGCAGACGCAGCGCGCGGTCGAGAACTTCCCCGTGTCGGGGATGCGGATCGATCCCGACCTGATCGCGGCGCTCGGCGCGATCAAGGGCGCCGCCGCGCGGGTCAACGCCGACCTCGGCGTCCTCGACCGCGACGTCGCGGACGCCGTGGCGGCGGTCGCCCGCGAGGTCGCCGAGGGCGGGTGGGTCGACCAGTTCCCGATCGACGTGTTCCAGACCGGGTCCGGCACGTCGAGCAACATGAACACCAACGAGGTCGTCGCCACGCTCGCCACCGAACGCCTCGGCCGCGACGTGCACCCGAACGACCACGTCAACGCCTCGCAGTCGTCCAACGACGTCTTCCCGAGCGCCATCCACATCGCCGCGACGCGGGCGATCGTGCGCGACCTGCTGCCCGCGCTGGACCACCTCGCCACGGCGCTCGAGCGCAAGGCCGCGGAGTTCGCCGAGGTCGTGAAGAGCGGCCGCACGCACCTGATGGACGCGACGCCGGTCACCCTCGGCCAGGAGTTCGGCGGCTACGCCGCTGCCATCCGGATCGGCATCGAACGCGTCCAGGCCGCGCTCCCCCGGGTCGGCGAGCTGCCGCTCGGCGGCACCGCCGTCGGGACCGGCATCAACACGCCGCCCGGCTTCGCGCCGCGGGTCATCGCGCTGCTCGCCGATGAGCTCGGGCTGCCGC
Source organism: Frankiaceae bacterium (assembly GCA_035536815.1). GTDB lineage: Bacteria > Actinomycetota > Actinomycetes > BP-191 > BP-191 > BP-191. The sequence goes on from DATLNJ010000103.1 coordinate 7,267, forward strand.
TGACCGAGGCCCGCAACCACTTCGAGGCGCAGGCCTCGCGCGACGCGCTGGTCGAGGCGTCCGGCGTGTTCCGCGTGATCGCGGTCAGCCTCAACAAGATCTGCAACGACCTGCGCTGGATGTCCTCCGGCCCGCGCGCCGGGCTCGGCGAGATCCGGCTGCCGGACCTCCAGCCGGGGTCGTCGATCATGCCCGGCAAGGTGAACCCGGTGATCCCCGAGGCGGTGCACCAGGTCGTCGCGCAGGTGATCGGCAACGACGCGGCGGTGGCGTTCGGCGGCGCGGCCGGCAACTTCGAGCTGAACGTCAACCTGCCGGTCATCGCCCGCAACGTGCTCGAGTCGATCCGGCTGCTGTCGAACATCAGCCGGCTGCTCGCCGACAAGACCGTGGCCGGCATCGAGGCCGACGTCGAGCGGTGCCGGTTCTACGCCGAGGCGTCGCCGTCGATCGTGACGCCGTTGAACCGCTACCTCGGCTACGAGGAGGCGGCGAAGGTCGCCAAGCAGGCGCTGGCCGAGAACAAGACGATCCGCCAGGTCGTGATCGAGCGCGGCCACGTCGCCGGCGGCACGCTCACCGAGGCGCAGCTCGACACGGCTCTCGACGTGCTCGCGATGACCCGCCGCCCGGAGTAGCGCTAACGGCAGGTCTTGCCGGTCAGTGACGGGCCGTGGTTCTGCCGCACGAACAGCGGCCGCGCCGTCGGCAGCTCGCCGCCGGTCACCGGGTCCTTGTCGTTGGTGTCGCCCGCCGCGAGCAGCACGCAGCCCGAGCCGTCCTGCGACACCGTGAAGAACTCCGCCATCCGGCGGTCCTCGCCCGTCGCGACGCAGGTCGTGCCGTGGTCGCAGATCGTGCCGCGGTGGATCGGCTTGCCCACCGGGTCGAGCGTCGCCTTCTTCACGGACTTGCCGCCGACGCCGTAGAGGAACGCCGACCGGATGCTCACCTTGGCGGCGTCCGGCGCGCAGTTCGGGTCCACGACGCGGTCGTACTGCAGCCATGCGACGGCGACGTTGCCGCGCGAGCCGGCGGTGATCCACGGCTGCAGCAGCGTCGTGCCGGTACGAGCGATGACCTGCGGCTTGGACCACCGGCGGCCGTCGGCGGAGTGGACCATCAGCACCTCGTTGGCGAGCGGCGTGCGGGTGCCCTCGCAGCCCTGCGTACCGTCGCCGCGCCGGTCCGTCGACCACACGATGTAGAGGCCGCCCGCGCTGTCCCGCGCGAGCACCGCCTTCCAGAACGTGTTGAACGACGTGTCGTCCACGATCTCCTTGGCCGCGAACGAGCCGGGCTTCTTCGCGTCGAACTTCTTCGACGCGCCGGTCAGCGTCATGATCCCGAGCCCGTTGCTCCCCATCGACGCGGCCTGGTAGATCGTGTCCTTCTTGCGGTCGTAGACGATCTTGCCGTAGCCGGTCCAGCCGTCGTTGCGGCGGGTGGCGTACTCGGTCGAGCAGGTCTGCCCCTGGTCGGTGCTGCGCACGACGATCGGGCCGAGGCGGGTGGAGTTCGTGGCCATGAAGACCTCCCCCTCGCCACCGCCGGCCAGCCACGGGCGGTCGCCCTCGTGGCACTGCGGCGTGCCCTTAGACCACGTCTTGCCGCCGTCCGTGGACGAGAACAGCGAGTCGTTGACGAGGTTGATGCCGGTGCCGTAGACGGTGCCGGCCACGTCCTCCGTGAGGTCCGGGTCGGAGAAGCCGTTCGACATCGCCGGCGAGGCGAAGAAGCCGCCGGCCGCGTCGGTGCGCTGCCACGTCTTGCCGAGGTCGCCCGACGTCCAGATCGGCACCTGGTTCCGGTACGTCGTCGCGAGGTCGGCGACGCCGCTCGGCGAGCCGGTGAGGCCGTCGCGCAGCAGCAGCGTCGTCCCGAGGTGCGTCGAGTAGATGAGCCGCTTGGTCTTGGGGTTGTAGTGCACGAACCCCTCGCTGCCGCCGAGCTGCTTGTCCACGCGCACCACCTTGCCGAAGCCGACGAGCGGCTTCTTGGCGGCGGTGGCGGGCGCGGCGAGCACGGCGGCCGCCACGGCGGAGACGACGACGAGGGGGACCAGGCGGGAACTGCGCATGCCACGCGGTTCGGCGCGGCGGGCGCTTAGTCCTGCCCGGTCACGTCCCGTACGTGCGCATCGCGCGGACCGACAGGCCGAGCAGCACCGCCGCCGTGGCGAACGTGACCAGCACGCAGGCGAGCAGCGAACCGGCGTCCCAGCCGTCGATGACGAGCGAGCGGGTGCCTTCGAGGACGTACGTCACCGGGTTGAACGCCGCCGCGGTCTCCAGCCACGACTGCATGCCCTCGCGCGGCACGGCGTTCGGCGAGAGGAACAGCAGCGGGAAGAAGACCAGGCTGGCGAGGTTCACGGCCTGCGTGTTGCCGGTCCGCAGCGCGATGAGGATCGCGCTGCCGCCGTACGCCATCCCGAAGAACGCGCACAGCAGGACCAGTACGACCGCGCCGAGGACCCCGGACTCCACGCGCACACCGACCGCCATGCCGAGCAGCAGCACGACGGTGGCGGTGACGAGGTTGCGGAGGAAGTCGGCGCCGAGCCGGCCGAGCAGGATCGTCAGCCGCGGGATCGGCGCGACGAGGAACTTGTCGAAGTAGCCGTTCTCGATCTCGGTGACCAGCGCCAGGCCGCTGCCGATGCCGATGACCGCGAAGATCATCGAGACCGGCAGCTGGAACGCCGCGTAGTTCTGCCCCTTGAGGAACGGCGCCCCGTCGAACTGCTCACCGAGCTGCCCGAGGTTCACGAACAGGAAGAACACCGGGATGAACAGCAGCGGGACGGTCGCCTCCGGCGTGCGGATCGCCTCGACCACCGCCCGCCTGGTCATCAGCCACAGGACGCGCATCAGGCGCTCTCCTCCTTGTCGCCTTCGAGCCGGCGGCCCGTCGCCTTCAGGAACACGTCGTCGAGCGTCGGGCGCGCGACGGTGAGCGCGGTCGGCGTGATGTCGGCCTTGTCGAGCAGCCGCACGACCTGCGCGATCCGCTCGGCGCCGTTGTCGACGTAGAGCGCGAGCGCGTCGCGCTCCTCGACGACCTGGTCGAGTCCGCGCATCCCCTCGATCGCCTCGCACGCGGCGCGGTGCAGCGCGTTCGGCAACGTGATCGTGATGACGTCCGAGCCCATCGCGGACTTGAGCTCCTCCGGCGTGCCCGCCGCGACGATCCGGCCGTGGTCGATGATCGCCAGCCGGTCGCAGAGCTGGTCGGCCTCCTCCAGGTACTGCGTCGTGAGGAAGACCGTCGTGCCGGACTCGTTGATGCGGCGTACCTCGTCCCACACCGTCGCGCGCGACGCCGGGTCGAGCCCGGTCGTCGGCTCGTCGAGGAACAGCACCGAGGGCGAGTGCACCAGCGCGGTCGCCAGGTCGAGCCGGCGCTTCATGCCGCCCGAGAACGTCTTCGTGCGCCGGTCCGCGGCCTCGGTGAGCCCGACCAGCTCCAGCAGCTCCTTCGCCCGCCCGGCAGCGCGCGGCCGGTCCATGCCGTAGAGGCCGCACTGCAGCTCCAGCAGCTCGCGCGCGGTCTGCAGCGGGTCGAGCCCGATCTCCTGCAACGCCACGCCGATCCGCCGCCGCACGGCGGCCGCGTCGCGCGCGACGTCGTGCCCCGCGACCCGCGCCTGCCCCTCGGTGATCGGGAGCAGCGTGCAGAGCATGCGGACGGTGGTGGTCTTGCCGGCGCCGTTCGGGCCGAGGAAGCCGAACACCTCTCCCTCGCGCACCTCGAGGTCGACGCCGCGGACCGCGTCCACGCCGCCCTTGAACGACTTCTTCAGCCCGCGCACCTCGATGGCCAGCGCGCGCGTCTCGGTGCTCGGCGTCGCGGCGACAGGCGGCGCGACCGGCTCGGGCGAGGCCCCCGCCGCGCGGATCTCGTCCGCCGCGCTGTACGGCTGCTTGCGCGCGGGAGCGCGCTTCGCGGTCGCCTTCGCCGGCGCCTTCGTCGCCCTGGCCGCCTGCTTGGCGGGCGCCTTGGCGGGGGCCTTGGCGGCGCGCTTCGCAGGTGCCTTGGTCGCCGGCTTCGCCGCCTTGGCGGCACCCCGGCGCGGGGTCGGTTCGGTGTCGTCAGCCACGAGGCGCGACCCTATCGGGGTCCCGCCTCGCGGCTCGAACGAGTTACAGCGGGACGTCCTCCAGCAGGTCGGTGACGAGCGCGGCGATCGGCGAGCGCTCCGACCTCGTCAGCGTCACGTGCGCGAACAGCGGGTGCCCCTTCAACGCCTCGATGACCGCCGCGACGCCGTCGTGCCGGCCGACGCGGAGGTTGTCGCGCTGCGCGACGTCGTGGGTGAGGACGACGCGGGAGTTGGCGCCGATGCGGGAGAGGACGGTCAGCAGCACGCCGCGTTCCAGCGACTGCGCCTCGTCCACGATGACGAACGAGTCGTGCAGCGAACGCCCGCGGATGTGCGTCAGCGGCAGCACGTCGAGCAGGCCGCGGTGCAGGATCTCGTCGATGACCTCGTCGGCGACGAGCGCGCCGAGCGTGTCGAAGACGGCCTGCGCCCAGGGCGCCATCTTCTCGCCCTCGCTGCCCGGCAGGTAGCCGAGGTCCTGGCCACCGACGGCGTACAGCGGCCGGAACACGACGACCCGCTTGTGCGCGCGGCGTTCCAGCACCGCCTCCAGCCCGGCGCAGAGCGCGAGCGCCGACTTGCCCGTGCCCGCCCGGCCGCCGAGCGACACGATGCCGATGTCCGGGTCGAGCAGCAGGTCGAGCGCGATCCGCTGCTCGGCGCTGCGGCCGTGCAGGCCGAACGCGTCGCGGTCGCCGCGGATAAGACGTACCGACTTGTCCGGCAGCACCCGGCCGAGCGCCGACTTCCGGTCGCCGATGAGCACCAGCCCGGTGTGGCACGGCAGCTCGCGCGCCGCCTCGACCTCGACCGTGTCGCTCGCGTAGAGCGCGTCGATCGTCTCGGCGTCCACGTCCACCTCGGCCATGCCGGTCCAGCCGGTGTCCACGGCCAGCTCCGCGCGGTACTCCTCGGCGGTGATGCCGACGCTGGCCGCCTTCACGCGCAGCGGCAGGTCCTTCGACACGAGCGTGACGGCGTGGCCCTCGGCGGCGAGGTTGGCGGCGACGGCGAGGATGCGGTGGTCGTTGCCCTCGGCGCGGAACCCGGCCGGCAGCACCGCCGGGTCGCTGTGGTTGAGCTCGACCTGCAGCGTGCCGCCGAGGTCGTTCAACGGCAGCGGCTCGTCCAGGCGGCCGTACGTCACCCGCAGGTCGTCGAGCAGGCGCAGCGCGCCGCGGGCGAAGTACCCGAGCTCGGGGTGCGCGCGCTTGGCCTCCAGCTCGCTGATCACGACGAGCGGGAGGACGACCTCGTGCTCGGCGAACCGGTACATCGCCGACGGGTCGGACAGCAGGACGCTGGTGTCGATCACGTAGCTGCGGCGAGCAGTCATGGGGCGGTCCCCTACGGGGCGCGCGGGCGCGTACCCCTGCGACAGAGCGGTTCCGGGCTCGACCCCTGAGGGCCGGGCGCCGGCCCTCTCGCCGATCGGCAACGGGCCTCCCGAGGGCGCCCTGGGCGGTTGCCGAGGTCGCCGTCACCGACGGTACGGCCCCGCCTCCTGGCGGTGACGTAACGACACGCCCGGCTTCGGGAAGCGGGACGTAACGGGCACGTGACCCGCGCGGAGCAGGAGTCGGCCGGTGGTTGCGGAAGCAAGGCTGTATGCGTATCCGCTCCACGCCGCTCCTCGCCACGCTCGCGCTCGCCGTGTCCCTCGCGGGCCAGCCGGGCAACGCCGCCCCCGTGTGCACCGGGTCGGTCCCCCAGGCCCTCTGCGGCGACCGCGTCATCGCCGACCCCCTCGCCTCAGGGACGTTCATCCAGTACGGCACCGAGGCGTGGCCGGCGCTCGACGCGATCGAGAAGATCGCGCCCGACGTGGTCGAGGTCCGCACGCTCGCCGAGTGGACGAAGAACAAGAAGTTCGTCTCGGCCGGCGGGCTGCAGATCCCGGTCATCCGGATCACCGACGAGCGGGTGCCGCAGCGGAAGAAGAAGATCGTCGTCGCCTCGCTGTCCGTGCACGGCAACGAGCCGGCCGGCCGCGAGGGTGGCCTGCGCTACGCCGAGAACCTCGCGCGCTGGTGGAAGTCCGACAAGCAGCGCAAGCTCTACTCGGGCAACTCCTCGATGCCGCTGGCGACCGTGCTGGCGAAGACCGAGCTGTGGCTCGGCGTGCCGAACGTCGACGGCTGGGCGGCCGGCGACCTGACCGCCGGAAACACGTTCCAGCGCGGGAACAAGAAGGGCACCGACCTCAACCGGGAGTTCCCGACCAAGGGCTGGACCAACCGGAGCGCGACCCCGCTGTCCGACCCCGAGTCGATCGGCTGGGCGGCGTTCGTCCGCTCGCTCCCGCGCGTCGACGCGGCCAGCGACATCCACGGCGAGCTCACCTCGGCCAACGCCGCGTACGCGGACCTCATGTGGCCGGCCGGCCAGTGGGACCCGAAGAAGCAGGCGCAGGAGCTGCAGCTCGCCAAGAACATGATCCGCACCGTCGAGCGGAAGTTCGTCGAGCAGAACGTCGCGCTCGGCCTCGCCACCGACGCGGTCGGCGTGCAGGCGCCGTCCGACGCCGCGACCGGCTACGACGTCGTCGGCTACGACGACGGCGGCTTCATGGGCGACTGGTTCACGCAGGAGTTCGGCGCGCTCGAGATCGACGCGGAGAACTTCCTGTCGCACATGGCCCCCGGCAACGCCTGGGTCGGCGTGCTGGAGCAGGCGCACGTCGCCGGCGTCCAGGGCATCCTCGAGTCGCTCATGGTCGAGTCGCACATCACCAGCAAGGTGAAGCCGTCGCTGAGCCTCGGCAAGGTCGCGTACGCCTACGACCCGCGGCGCGTGACGTCGGCCGACGGTTACGGGTACACGTTCGAGCCGGGCGACAAGCCGAAGAAGTACAGCGTCACGCGGATGAAGTACTTCCAGGACCTGCGCCGCGTCTCCGGCCGCACCGTCGACCCGGTGAGCACGTACGACATCGCCAGCGGCCGCGCGAAGCTGTCCCGCTACGACACCGTCGTCCTCGCCGACGTCGCGCTGCCGCCGGACACCAAGCGGCGCAAGGTCAGCGCGGCGGCGTACCGGCGCGCGCTGCAGACGTTCGTGCGCGGCGGCGGCCAGCTGCTGCTCACCGACGCGGCGGTGCCGTACGTCCGCAACTTCGGCATCGGCGGCGACGACGCGCTGCAGGAGGCGAAGACGAACGCCGGGCACGTCGACTTCGGCACCGACCGTTCCCACAAGTGGGAGAAGTCGCTGATGGAGTCGGCCAGCCAGACGTACTACGAGGTCCCGCTCGGCTTCGCGCCGCGCAACGAGGCGCCGCACTTCGGCGTCAAGAGCTCCGTCTGGACCGCCGCGAAGGGCGTCACGGTCGGCACCGTCGGCGAGGGCGACGCGGCGTTCACCGCGCTCGGCTCGATGCCGTACGGCAAGGGCCAGGTCGCGATCTTCGGCGCCGTCCTCCCGACGCCGACCGAGGAGAACGACCACGTCGAGGGCCTCGTCAACTACGGCGTCACCATCGCCGGCGGCCAGGTGCTCCACGCGATCCTCGAGTACCGCCGCAAGTAGGGATGACGCCGCGCCGCCGGTAAGGCGGCCCTGGTCGGCCGCCGGACCGCGTGCCCGCAGGGCGGCACGCGCCACGCGGCGGGTGTCGGTCACACCGCGACGACGGTGGGGCCGCGCGGCTTGCTGCTGACCGTCCGGCCGTCACGCCGCGTTGCGGTGACGCCGCCGTCGGCGTGCAGCCGGAGGTCGTGACCTCGGTCGTGCACGAGGTGGTGGTGGTAGCGGCAGAGGAGAACGAGGTTGCCGAGGTCGGTGCCGCCGCCGTCGCGCCAGAACCGGACGTGGTGCGCCTCGCAGAACGCGGCACCGCGGGGGCACCCCGGATACCGGCACCCTCCGTCGCGCAGCGCGACCTGCTTGCGGAGCGCGGGCGGGACGAGCCGGGTCGCGCGGCCGAGCGATACCGGCATCGCGTGCGGGTCTAGGAGTCTCCTGAACAAGGGGCGGGTGGCGGGGCGCCTCGTGGCGCTCGTTGGCGCTGGTGTAAGTCAGACCCGAGGGTCGACAAGAGGTCGCCCCGCCGCTGGTGAGGCTGGCAACGTTCGTTGTTCGCGGTCAAGTG
>DATLNJ010000104.1:0-31088 GCA_035536815.1 Frankiaceae bacterium
CGCGACGCCATCAGCCGCGGCCACGACCACCCCCACGCCGTCCGCATCCTCGCCCGCGCCTGGCTCTACGTCATCTGGCACTGCTGGCAAGACGGCATCGCCTACGACCCCGCCCAGCACAACGCCCTGCAACGCGTCCTCACCGAGCAAAACAAGACCGTCAACCAGGTGGCTTGACACAGGGCTACTCATGCGCGGAGTCTCCTACACGGCAGCGGTGCGCGCGAAGCCGTTCCCCGCGGCCCGCTCAGCCGGCCGGGAAGCCGGCGCCGAGGTCGGCCCAGACGAGTGCGACCCCGGCGTCCATGGGCGCGCCACCCACGGTCAGCGCGGCCTGCTGCGTCCACGTCGCGGGACCCGCCACCTCCGCGACCGCGACCGACCTGGTCGAACGCAGCTCCGTGGCGGAGCCGGTACCCGCGTTCGTGGCGCCCCCGCACACCGGTACCGCCGCGTCGGCGTAGGTGCAGTGCTGCAGGGTGGACGGCGTGTCCTCGCCCACGTCGGCGCTCCACCACCCCGCCCGTACCAGCAGCCCGCGCCGTTGGAGCGCGTGGGTGCCGGCCTCGGCCGCGACCGGCGCGGACTTCCCGGCCTGCGCCGCGCGGACGGCCGGCGCGAACCGCTCGGCCACCGGCGCGTTCGCGGGCACGGTGAAGTGGCGGCGGCCGGAGACGCCGCCCGGCGCCCCGGTGAGGAAGACGATCGCGTGCACCGGGTCGGTGCCGCGGGTCAGCAGGTAGAGCCGGTACGTCCCCGGGGCGAGCACGGCCTGGCCCGGTATCGACACCGCCTCCGCGATCGGCCCGAACGCCACCGGCACCTGACGCGCACCCCCGCCGGTCGGCCGGGCCTGGAGGACGCCGATGCCGTCGGCGGCCGCGTGCTCGCGGACCAGCAGCGCGCCGACGAACCCGGCGACGTTGGAGTTGCGCATGACGGTGAGGCGCGCGGAGTCGAGCGGGATCGGCGCCGTCAGGCGGACGCGGACGTAGCCGGAGCCGGAGCCGGACAGGTAGAGCTGGTGGGCAAGGGTCGGCAACGCCGCCGGGCGGGCGGCGACGGCCGGCGTGCCGGTGCCGGCGAGGGCGAACAGCGCGAGCAACGCGACGCGCGTACGGACGCTCATGAGTCCCCCAGGAGAGACGTCGTTGCGACCGATTATGCGGGAATCCAGACGATTGCGGCAGCCAGCGCCGCCCAGGAGACGACGGCGTGCGCGAGCGCCAGTCCCGCGCCGGCCGACCGGTCCGGGTCGCGGAACCACACGACGGCGAGCGGGACCGTCGCCACGACGCCCCCGACGGTGAGGACGAACGTCGCCAGCCCGATGGCGCCGACGACCGCCAGCCCGACCATCGCCAACAGCCCGTACAGCAGCGCCTCGAACGCGTCCGCCGACTCCATCGACACGATGATCTGCCGGGCGAGCAGCGCGGCCACGAGCGTGAGCCAGGCACAGACGGCGGAGAACGTCGCGGCGCCGATCAGCGAGCCCGGCGCGCGGTACCAGGGGCGGCGCGGCAGCGGCGGGTAGTTCTGCCACTGGTCGGGGCCCCACCCGGCCGGCGGCCCGGGCGCGTACGGGTTCGACGCGGGGCCGGGCCGTGGTGCCGGGTCCACACCCCAGCCGGGCTGGCCGGCCCAGCGGTCGGGCGCGGTCGGCTCGGCGGGCGGCTCGGTCACGACTCCTCCGACGCGTCCCCCGTGAGCCGGGTTACCCGAACACGTTCGACGCGGCGGCCGTCCATCGCGCTGACCTTGAGCCGGGTGCCCGGCGCCTCGACCGCCTCGCCGACCTTGGGCACGTGGCCGAGGGCGTTCATGACGAAGCCGGCCACGGTCTCGTACGGGCCCTCCGGCAGCTCGATGCCGGTCTGCTCGGTGAACTCGTCGAGGTTGAGCAGGCCGTCCACCTCGACGTCACCGCCGCGCAGCGTGCGCGCCATCGTGTCGGCGGGGTCGTACTCGTCGCGGATGTCGCCGATGACCTCCTCGATGAGGTCCTCCAGCGTGACGATGCCCGCGGTGCCGCCGTACTCGTCGACGACGACGGCGAGGTGCTGGCCCTCGCGGCGCATCTCCGACAGCGCGGCGAGCACCCGCTTCGTGTCGGGCAGCATGAGCACCTCGCGGGCGAGGTCGCCGACCTTCTGCGGGCCGCGCCCGGCGCCGATCAGGTCGCGGATGTGCAGGAAGCCGACGACCTCGTCGGCCGACCCGCGCACGACCGGGTAGCGCGAGTGCGCGGCGCTCTTGGTCTGCCGCAGCGCCTTGGCGATCGTGAGGCCCGCGTCGAGGAACTCCACCTCGGTGCGCGGGACCAGCACCTCGCGCAGCTGGCGCTCACCGGCCGCGAACACCTCGTCGATGAGGCGGCGTTCCTCCGTCGACAACGACTCGTGCGCCGCGACGAGGTCGCGCAGCTCCTCGTCGCTGATCGTCTCCCGGCCCTGGTTGGGGTTGCCGCCGAGCAGCCGCACGACGGCGTCGGTCGACTTCGACAGCAGCCAGATCAACGGCCTGGCGAACCCCGCGATCCGGTCGAGGACCGGCGCGAGCGCGCGCGCGACCTTCTCCGGGCGTTGCAGCGCGATCCGCTTCGGGACCAGCTCGCCGACCACCAGCGACAGGTAGCCGATGACGAGGGTGACGCCGACGACGCTGAGCACGTCGGCGGCGGTCCTGCCCACGCCCACGTCGCGCAGGGCGCGCGCCGCGTCCGCCGACAACGTCACCGCGCCGAACGCCGACGACAGCAGAGCCGTCAGCGTGACGCCGATCTGGACGGCGGCCAGCCAGCGGTTGGGGTTGGCGGCGAGCCGGGCGACGGCGGCGCCGCGACGGCCCTGCCCCGCGAGGGACTTGACCTGTCCCTCGCGCAACGACACCAGCGCGATCTCGGCGGCCACGAACAGCGCCGCGAGGAGCACGAGCAACAGCACGACGCCGACGTTGAGGAACGTCCTCATTGGGCGCTCCGGGCGCGGGGCGGCACGCCGGTCCGCCGCGTGGACGCGACCGGCGTGGCCGTACTACAGCCTTCGTCCATGACCGTCAGAGGCTGGCGACGTCCGCCTGCTTGGCGCGGACCGCCTCCGCCGCCTCCTTCAGCGCGGCGAGCTCCGCGTCGTCCAGCGCGATCTCGTCGACGGCCAGAACGCCGCCGCGGCCGAGCTTGCCGGGGACGCCCAGGTACACGTCGCTGATGCCGAACTCGCCCTTGACCCACGCGCAGACCGGCATCGACGCGCCGCTGTCCTTCGCCACCGCCTCGACCATCCGCGCGGCCGCGGCCGACGGGGCGTAGTACGCCGAGCCGGTCTTGAGCAGCGCGACCACCTCAGCGCCGCCGTTGCGGGTGCGGTCGACGAGCTGGTCGATCGTCTCGGCCGGGAGCAGGTCCTTGAGCGGCTGGCCGTTGACGGTGCAGTGCGAGGGGACGGGGACCATCGTGTCGCCGTGCGAGCCGAGCGTGAGCGTCCGCACGCCCGCGACCGGGACCGCGAGGGTCTCGGCGACGAAGTGCGAGAAGCGGGCGGTGTCGAGCATGCCCGCCTGGCCCATCACCCGCTCCTTCGGGAAGCCGGAGACGTTGGCGGCGAGCGCGGTCATCTCGTCGAGCGGGTTCGACACGACGATGAGGACAGCGTCGGGCGAGTGCTTGGCGATGTTCTCCGTGACCTGCCGGACGATCTTGGCGTTGACCTCGATGAGGTCCATCCGGCTCATGCCCGGCTTGCGCGGCAAGCCGGCCGTGACCACGACGATGTCGGAGCCGGCGGTGGCCTCGTAGCCGCTGCCGTCCATGCCGGTCGTGACGCCGGTGACCTTGGTCTCGTACCCCTCGATCGGGCGCGACTGGTTCAGGTCAAGCGCGAGCCCCTCGGCCTTGCCCTCCACGACGTCGGTCATGACGACCTCGTCGAAGAGGTCGTACGCGGCGAGCCGCTGGACGGTGGTGGAGCCGTAGAAGCCGGCGCCGACGACGGTGACCTTCATTACTGGCCCAACTCCTCGATGATGGCGTCCGCGTACTCGGAGGTACCCACGGCGGTCGGGTCGTTGCGGTCCGGCTTCATGTCGTACGTCACCCGCTCGGCCCGCTCGATGACGGCGGCGACGGCGCGCTCCAGCCGCATCGCGGCCTCGGTCTCGCCGAGGTGCTCGAGCATGAGCTTCCCGGACAGGATCATCGCGGTGGGGTTGACCTTGTTCTGGCCCTTGTACTTCGGCGCGCTGCCGTGCGTGGCCTCGAACACGGCGGTGTCGGTGCCGATGTTGGCTCCCGGCGCGACGCCGAGCCCGCCGACCATGCCGGCCGTGAGGTCGGACAGGATGTCGCCGTAGAGGTTCGGCAGGACGAGCACGTCCCACTCCTCGGGCCGCTGCACCAGGCCCATGCAGGTGGCGTCGACGAGGTTCTCCCACGGCTCGACGTCCGGGTAGTCCTTCGCGACGTCGCGGAACGTCGACAGGAACAGTCCGTCGGTGAACTTCATGATGTTCGACTTGGTGATGCAGTGGACGCGGCGGCGGCCGTTCGCCTTCGCGTACTCGAAGGCGTAGCGGATGATCCGCTCGGCGCCGAACCGGCTGATCGGCTTGATCGAGATGCCGGAGGCCTCGCGGATCTGCTTCTTCTGCTTGGTGTTGAGGAACGCCCGCACCTCCTCGGCCTCGGGCGTGCCGGACTCGTACTCGATGCCGGCGTAGAGGTCCTCGGTGTTCTCGCGGACGATGACCACGTCGACCTGGTCGAAGCGGCTGCGCACGCCGGGGTACGTCTTGCACGGGCGCAGGCACGCGTACAGCTCGAGCTCGGCGCGCAGCGCGACGTTGACCGAACGGAACCCGGTGCCGATGGGCGTCGTGATCGGCCCCTTGATGGCAATCTTGTTCCGCCGGATCGACTCGAGCGTCTCGGGCGGCAGCGGCGTGCCTGCCTCCTCCATGATGTCGACGCCGGCCTGCTGGACGTCCCAGTCGAAGCTGCTGCCTACAGTGGCGGCGGCGGCTTCCAGTACCCGGCGGGTCGCCTCGGTGAGTTCGGGTCCGGTGCCGTCACCCGGGATGAGGGTGACGCGGTGCGTCGTGGGCATGGATGTCCTCGTCGTCACGGGAAATTGAGGAAGCGAGGCTATCGAATGCGCTGGCGCCCCCGCGAACCGCGCCGGCCGGCGCCGGCCGCGCTGGCGTTGCTGACCGCTCTCGCGTGCGGCGGCCCGGCGCCGCGTGAGGCCGCGCCGGCCACGACCGGACCGAGCGCCACGACCTCGCCCTCGGTCTCCGTCAGCGCGTCCCCGACCCCGTCCCCGACGCCGTCGGCCGGGCGGGCGTACGTCATCGGCGTCATCGGCGACTACGGCGTGGACCGCGAACCCGTCCGGCGGGTGGTGCGCGCCATGACCCGCTTCAACCGCACCCGGCCGCTCGACGCGGTCCTCACCACCGGTGACAACGCGTACTGCTGCGGCACCAGGACGCAGTCGGAGTTCGCGCGGCGGTTGCTGGCACCGTTCCGGACGACGGGCACGCCCGTCTACCCCGCACTCGGCAACCACGACGTCGGCACCGAGGACGGCGCGGCGTTCATGCGCGTGTTCGGCATGACGAAGCGCTGGTACACCGTGACGATCGGGCCGGTGCAGGTGGTGGTGCTCGACTCGACCAAGGTGTCCAGCGCGACGCAGCTGCAGTTCCTCAGGAACGTTCTCGCGGCGCCGCGGCCGCGGCCGTTCCGCGTCGTGGTGTTCCACCACCCCGGCTGGTCGTGCTCCGCGCACAACCCGCACACCGGCATCGTCGAACGGTGGGCGCCGTTGTTCGGGACGAAGGTGGACCTCGTGCTGACCGGCCACAACCACACGTACGAGCGGTTCAAGGCGTCCACCGGCGTGCCGTACGTCACGACGGGTGGCGGCGGCGCAGGGCTCTACTCGTCGGCCGGCGTGGCCTGCCGCGGGCTGCACAAGGTGCAGTACCTGAAGACCGCGCACCACGCCGTCCGGCTGGTCGCGACGCGCACGTCGTTGCGGCTGGACGGCATCGGGGCGGACGGCACGACGTTCGACTCCGTCACCGTGCGCCCGCGGTAGCTATGGTCGAGGCGTGAGACGCTTCGCCGCCGTCGCCATCGCCCTCTGGGCCGGCTTCGCGCCGGCCGCCGCCGTCGACGTACGGCCGCCGCGCGCGGCCGCCGAGGACCCGCCGCGCACCGGGTTCGAGGAGCGTGACGGCGAGACGTGGACCACGCACGAGGAGGAGCTGGCGTTCCTCGCCAAGGTCGACGCGGGGAGCCCGCACGCCGCCGTGGACGTCATCGGGAAGACGGCGGAAGGCCGGCCGATCCACCTGGTCCGCATCGGCGTGCCCGCCCCGCCGACCGCAGCGCAGGCGCGGTCGCGGCCGGTCGAGCTGCACGTGTGCTCGCAGCACGGCAACGAGCCCGCGGGGCGCGAGGCGTGCCTGATGGTGCTCCGGGACCTCGCCTTCGCGACGGACGCCGCGACGTTGACGCAGTTGCGGGAGCAGACGGTGCTGTTCGTGCCGAGCGCGAACCCCGACGGCCGCGAGGCGAACTCGCGGACCAACAGCGAGGGCGTGGACGTCAACCGCGACCACCTCAACCTGGCGTCGGCCGAAGCCAAGGCGATGGCCCGGGTCGTCCGCGACTGGCAGCCCGAGATCGCCATCGACCACCACGAGTACGGCCCCGGCACGCCGGTCCTCTACGACGACGAGGTCCTCTACCTCTGGCCGCGCAACCTCAACGTGGACGAGGAGGTCCACGACCTCGGCGTCGAGTTCAGCAAGGACGTGCTCGCGCCGTGCCTGGAGGAGGCCGGGCACACGTCCGACGAGTACGGCGTGGACGCCGTCCTCGCGACCGACGTGCAGCAGACGGCGGGCGGTGGCGACGAGGGCATCATGCGCAACGCGGCCGGCCTGCGGCACGTCGTCGGCATCCTCGTCGAGAGCGCGGTGACGTTGAACCCGACGAACGGCCCCGACGAGGCCACCACGGCCGGCCAGCAACGGCGCCGCGTCGCGAGCCAGGTGGCCACGTTGCGCTGCACACTCGGGTACATGCGGGCGACCGGCGCGGAGGTCGCCGCGGCGACGTCCGGCGCCGCGCGGCGCGCGGTCGTGGAGGGCCGGACCGGGAGCCGGCCGGTGTACTTCGCCGGGCAGGACGAGGACACGACGGTGCTGCAGAACGGCGACGCCGAGGTCAGCGCCGAGGCGCCGTGCGCGTACGACCTCACCGCCGAGCAGCTCCGGATCGTCCGGCCGATCCTCGACCTGCACGGGATCGCGACCGCGCCGCGCGGCACCGGCGCGCGGGTCACGATGGCGCAGCCGGCCGAGCCGGTGATCCCGCTGCTGCTCGACGAGCGCAACACCGACCGGGCCGAGACGGACGCGACGCCGGTGCAGAGCTGCGGGGCCGGCGCGCCTCCTCCCGGCCGGCCACCTGGCGGCGGTCCCGGCGGCCCCGGCGGCCCTGGCGGGCCCGGCGGGCCTGGTGCGATGCCGGGCATCCCGGCGACCGGCGGCTCGGGGGGCGCGGCGGTGGCCGCGGTGCTGGCGACGGCGGGCGCGGTGCTGCTGCGAAGGGCGGCACCGGGGCGCTGACCCGGCCTCCACAGGCCTGGGGGCGTGGATAAGCCAGCAACCTGTGGACGGACGGCTCGACGGATGGACAGACCTCGACCACGATCGGTTGCGTCCGCTGCCGACCGAACGGGAGGAGGTCACCATGACCACGACGGCAGAGCCCACGCGCGGGAAGCACCGCAACGACGAGATCCCGCCCTGGATGCGGAAGACCCGCCGCATCCTCGACATCCTGGCGACCGGCGGCACGATCTGGCTCACCGAGCCGAAGCCGGCCAAGAAGACTCGCGACGAGCGGGGGGTAGTGCATGCACGCGGGGCTCGTGTACTTCTGGGGGTCCGTCGGCGGGTTCTTCGCGGCGGGATTCGTCTATCTGTTGCCGTGCGTGGCGCGGATGCTCGAGACCGGCGACTACGAGCTGGCCCGGCCGGAGCTCGCGGCGACGGCTTTCGTCGTCGGGTTCCTGGCCGCGGCGGCCGGGCTGGTGCCGTTGATCCCGGAGACCGTGACGCGCGGGCAGGCCATCTCGCTCGGCCTGGCGTCGCAGACGATCATGAAGGGGCTGATCAGCAGCGCGCGCGACGCGCTGCCGTCACCTCGCTGACCGGCTACGCCGGTACGGCGCTGCCGAGCACGCCGAGGGCGGCGCCGAGAACCAGCAACGTCACCACGTCCACCGCCCGGGTCCGCACCGCCAGCGACCCGACCCGGCGGGCGGGGAGGACGAGTCGCAGCAGAGCGCCGAGGACGCAGGCCGCCGCCACGATGTAGACGCCGCGCCGCCAGTAGTGGAAGACCGCCGCGTAGAGGACGCCGCCCAGCCCGACCACGACGACGGCGGCGAGGGCGAGCTCGTTGCTGAGGCGGAACGCCCGCGTCACGGCGCCGTGCCGAGGCGGCGCGCGGGCGGCGCGTTGCCGCGCAGCACCTCGACCGCGAGGTCGGCGTGCGCCGCGCGGACCAGCACGTGGTCGGTCGTGAAGCCGGCCATCGCGGTGAACGGGATGCCCGCCGCCGCGAGCCGCCCGGCGACGTCGGCGAGGAAGCCGACCAGCTCCCACGGCAACGGCCCGGGGAACGTGATGCGCCGCCAGCCGCCCTCGCCGCGCAGCGGCGGGTCGAGCCGGGCGAGCGCGTTCTCGGCGCAGACGACGGTCGTCTCGTCGGCGGCCCGGATGACGACGGAGAACCCGTCCAGCGCGGGCGGCGCGTACTCCGGCGGGTACGCCGCCACGGCGAGGTGGGTCGAGTCGAGGATCGGGCCGAGGTCGGGCGCCGACTCCCAGTCGACGACGTAGGCGGAGGTCCCCTCGGGGACGAGCGGGGTCGACTCGACGGTCAGGTCGACCGGCTCGGTGACGTCGGGCAACGCGCCCGCGGCGCCGTCGGTCACGCCGGCTGGCGCTCGTCGATCGGCACCCACTTCTGGTCCCGGGGGCCGATGTACTCGCTGTCCGGACGGATCAGCCGGTTGTCGGCGTGCTGCTCGACGACGTGGGCGGTCCAGCCGGCCATCCGCGAGACCGCGAACACCGGCGTGAACAGGTCGGTCGGGATGCCGAGCGCGTGGTAGACGGACGCGGCGAAGAAGTCGACGTTCGGGTACAGGCCCTTGACCTCGAGCACGATGCGCTCCATGTCGAGCGACATCCGGTAGTACGTGTCGTCGCCGCACTCCTCGCCGAGCTCGCGGGAGAGCTGTCGCAGGTGCGTGGCCCGCGGGTCCTCGGTCTTGTAGACCCGGTGGCCGAAGCCCATCAGCTTCTTGCCCGCGGCGAGCTGCGCGCGGACGAACCCGTCCACAGCCTCCGGCGAGCCGATCTCGCGCAGCGACTTCATGACCGCTTCGTTGGCGCCGCCGTGCAGCGGGCCCTTGAGCGTGCCGATCGCCGCGACGACCGCGGAGTGCATGTCCGACAACGTCGCCGCGCAGACGCGGGCGGCGAACGTCGAGGCGTTCATCGTGTGGTCGGCGTGCAGGACGAGGCACTCGTCGAACGCCGCCACGGCGCGTTCCGACGGCCGCTTGCCGGTGATCTGCAGCAGGAAGTTGCCCGCCGTGCCGAGCGACGGGTCCGCCTCGGGCAGCTCGGTCCCGCGCCGCGCGTGCTCGAACCGCGCGACGAGGATCGGCATCTGCGCGACCAGGCGGACGGCCTTGCGCTGGTTCGCCTCGGCGTCGTTGGAGTCGCGGTCGGGGTCGGCGTGGCCGACGACCGAGAGCAGCGTGCGCAACGCCTCCATCGGCGTCGCGTCGGCGAGCCGCGCGGCGACGTCGTCGACGAGGTCGGGGAGCGTGCGCGCGGCGGCCAGCTCGTCCTCGAGCGACCTGAGCTGGTCGCGCGTCGGAAGCGTGCCGCGCAGCAGCAGGTGCGTGCACTCCTCGAACGAGATGCGCCCGGCGAGGTCGTGGATGTCGTAGCCCCGGTAGAACAACCGCCCGGCGCGGCCGTCGATGTCCGAGAGTGCCGTCGACGCGGCGACGACGTCAGCCAGCCCCTTCGCGGGCTTGTCCACCATCTTGTGCCTCACCCTTCCCGGTCCGCGCGAGTCTACCCAAGCCCGGCGACCCGGCGCGGGCGCCCGCCGGCGACCCGGACGACCCCCGAATCGGCCGGAAAGGCGCGCGCCGCGACCCCGCCGATACGCCGCGCTCATTGCGCGGGTTCGTCACCGGTGACGGCGGTACGCCGCGAAACGCGCGGGTGTGCCGCGGTCGAGCGGGGGGTACCCCCAAAGAGACCAGCACATCACCGCCCGGTGAGGCCCAGGAGGTCCCGCTCGTGCCCACCCCCTTCCTGCGCATCGAAGACACCGGTGCCACGTTCGACCTGAAGGACGACGTCACGACCGTCGGCCGGGGCGCCGGCGTGGACGTCGCCATCGAGGACTCCACGGTCTCCCGGCTGCACGCCGAGATCGTCCGCCGCGGCCCGCACGTCTACGTCGCCGACCTCGGCCTGTCCACGAATGGCACCCGCGTCAACGGCCGCCCCGTCGGCCGGCGCATCCTGCGCGACGGCGACGTCGTGTCGTTCGGTACGGCCCGCGCCCGCGTCAACGGCATCGAGGACGTCGAGGACGGCGTGATGGTGGCCGCTCCGGAAACCATGGAGCTGCGCCGCATCACCGCCCCGGACCTGACCCGCCGCGAGCTGGAGGTACTCACCGCGCTGTGCCGGCCCGCGCTGCGGCAGGACGCGTTCGTCGCGCCGGCGTCCGCGCGCGAGATCGCCGAGGAGCTCGTCGTCACCGAGGCCGCCGTCAAGCAGCACCTGCTGCGGCTGTACCAGAAGTTCCGGATCCCGGAGGGCACCAACCGCCGCGCCAAGCTCGCCAACGAGGTCATCGCGGCCGGCGTCGTCCGCCCGCTCCCCGACACCCCGTCGGCGCCGTCCACCCCGCCGCAGCCGGTGGGCGCGAACGGCGTCAACGGGAACAGCAACGGCAACGGCCACCTCGCGCCGGCAGGCGAGCGCCGGGTCGGCTGACCCATCCGGCGAGCCGCGGGGTCAGCCCGCGGCGCGCCGTTCGGCCGCCTCGACGCAGTTCCGGAACAGCATCGCCACGGTCGTCGGCCCGACGCCGCCGACCCGCGGCGTGATCGCCCCGGCGACCTCGGCGCAGGACTCGTCCACGTCGGGCAGCAGCCGCTTCCCCTCGTAGCGCACGCCGCCGCCGACCACGGTCGCGCCGGGTGCCACGTGCTCGGGCCGCAGGATGCCGGGCACGCCGGCCGCCGCCACGATCACCTCCGCGCGCAACGTCAGCCGCCCCCAGTCGGGGATGCCGGTGTGCACGACGGTCACCGCGGCGTTGGCGGTCGGCCGCTTCTGGGTGAGCAGCAACGCGAGCGGCCGGCCGAGCGTCGTGCCGCGGCCGACGATGCAGACCTCGCGGCCGGACACCGGGATCTCGTAGTGCGCGAGCAACGCCTCGATGCCGGCCGGCGTGCACGGGACAGGACCCGGCAGCCCGAGGGCGAGGCGGCCCATGTTGACCGGGTGCAGCCCGTCCACGTCCTTGTCCGGGTCCATCTCCAGCAACGCCGCCTCGAAGTCGATCTGCGGCGGCGTCGGGTGCTGGACCAGCATCGCGTCGACCTCAGGGGCGGCGTTGAGGTCGCGGATCGCGGCGACGAGGTCGACCTGCGTCGCGTCCCCGCCGAGGTGCACGTGCGGCGAGGTGAGGCCGAGCCCCTCCGCCTTCTCCATCTTCATCCGGATGTAGCCGGCGCTCGCCGAGTCGTCGCCGACCAGGATCGTGCCGAGGCCGGGCCGGTGGCCGTTCGCGACCAGCTTCTCGATGCGGGGGGCGAGGTCGGCGTAGACGGCCTCGGCGACGGGGCCGCCGGGCAGCAGGCGAGCGGTCATGGGCGGAAGTGTGTCACTCGACGTGCGCGCCGAGGCAGCGCGCCAGGTGCACCGCCTGCGCCACGTCGAGCGTCGCGCCGCCGACCTCGGCGGCGGCGAGGTCGGCGCCGTCCACCCGCGCGCCGCGCAGGTCCGCGCCGCCGAGCTTCGCGCGGCGCAGCACGGCGTTCGACAGGTCGGCGCCGCGCAGGTCGCAGCCGGACAGGTCGGCCTCGGAGAGGTCCGCCTCGACCAGGCGAACGCCGGCGAACGACACCCCGCGCAGGTCGGCGCCGCGCAGCCGGACGTACGACCAGTCACCGCCCTCGACGCGCAACGGCCGCAGCTCGGCGCCCTCGAAGACCGAGCCGGTCAGCTTGCAGCCGACGAACGCCGCCCCGAACAGCCGGGTCCGCCGGAACCGGCAGCGCAGGAACGCGCTCCCGGTGTGCACCGACGCGTTCATCCGCGCGCCCGAGAAGTCCACCTCCTCGAACGTCTCCCCCGCCGTCTCCCACTCGACGAGGTCGGCGTCGACGAAGCTCAATGGAAGAAGTGCCGGGTGCCGGTGAACAGCAGCGCCACGCCCGCCGCGCGCGCGGCCTCGACCACCTCGGCGTCGCGCACCGACCCGCCCGGCTCGACCACCGCGCGCACGCCCGCCTCCGCCAGCACCTCGAGCCCGTCGGCGAACGGGAAGAACGCGTCCGACGCCGCCACCGACCCCTTGGCGCGGTCGCCGGCGCGCGACACCGCGAGCCGCGCCGCATCCACCCGGTTGACCTGGCCCATCCCGACGCCGACGGTCGCGCCGCCGGCCGCGAGCAGGATGGCGTTCGACTTCACGGCGCGGCAGGCGCGCCAGGCGAACGCCAGGTCCCGCAACGTCTCCTCGTCCACCTCGGCGCCCGTCTGCTCGACCCAGGTCGAGGGGTCGTCGCCAGGCGCGTCGATCGCGTCGCGGGCCTGCACGAGCACCCCGCCGCTCACCGCGCGCCAGTCCACGTACTGCGGCAACGGGTCGGGCGCGACGAGCACCCGGATCGACGGCTTGCGGGACAGCACCTCGACCGCGCCGTCGTCGTAGCCGGGCGCCACGATGACCTCGGTGAAGATCTCCGCCACCTGCTCCGCCATCGCCACCGACACGTCACGGTTGACCGCGATGACGCCGCCGAACGCGCTCACCGGGTCGCAGGCGTGCGCCTTGCGGTGCGCCTCGGCGACGTCGGCGCCGACCGCGATCCCGCACGGGTTCGCGTGCTTGACGATCGCGACGCAGGGCTCGGCGAAGTCGTACGCGGCGCGCCGCGCGGCGTCGGTGTCGACGTAGTTGTTGTACGACATCTGCTTGCCGTGCCGCTGCTCGGCCTGCGCCAGCCCGGGGGGCACGTCGCCGTCGAGGTAGAGGGCGGCCTGCTGGTGCGGGTTCTCGCCGTAGCGAAGGACGTCGGCGCGGGTCAGCGCCTGCCCCGCGAACGCCGGCCACTCGGACCGCACGACCTCCTGCGCGAACCACGACGCGACGGCGAGGTCGTACGACGCTGTGTGCGCGAACGCCTCGGCGGCCAGCCCCTGCCGCTGCTCCAGCGAGAACCCGCCGGAGCGCACCGCCTCCAGCACCTCGGGGTAGCGCGCCGGCGACACGACGACCGCGACCGACGGGTGGTTCTTCGCGGCGGCACGCACCATCGTCGGCCCGCCGATGTCGATCTGCTCGACGCACTCGTCCACCGCCGCGCCGGACCGCACGGTGTCGCGGAACGGGTAGAGGTTGACGACGACCAGCTCGAACGGCGCCACGCCCAGGTCGGCGAGCTGGCGTTCGTGGTCGGGCAGCCGCAGGTCGGCGAGGATCCCCGCGTGCACCTTCGGGTGCAGCGTCTTGACCCGCCCGTCGAGGCACTCGGGAAAGCCGGTCACGTCGCTGACCGACGTGACCGGCAGCCCGTCGGCGGCGATCTGCGCGGCGGTCGAGCCGGTCGACACGATCTCGACACCGGCCTCGACCAGCCCGCGGGCCAGGTCGAGCAGCCCGGACTTGTCGTAGACGCTCACCAACGCGCGGCGGATGGGGCGCTGCGTCACGGCAGGACGACCTTTCTTCCCTCGATCTTCGGTGGCCCGCCGCGCGCCAGGCGCCCGACGGTGTCGACGAGCAGGCGTCGCTCGACGACCTTGATGCGTTCGTGCAGCGTGGTCTCGTCGTCGTCGTCGCGGACCGCGACGGCTTCCTGCGCGACGATCGGCCCGGTGTCCACGCCGGCGTCGACGAGGTGGACCGTGACGCCGGTGACCTTGACGCCGTAGGCAAGCGCGTCGCGGACGCCGTGCGCGCCGGCGAACGACGGCAGCAGCGCCGGGTGCGTGTTGACGATGGTGAACCGGTCCACGACCGGCGGGCCGAGCAGCTTCATGTAGCCGGCCAGCACGACCAGATCGGGCTCGTACGACGCCAGCGCGGCCGCCACCCGCCGGTCGAACTCCGCGCGGTCGGGGCAGTCGGCGAGCCGCACGACGAACGTCTCGACGCCCGCGCGGTCGGCCCGTGCCAGTCCCTCGATCCCGTCGCGGTCCGCGCCCACGGCGACGACGCGGGCGCCGTACGCGGGGTCCGCGGCCGCGTCGAGGAGCGCCTGGAGGTTGGTGCCCGAGCCGGAGACCAGCACGACGAGCCGAGCGACCACGGCGCGATTCTCCTGAAGGCGATGTGCTTTGGCTCCGGACGGGAGGGGGCAACGATAGCGAAGGTGGCGCACCGGAGAAGCCCGGTCGCCCGTCGGAGGAGGGCATCGTGACGACGCCGTCGGATCCGCCGCAGGACCCTTGGCAGCACGCGCCGGGCATGTCGCCCGAACAGCCGCAGCAGCCGGGGCCGTACCCACCGCCAGGCCAGGGGGACTACGGCGGCCAGCCCGGCTACGGCGCGCCCCCCGCCGGCCAGCCGGGCTACGGCGCACCCGGCGGTCAGCCCGGGTACGGCGCACCGCCCGCCGGTCCACCCGGCTTCGGCCCGCCCGGTCAGCCGGGGTACGGCCAGCCCGGCGCTCCCGGCCAGTGGGGCCAGCCCGGCTACGCGCAGCAGCCGCCGGCCCGCAACGGCATGAGCATCGCGTCGCTCGTGCTCGGCATCCTCGGCCTCCTCACCTCGGTGTTCATCGTCGGCGGCTTCTTCGGCCTGCTGGCGCTGATCTTCGGGATCATCGGGGTCCGCCGAGTCGGGGCGAGCAAGGCGATGTCCATCATCGGGATGTTCCTCGGCGCGGTCTCGATCGGCGTCGCGATCTTCGTCGCCGCGGTCGCCGGCGAGTACTTCGACGAGTTCGCCGGCCTCACCGACTGCCTGGCCAACGCGGACACGCCCGCGGAGGAGCGTGCGTGCGAGACGCAGTTCGAGGACGACATCAACGCGCCGTAGCCGCCGTGGTCTTGCGCGTGGCGCGGCCGTGCCGGAACGATGGGCGCGGCCGCGCCGGGCGGCCCCGTAGCCGCCGAGGAGCGCCGCGTGACCCAGCCGCCGGACCCGACCGCCGGCGCGGGCGACTGGCAGCCGTCCACGACCCCCGCACCGACGCCGGACTGGCCCACCCCGCCGGTCCCCGGGGACTGGACCGCCCCCGGCTACGCGCCCCCGCGCCACAACGGCCCCGGCATCGCGTCGCTGTTCATCGGGCTCCTCGCCATCCCCGCGGTGCTGTTCCTGCTGCCGGGTGCGGTGCTCGGCGTCGTCGCGCTCGCCCTCGGGCTGATCGGCCGCGGCCGCGTCAAGCGCGGCGAGGCGGGCGCGAAGGCCGCCGCCACCGCGGGCGTCGTCCTCGGGACGGTCGCGATCGTGGGCGCGATCGCGTGGGGCGTGACGATCGCGGTCCTCGACAGCCGTAACCAGGACGCGTACGAGGACTGCCTGCGCTCCGGCGAGGCGCCGTCGTCCTGCGTGGAGCGGTACGACCCGACCAACCCATGACGACGTTGAGCGCCACCTCCGGGCCGCCGCCGCTGAGCCGCGCGGTCGCCGCCACGGCCGTCCGCGTCGCGCTCGCGGCGTCCGCCGCCGTGACGCTCGCGGCGGTGCGGATCGAACGCCCCCCGACGCTCTGCCTGCTGCGCGCCGTCACGGGCATCCCATGCCCGCTCTGCGGGACGACGACAGCGGCGGTACACCTCGGCAACGGCGACGTGGTCGCGGCGCTGCTCGCGAACCCCGTCGCGCTGCTCCTCGGATTGGGGCTGGTGCTATACCCCTTGATCGCGAGAGGCTGCCACGTCCCACACCGCGCCCGCGGTTGGCTGTTCACTTCGGTGGCGGCGTTCGCGTGGGTATGGCAGATCGTCCGCTTCGACCGACTGGCGTTGTGAGAGAACCGGAGGACACGCGTATGACGACGACCCCCCCAGAGCCGCCCGGCGGCGGCGCGCCCGGCTATGGCACCCCGTCGCAGCCCCCCGGCTACGGCGCTCAGCCCCCCGGCTATGGCGGCGAGCCCGGCTACGGCGGCCCGCCGCCGCCCGCGTACGGCGGCCAGGGCGGCGGCATGCCCCCCGTCCCCGGCCAGTGGGCCGGCCCGCCGCTCGCGAGCTGGGGCCAGCGCGCGCAGTCGTTCTCGATCGACTACTTCGGACCGGCCGTGCTCGCGGCTGTCGTGCAGAACGCCATCTCCGCGTCTCTCGGCACGCTGCTGTGGCTCGCCGCGCTCGCGTGGGGCATCTATAACGGCTACCTGCAGGGGCAGACGGGACAGAGCACAGGCAAGAAGCAGGCCGGCATCCGGCTGCTCCGCGAGCAGGACGGCCAGCCGATCGGCGGCGGCGCCGGCGTCGGCCGGTTCTTCCTGCACATCGTCGACGGGCTCCCCTGCTACCTCGGCTTCCTCTGGCCGCTGTGGGACGCCAAGAAGCAGACGTTCGCCGACAAGATCATGAAGACGGTCGTCGTCCGGGGCTGACGCCGCCGAACCGCGCCGACGGCCTCCGCCTACGGGCGGGGGCCGTCGTGCTTTCCGGCGGCATACGCCGCGACCGCCGCCGCCGTGAACGTCACCCACTCGGCCGCCGCGAGCCCGGTCAGCCAGGGCGAGGGGCCGGTCGTCGCCAGCCGGCCTGGGCCGGCGCTCCCGGAGGCCAGCACGCAGGCGACCGCGACGGCGACGCCGGTCGCCGGGCCGGTGAGCGCGGCCCACGCCGCGGCCCGCCCCGCCGTCAGCTCGGGCGCCCGGCGGACGACGGTCAGCCCGGCGATGACGCCGGCCGCGACAGGGACGAGCAGGAGCAGCAGCGCGGGGCGCGGCGCGGACCCCGAGGCGGGGAGCGCCGAGAGCAGCGGGAACGCCGGCAGCGGGCCGAGCGTGACGCCGTTCGGGGCGACGGTGGTGCCTACGCCGACCGCGAAGCCGGTACCGACCGCGAACGACACGCACCACACGACGGCGTTCGGCAGGTACGCCACGCAGAGCAGCACCAGCACCAGCCCGCCGAACAGCCCTGGCCGCAACGCCGCCATCAAATCGGCGGTCCGCGTGAGGTGCCAGCCGAGCGCGGCGGCCATGCCCACCGCGCCGCCCGCCGCGAGCGTGCCCAGCGCCGCCGCAGCGCCGGTGCCGACCAGCCGCGCGCGTTCGGGGACGAGCGCCGCGTAGTGCTCCCACCCGCGCGCCCGCGCCGCGCCGAGCGCGCCGGCCACCGAGGCGAGCAGACCGGCGAGCAGCAGCACGCGCCACGGCGCGGGGCGGGCCGGCGGCGTGCGCGCGACCGCCGTGGTCAACGCGGCCAGGACGGCGTACGGGATGCCGACGGCGGCGCCGACCGCGGCGGCCAGCCCCGGCGGCCGCGGCTGCAGCTCGCGGACGACCGCCGCGCCCGCGCGCAGCGGGAACACCGCGAGCAGCAGCGTCAGCCCCAGCGGCGCGAGCCCGAAGCGGCCGCCCTCGACGGCGATCGTGGCGCCGTGCGCCACCAGCCAGGCGAGCGCGCCGGCCCGCAGCGCCTCGCCGGACCCGGCGCCGGACCGGCCGTCGGCCGCCCAGGCGAAGACGGCGAGCAGCTCGACGACGAGCAGCGAGGCCGCGAAGGCGCGCAGCGCCGCCTTGGAGATCGTCAGCGCGAGCGCCGACGGCGCCGGCCCGCGGCGGACCGGGCGGGCCGGCGTCCGCCGCGCGGTCCTCGGGTCTCGGGTCGCGGTGGTCACCGCACCGACTGTCGCACGCGGCCCGCGCGCGGCCGTGGAACTACGACAGGGACACGCCCTGCTACGCGCGGAAACCCGTGCGCGCCACGGCGCGCAGCGCGAACACGACCTGGAACGTCACCGTGAACAGCGCCGCGATCAGCCAAATCGTGCGCTGCACGTTCGCGGCGAGCGGGACGGTCGGCACGTCCATCGAGCGGTAGAGCATCAACGCCAGCGCCGCCAGTGCAGCGACGAACGGCTCCACCCCCGGCGCCAGCGGGACCTCCGGCCCGAGCGGCCGGAAGTGCAGCCACACCACGCGCCCCGTGGCGTAGACCGACAGCAGCACGCAGAGCAGGGTCAGCACGCCGAGGTCCCACGCCCGGAACGTCGCCCGCTCGTCCGGACCGAGCGTCGCCACGAACCACGGCAGCGACGCCAGCACCACGAACGTCAGGCCGGCCGCGACGACGCCGATCTCGTCGGCGCCCCACCGGCGCTCGCCGGCGTCGCTCGCCGCGTTCGCGGCGCTCGCGTCACGCGGCACGGCTCACCGCCCGCCGACGATCTCCGCCATCAGCCGCGCCGCCTCGCTCGGCGTCCGCCCGACCCGCACGCCGACCGCCTCCAGCGCGTCCTTCTTCGCTTCGGCGGTGCCGGACGAGCCGGACACGATGGCGCCGGCGTGGCCCATCGTCTTGCCCTCCGGCGCGGTGAAGCCGGCGATGTAGCCGACGACCGGCTTGGTGACGTTCTCCTTGATGTACGCCGCCGCGCGCTCCTCGGCGTCGCCGCCGATCTCGCCGATCATGACGATCGCGTCGGTGTCCGGGTCGTCCTGGAACGCCTGCAGGCAGTCGATGTGCGTCGTGCCGATCACCGGGTCGCCACCGATGCCGACGCAGGTCGAGAACCCGATGTCGCGCAGCTCGTACATCATCTGGTACGTCAGCGTGCCCGACTTGCTGACCAGCCCGATGCGGCCCTGCTTGGTGATGTCGGCGGGGATGATGCCGAGGTTGGTGCGGCCGGGGCTGATGACGCCGGGGCAGTTCGGGCCGACGATCCGCGTGGCGGCGCCGTTCGCCTGCTTGTAGTTCCAGAACGACGTCGTGTCGTGCACCGGGATGCCTTCGGTGATGACCACGCAGAGCGGCACGCCCGCGTCGATCGTCTCGATGACCGCGCTCTTGACGAACTTCGGCGGGACGAAGACGACGGCGGCGTTCGCCCCGGTCTGGGCGACGGCATCGCCCACCGAGTCGAAGACCGGGATGCCGTCCACGTCCTGGCCGGCCTTGCCGGGCGTCACGCCCGCCACGATCTGCGTGCCGCTAGCGAGCATGCGGCGGGTGTGCTTGGTGCCCTCCGAGCCGGTGATGCCCTGTACGAGGACCCTGGTGCTCTCGTCGACGAAGATGGCCATCTCGTTACGCCCCCTTCGAAGCGAGCTCGGCGGCGAGGCGCGCCGCGCCGTCCATGGTGTCCACGCGCTGCAGCGTCGGGATCGCCGCCTCGTCGAGGATGCGGCGGCCCTCCTCCGCGTTGTTGCCGTCGAGCCGTACGACGATCGGCTTGTCCACGCCGCCGAGCAGGCCGATCGCCTGCACGACGCCGTTGGCGACCGCGTCGCACGCGGTGATGCCGCCGAAGACGTTGACGAACACGCTCTTGACGTCGGGGTCGGAGAGCACGATCGACAGGCCGTCGGCCATGACCTGCGCCGAGGCGCCGCCGCCGATGTCGAGGAAGTTCGCGGGGCGCTGGCCGCCGAACTCCTCGCCGGCGTACGCGACGACGTCGAGCGTGCTCATGACCAGGCCGGCGCCGTTGCCGATGATGCCGACCGAGCCGTGTTCGAGCTTGACGTAGTTGAGGTCCTTCGCCTTAGCCTGCTCCTCGAGCGGGTCGGCGGCCGAGCGGTCGTGCAACGCCTCGTGGCCGGCCTGCCGGAACTCCGCGTTGTCGTCGAGCGTCACCTTGCCGTCGAGTGCGAGGACGCGCCCGTCCGGCGTCTTCACCAGCGGGTTCACCTCGACCAGCGTGGCGTCCTCGGACGTGAAGCAGTCCCAGAGCTGGACGACGAGCGCGGCGGCCTGCTCGCGCGCGTCCTCGGGGAGCAGGCGCACGATCTCGGCCGCCCGCGCGAGGTCCACGCCGGCGTTGCGGTCCACCGCGATCCTGTCCAGCGCCTCGGGCTTGGTCCGCGCGACCTCCTCGATGTCCATGCCGCCCTCGGCCGAGCACATCGCGAGGAACGTCCGGTTGGACCGGTCGAGCAGGAACGAGAAGTAGTACTCCTCGGCGATGTCGCTGGCCTCGGCGATCAGGACCCGGTGGACCGTGTGGCCCTTGATGTCCATGCCGAGGATCTGGCGCGCCTTCTCCTCCGCGTCGGCGGGGTCGTCGGCCAGCTTCACCCCGCCGGCCTTGCCGCGGCCGCCGGTCTTGACCTGCGCCTTGACGACCACCGGACCGCCGATCGCCTCGGCGGCGGCGCGCGCCTCCTCCGGCGTCGTGGCCACCCGGCCCTGCGTCACGGGGACGCCGTACTTCGCGAACAGGTCTCTCGCCTGGTACTCGAACAGGTCCACGGGCGTCCTCGTCGACGGCGGAATCGGGCGCCGGAAGCGTAACGGCCGGGCGGTGCGGCACGCGAAACGCCTGTCCGCGCCGGGTGGCCCTATGCGGGTGTCCGGGCCACCCGACGATCAGCGGAACTGACTCATGTCGTAGTCGCTGCTCATCCTTGTCGCGAGCTCCGCCCGCACGGCCCACGCCATCTCCGCAGGTTCCGCGACGAGCCTGAGGATGTCCTCCGACTGCTGCGTGATCGACCCAGAGAACCCGAGGAGCCACCTCCCGGTGTCGCGCTCCTTCGCCTCG
Organism: Frankiaceae bacterium; assembly: GCA_035536815.1. Lineage (GTDB taxonomy): Bacteria > Actinomycetota > Actinomycetes > BP-191 > BP-191 > BP-191. The sequence goes on from DATLNJ010000104.1 coordinate 21,023, forward strand.
ATCCGGACGACCGTTTTCCCGACCACGACCCGGACACCTGGAACGGCGTCGTGGTAGTACCCCTTGGTCCCGCCCCGGCGCTGGTAGCCGTGCTCGCGCAACGCGTCGATCACCCGCGCGAGGTTGCGTTCGCGTCGCGTCCCGGAGACGGCGGCCGGCGGCGTGTCGTAGTCGCCGGTGTCGTACCCGCTCGCCTCCTCGGGTGGGGCGGCGGCCTGCGTCAGCTGGAGGACACCCTGCAGTGCCGCCGCCGAGACCGCCTCGTCGAACAGCCGCGCGACGTAGCGCGCCAGGTCGGTGTCCTCGCTCCGCCGCAGCGTCCCGGTCGGATCCTCGTCGCCGGCGAACACCGCGTCGGCGAAGTCCTGGTACTCGGCCGGCCAGCGCAGCTGCAGTCCCACGACGGCCGCGAGGTCGCGCACCGTGACCGCCGCGCCACGTTCCAGGGCGACCCGGGACAGCACCAGGACGGTGTTGATGAACCGCTTGATCTGGCGCGGGTTGCCGGCGAGGCCGAGCGTCGCGACGTCGTACGCGATGGCGTCGAACCCAGTGGGGAGCTCCGCGGTCCACGCCTCCCAGCCGGGGACCAGCGCGTCGAGGAAGTGCTCGTCCAGCACCAGCCGCGGGACCCGGAACGGCACCTGGACCATCTTCTCGATGAAGACGTGGCCGGACGCGTGCGGGTACTTCGCGGTCACAGCCTGGACCAGCACCTCGTAGTCGAGCGCGAGCACGAACACGAACCCGGGAACGTCCATGACGAGGTTGATCGCCTCGAGCACCGCGACGACGTTCGCGGGTGAGCAACGGTCGAGGTCGTCGATGAGCACGACCACCCGGCGGTCGCCGAGCGCCTCGCTGATCGCGCGCATGTCCTCGTACGGCTGGTCGAACGCCGCGTCGAGGACCCGCACGTCGGCCGCCGCGTCCAGCGCCCGGGCCGGGTCGAACGTCACCGGGCCGGCTGTCAGCGACAGCGACCGGACGACCGACAGCAGCGCCTTCCGTACCCGCTGCTTCAACGGCTCGTCGGCGTGGCTGCGCAGCGCGGTGTCGATCCGGTGCAGCAGCGGCACGATGATGTGCGGCGCCCGCTCGTACCGCCACGCGTCGAACGGCACCGCGATGACGCGGGAGTCGCCCCGAAGCATGCGTTCGATGGCGTTGAGGAGCGACGACTTGCCGCTGCCCCAAGCGCCGTAGATGCCGACCGTGAACTGCGCGGGCGTCCCGCCCCTGATGGCCGCGGCGAGCGCGGCGGCGTACGCCTCGAACCCGAGCCGCGGGTCCACGCACGGAGCGTCGGCGACGATCGGCAACCGCGACACGGATCCCCCCCTCGGTCGGCGCCATCGTAGCCGGGCCCGAGCCTGCCCCTAGCCGCCGAGGGCGTCCAGCAGCCGGTCGCAGTCGGCGGTGGTGTTGTAGACGTGCGGCGCGACGCGCACCGAGTCGCCGCGGATGCTCACGTAGATGCGCTGCTCCGCCAGCGTCTCCGCGATGCCGTCGCGCAGGCCATCGGGGAAGCGGATCCCCATCAGGTGCGGGCCGCGCAGCTGCTCGGGCGCGGTACGGAGCCCGAGCTTGTCGGCGCCGTTGGCCAGGTACGCCGTCAGCTCGGCCGTCGTCGCGGCGATCTCGGGGATGCCCCAGTCGAGGATCTGCGTCAACGCCGCCTGCGCCATCGGCACGAGGACGAAGTTCGAGCGCTCGCCGACGTCGTAGCGGCGGGCGCCGGGCTGGTACCCCTCGCGGTAGTCGATCAGCCGGGCGAAGTCGTCGCTGTCCTCGCGATTGATCCAGTTCGCCTCCAACGGCACCCCGGCGCGGTGCTGCGGTGCGGCCCAGAGGTAGCCGAGCGAGTACGGGCCGAACAGCCACTTGTAGCCGGCCGCGACGACGAAATCGGGGCGCACCGCGTCGAGGTCGAGCGGCAGTGCGCCGAGCGACTGCGTGGCGTCCACGACCAGCGCGGCGCCGACCGCGCGCGCCGCCTCGCCGACCCGCACGAGGTCGACCAGACCGCCGTCGGTCCAGTGCACGTGCGGCACCGCGACGACGGCGATCGTCGCGTCGAGCCGGTCGAGGACCGCGGTCGTCCAGTCGTCGTCCGCCGGCCGCGGCACGGTCACGACCGGGCCGGCCAGCTGCCAGCTGTAGACGTCGCTCGGGAAGTCCTCCGCGAGCACCAGGATCGACCGGCCCTCGATGGGCAGGTTCTTCGCGGCGACGCCTACGCCGTACGAGACGCTCGGCACGAACGCCACGCCGTCCGCGTCGCCGCCGACCACCCGCGCGAACGTCTCGCGGAGGCGTTCGCTGCCGGTGAAGAACGACTGCGGCGTCACCTCCCACGGGCTCTCCTTGAGCGCCACGGCGGCGTGCCCGGCCTCGCTCACCGAGCGCAGCTGCGGGGCGAGGTACGCGCAGTTGAGGTACGTGACGTCGTCGGGCATCGACAGCAGGTGCCGCTGGTCTCCGAGCATGCTTCGACAGTACGTCACGCCATCCACAGGGACGGCCGGAGCCGTCCACAGATGCCGCACAGCCCTGGATACGGGTGGCCCGGGGTCGCACCATCGACCACATGGTCATGACCCGACTCGTTCGGTGGGTGCTGTTCACGGTGGCGATCGCGTTGGTGCCGTTCGCGTTCTTCTGGGTCCGCTCGACCCAGCGCGGCGCGTCGGCCGGCCTCGCCGACGTGGTCGGCGGCGGCGACCTCTACCTGGTCGCGGCCGCGATCGTGGCGGGCGGTATCGGCGAGCTCGCCGGAGCTCGTCGACGCCGGCAGCCGCTGACCCTGCTGCTCGCGTACGGGTTCGCCGTGCTCGTCCTCCTGTGGTCCGCGCTGCTGTTCGCGGACACGGCCGCGGCGCGTACCAGCGCCACCGGCACGGGTGCGCCGCCACCTGCGGATCCCGCTGCCGTCGCCGTCATGTCAACGTGGGTGATAGGCGCCGCCGTGCTCAGCGGCGGGATCTGTGTGGGATTGGCGGAGTGACGTGGTCATCGACAGCGTGACGATCCAGCTCTTCGTGGCCGGACTGGTGTTCTTCACGGTGATCCTCGCCGTCGCGGCGCGGCTGCCGAAGCGGCCGCGGCAGGTCGAGCTGACCATGCACGTCGAACGCGGGTCCGGGCCGCCCGTCGACATCGTGATCCGGGGCGCGGCCGACGACGACGTCGAGGCGATGCTGGCCGGGGTGGCCCGCCGGATCGCCGGTGACGACCCGGCGCAGGCGAGGGTGGACGCGACGCCGGCGTAGCGGTTACGCCGCGCTCGGTGTCCCCACGTGGGTGCGGACCCACTCGATGATCTCGCCGGTCGTCGCGCCCGGCGTGAAGATCTTCGCGACGCCCATCGCCTCGAGCTCGGGCATGTCGGCGGCCGGGATGATGCCGCCGCCGAACACCACGATGTCCGCCGCGTCGCGCTCCTTGAGCAGCTCGATCACTCGCGGGAACAGCGCCATGTGCGCGCCGGACAGGATGGACAGGCCGACCGCGTCGGCGTCCTCCTGCACGGCGGTCTCCACGATCTGCTCGGGCGTCTGGTGCAGCCCGGTGTAGATGACCTCCATGCCGGCGTCGCGCAGCGCGCGCGCGACGACCTTGGCGCCGCGGTCGTGCCCGTCGAGGCCGGGCTTCGCGACGACGACGCGGATGCGCCCACCGGTTGCCATGGCGCGGATCGTACCGGGGTCGCGTGGCATGCTGCGTCGCGTGTCCGACTGGCGGGAGCGCGTGCTCAAGCGGTTCTCGTTCCCCGGGTTCGAGCGGGTCGGCCGCAACCCCACCGGCTGGCCGGACTACGCGCCCGCCGAGGTCGTCCGCTACGGCATCGGCCAGGTCGGCGGCGTGAACGTCGTCGCGGCGGTCTGGGACTTCACGGCGTTCGGCGGGTCGTTCGGCGAGCTGGACGCGACGGCGTTCGTGGACGCGGCGGAACGCGCGGCGCGGTACCGCGAACCGCTGGTGTCGTTCGTGCGCTCGGGCGGCGTCCGGCTCCAGGAGGGCATGGCCGCGCTGGTCGGGATGCCACGCGCGCAGCTCGCGTTGCGCCGGCTCGCCGCGGCCGGGGTCCCGCACGTCGCGGTCGCCGACCACCCCACGACCGGTGGCGTGTTCATCAGCGTCGTCACCCGCGCCGACGTCCGCGCGGCGGTGCGCGGCGCCACCATCGGCTTCGCCGGGCCGCGGGTCGCCGAGGTGGTGCTCGGGCAGCCGTTGCCGCCCGGCAGCCACACCGCCGAGTCGGCGTACGACGCCGGGCTGGTGGACGCGCTGCTCGCGCCGGACGACGTCGCCGACTGGCTCGGCCGCACGCTCGCCGCACTGCGCCCCGCCGCCGGAACGCTTGCCCCGGCGCCGACCACGCCGGCCGCGGCCGAGGCCGACGCGCCCGACGGCGACGTGCAGGTCGAACGCGCCCGCCGGTCCGACCGCCCGAGCGGTCGCGCCCTGCTCGACCGGCTGGTCCCGAACGGTGTCGACCTGCGCGCCGACGGCGGCGACACCTCGGTGCGCGTCATCGTCGGCGACCTCGGCGGAACGCCCTGCGTCGCCGTCGCGGTCGCGGCCGAACGGTCCGGCCGCCCCACCCCGAACGGCTACCGGCTGGTCCAGCGCGCCGCGCGGCTCGCCGCGTCACTGGACCGGGTGCTGGTCACGCTGGTGGACACGCCCGGAGCCGAGCCGGGCGCCGAGGCCGAGGCGGCCGGGGTCGCGCAGGCGATCGCGGACACGATGGACGCGCTGCTCGGCTGTCCGGCGCCCACGCTGGCCGTCGTCACCGGCGAGGGCGGCAGCGGCGGCGCGCTCGCGGTGACCGTGGCCGACTGCGTGCTCGTGACGCCCGGGTCGTACTTCGCCGCGCTCGGTCCCGAGGCCGCGGCGGCGGCGTTGCGGACGACGCCCGGCGCCACCGCGAAACGGCTGCGGCTGCGCCCGGTGGACCTGCTCGCGCTCGGCTTCGCCGACGCGGCGACGCCGGAGCCGGACGACGCGGCGTTCGCGGGCTACGTCGCCGCGCAGGCCGCGCACCTGGCGACGCGAGACGCGGCGGACCGGCGGCCGGCCAGGGAGCGCCGCTGGTCGAGCCCGCTGCCAGGGAGCCTCACGTGAGCAAGGACCCGGTCGTCCCGGTCGGCGGGGGCGTGCCGTTCGACCCGGAGAGCGGCGAGCGGTACGGCTACCTCCCGCGCAAGGCGGCCAGCCGCAAGCTCGTCATCCGCGCGCAGCTCGGGCTGCCGTGGGTGCTCGCCGCGCTCGGCGCGGCGGCGCTCATCGCGGTCGTCGCAGCGGCGTTCCTGCTGTCCCGGCCGGACCGGCCGAAGCCGCCGTACACCGACGAGGGGCCGCTGTCGGGGTACCCGGAGCAGGCGGTCCACCCGCTGCCGGCCGGCGACGGCTGGATCGACCGGCGCGCGGGGCTGGCGGCGGTGGCGGGGCCGGTGGCGTTCTGCCCGGACGACGGCGGCTGGGTCGCGCCGGACGGCCGCCGCTACGACGCCGACGGGCGTTCCGACTCGGGCACCGGTCTCACGCTGTGGGCGGTCCGGGCGGCGTCCGGCGACGTCTACGTCGACCGCACGACCTCCACGACGGTGACCGGGCAGAGCGAGCCGCTGCCGCCGTGCCCCGACCCGTGGGAGCCGACCGAGCCGGAGCCGCCGTCCGGTCTGTGACGCGCGCCGCGCGACGCGCGCGGGCCGGCCGGGTTAGCGTGCGGCCATGCGCGACGCGCTCGGCAGAGCGAAGGGTGCGGTCGGCCGCGGCGCGAGGTCGGTGCTGTCCCCGACCGGCGTCCGCGGGGTGGCCGTGGAGACGGCCTGGTGGGCGACGCACCTCGCGCTCTTCCCGCTCGGCTTCCTGCGCGAGCACACCGCCGACGGCATCGCCCCGCACCTCAACCTCGACCGGCTGAGCCCGGCCCAGCGCGGGCTCGTCGCCAGCGACGTCGAGGCGGCCGGCACCCCGATCGTGCTGGTGCACGGGTGGGTCGACAACCGCTCGATCTTCACGCTGCTCCGCCGCCAGCTACAGCGCCGCGGCTTCGGCCGGGTCGTGACGATGAACTACTCGATCGTCACCAACGACGTCCCGCGCGCCGCCGCGCGGCTGGCGCAGGTCGTCGAGCGGCTGTGCGAGGAGACCGGCTACGAGCGCGTGCACGTCGTCGGCCACAGCATGGGCGGCCTGGTCGCCCGGTACTACGTGCAGCGGCTGGCCGGCGACGAGCGGGTGCACACCCTCGCCACGCTCGGCACGCCACACAACGGCACCCTGGCGGCGTACCTCATGGCCGGCCGCGCGGTGGCGCAGCTGCGGCCCGGCTCGCCGGTCATCCGCGAGCTCGCGCTCCCGGCGCCGACGTGCCGCACCCGCTTCGTCTGCGTCTGGAGCGACCTCGACGCGATGGTCGTGCCGCGGTCGTCCGCCTGCCTCACCCACCCGGACCTGCGGGCGCGCAACGTCTTCGTCCGCGGCGTCGGGCACCTGTCGTTGCCCATCGACGGCCGCGTGGTGCAGGAGATCGTGAACACGTTCGCCCTGCTCGACGCCGACGGCACCGCGCGGGCCGCGGGCAACGATCCGGTCACACGTCCCGCCGGCGCCTGAAAACCGGCGTGACAGCCGCGCTACGGTGCCGGGCGTGGAGGTCGAGCGGGTCGGGCCGCTGTCGTACGACGTCGTTCCCCCTGACCGCGACCCCAGCGCGCAGCGGGGGATCATCCTCGGGCTGCTGACCGCGGTCGCGGGCTGGCTGGTGGCGACGGTCGCCGGGTGGTTCGTGCTCGGGTTCGTCAGCGACGCGCGAATCGTGAACCGGGGCTTCCCGCTCGCCATCGTGGTGCTGGCGCTGGCCGTCGCCTTCTCGGCGACGCGCCGCACCATGCGGCGGGCCCGCCGCAACGGCCTGCTGGTCGTGCTCGGCAGCGCGCTGGTGGCGGCGTTCTTCGCCACCTCGACGCTGGCGAACATCAAGCCGACGCTGCCGCAGGTTCGCGCCGAGCTGGACCGGGTGGCGTTGCCCGAGGGGTTCCGGGTGGTGTCGGAGACGACCAGCGGCGACCGGCTCTGCCGCCAGGGCTGCCCGACCGTGAAGCGGGTCTACGCCACCCCGGCGAACGACCCGGACCCCGTGCGGACGATGGTGCTGGCGATGTTCGCGCAGGGGTGGGAGCCGACCAGCGACGTGCCTCCGGAGCAGGCGACGACGGCGCAGCGGGAGACGATCTTCGTGCACCTCGGGGAGAAGGAACTGCGCACCGTCGAGCTGACGGCCACGCGCCAGTCTTAGTGCGGCCGCGCCGACCCGGATCCGCCGGTCTGTCCCGCCGCACTTCCAGTGCGGCCGAGCACGACCGGGGTGCGCCCGCACTGGAAGTCGGACGGGTCGCGCGGCGGGGCGGGCGTGGCGCCGAGCCCGGAGCGAGCGCGCAGACCTCACCCTCGCGCGACAGTCGTCGCACCTTCCGCCGTCAGGGAAGGGTCCGGTCGGGCACCCGGTTAGCCTGGGGTGAGCGCCGGGATTTGGTCTCGCGCGTGATCTTCATTACAGTTCGGTCACGGCGCCGCCCATAAGGGTGGCGTGACGTGGGGTGCCCCGGGGGACGTATGGGCGCCTCGCGCACCGCCGTGTCCCTGATCGGAAGGCTCTGCCGCGTGCGTCTTCGCTCGCCGTTCCGTCCCGCCCCGAACGTCACCGACGCCGCGCCGCGCGCGCGCCGTGGGGGCGTCGTAGCCCCCGTCGCGATCGCCGTCGCGCTCGCCGTCGCCGGCCACGAGGTGTCGGCGACCGTGACGCCGGTCCGGGCGACCGCGACCGCGATGGGCTTCGGTGTCGCCCAGGGCGTGGAGCTGCCGGACTTCAGCCCGGTCCGCCGGGTCGTGGACGGCGCCGCGGACACCCGCGCCAGCGTGGTCCGCAAGGAGCCGAAGAAGAAGGCGCCGAAGAAGCGCGTCCGCCGCGCCAGCCGCTCGACGGCCCGCAAGCCGATCGCCAAGCCGAAGTGGGTACGCCCCTCCGGTGGCCCGCTCACCTCGCGTTACGGCCCGCGCTGGGGCCGGATGCACCGCGGCCTCGACTTCGGCGCGTCGTACGGCTCCCCGATCTACGCCGCCACCAGCGGCGTCGTCTCCTTCGCCGGCCCGGAAGGCGGCTACGGCCGCCTGGTCACCATCCGGCACGCCGGCGGCGTCACCACGGCGTACGGCCACATGTCGCGCTTCGTCGTGCGCCGCGGCCAGCGGGTGAAGGCCGGCCAGGTCATCGCGTACGTCGGCTCGGCCGGCCGCTCGACCGGGCCGCACCTGCACTTCGAGGTCCGTGTCGGCAGCTCGTACATCAACCCGCTGCCGTTCCTCCGCGCCCGCAAGGTCTGGATCTAGCCGAACCGCCGGACCACAGGTACCCGCTTAGAGCTTCTCCACCGGCGCGTAGCGCAGCAGCAGCCGCTTGGTGCCGACGTCGCCGCCGAACGCGATCGTCGCCTCCGCCGAGTCACCCGCGCCGGCCGTCGCGACGACGGTCCCCATCCCGAACGCGTCGTGCGTGACGCGGTCGCCGGGCGCCACCGCGATGATCGGCCGCAGCCCCACGCCGGGGCGCGCCGTCGGCCGCCCGCCGCCGCTCGCCAGCGTGCGCGCGGTCGTCGCCATCGCCGGCTCCTGACGGCCGGTCCACTCCACGAGCTCGGCCGGCACCTCGTCGAGGAACCGCGACGGCGGGTTGTAGTTGCCGCTCCCCCACGCCGTCCGGTGCTGCGCGCGGCTCAGATAGAGGCGTTCGCGGGCGCGGGTGATGCCCACGTAGGCGAGGCGGCGTTCCTCCTCCAGCTCGGCGGTGTCGCCGAGGGCGCGCAGGTGCGGGAACACGCCGTCCTCGAGCCCGGTCAGGAACACGACGGGGAACTCCAGGCCCTTCGCGTTGTGCAACGTCATCAGCGTCACGACGCCCGCACTGCTGTCGATCTCGTCCGCGTCGGCCACCAGCGAGACCTGCTCGAGGAACTCCTGCACGCTGCCGCCCGGCACCCGCTCCTCGAACTCGCGCGCGACGCCGACCAGCTCCTGGAGGTTCTCGATCCGGCCCTCGGCCTCGATCGGGTTGGCCTCGTCGGCCTCCAGCTCGGCGAGGTAGCCGGTGAGCGCGAACGCGCGTTCCAGCGTCGCACTCGGCCCATCGGCCAGGTTCTCCCGCAGCTCGTCCAGCAGCGCGGTGAACTCCCTCACGCTCTTGGCGGCGCGGGTGTTCAGCGCGGGCACCTCGTCCACCCGGCGCAGCGCCGCCTCCCACGTGATCCGCTCGCGGCTGGCGAACGCCTCGATGCACGCCTCCGCGCGATCGCCGATGCCGCGCTTGGGGACGTTGAGGATGCGCCGCAGGTTCACCGTGTCGGCGGGGTTGACCAGCACCCGCAGGTACGCCAGCAGATCGCGGACCTCACGCCGCTCGTAGAAGCGGACGCCGCCGACCACGCGGTAGGGCAGGCCGACGCGGATGAACACTTCCTCGAAGACGCGGGACTGCGCGTTGGTCCGGTAGAACACGGCCACGTCGCCGGCCCTCGCGGCCCCGGAGTCGGTGAGCTTGTCGATCTCCTCGGCCACGAAGCGGGCCTCGTCGCGCTCGTCGTCGCCGACGTAGCCCACGATGCCCTCCCCGGGACCTGCGTCCGACCACAGGTTCTTGGGCTTGCGCGCCTCGTTGCGGCTGATCACGGCGTTCGCCGCGGTCAGGATGGTCTGGGTGGAGCGGTAGTTCTGCTCCAGCATCACGGTCCGGGCGTTGGGGAAGTCGAGCTCGAAGTCCATGATGTTGCGGATGTCGGCGCCGCGGAAGGCGTAGATCGACTGGTCGGCGTCGCCGACGACGCACAGCTCCGCTCCCGGCAGGGCACCGGCCGGCTGGGTGAGCTCCTTCACCAGGGTGTACTGCGCGTGGTTGGTGTCTTGGTACTCGTCGACCAGGACGTGGCGGAAGCGGCGCCGGTAGTGCTCGGCGACGTCGGGGAAGGCCTGCAGCAGCTCGACAGTCGTCATGATCAGGTCGTCG
>DATLNJ010000105.1:0-53271 GCA_035536815.1 Frankiaceae bacterium
GCACCGACCGCGCCCGCGACCGCACGCCGGGCGCGCCGAGCACCCCGCGTGGTGGTGCCCCGGCACGCCGCGCGGCGCCCGCGACGACCGCCCGGGTTCCGGCCCGGGAGAGCGCTCCCCGCGAGCCGGTGGCCGTTCCGGCACCGGCCGCCCCGCGACCGGCGGTGCCCGGCCGCCGCGCACCGGGGAGCCCCGCTCCGGCGGCCCGGGCGCTCGTACCACCCGCGACCCCCGCGACGCCCGCGACGTCCGCAGCGCTCGCGACGACCGCCCGGAGCGCCCCGCGCGGCCGGTCGGCCCGGCGTTGCCCCCGGACGCGGACCCCGAGCTGCTGCCGCGCGAGGTGCGCCGCGAGCTGCGCGGGATCCCGGACCCGGCGGTCGAGAAGATCGCCGCGCACCTCGTCGCCGCCGGCCGGCTCGTCGACGACGACCCGGCGGCGGCGTACGAGCACGCGAAGTACGCGAAGACGCTGGCCACCCGCGTCGGGGCGGTCCGCGAGGCGGTGGGGGTGACGGCGTACCGCGCCGGCGACTACGGCGCCGCGCTCACCGAGCTGAAGGCGGCCCGCCGGATCACCGGCATCGCCGACCACCTGCCGTTGCTGGCCGACTGCGAACGCGCCCTGGGCCACCCGGACAAGGCGCTGGCGTACGCGAGCGACCCGGGCCGGGAGACGCTGGACCGGCCGAGCCAGGTCGAGCTGACGATCGTGCTGGCCGGCGCCCGCCGCGACCTCGGTCAGCCGGAGGCAGCCGTGCTCGCGTTGCAGGGCCCGGAGCTGGACAGCGACGTCGTGGAGCCGTGGACGGTGCGGCTCTGGTACGCGTACGCCGACGCGCTGCTCGCGGCGGGGCGCAGGGAAGAGGCGGGAACCTGGTTCACCGCGGTGGCCGCGATCGACGAGGACGAGGAGACCGACGCCGAGGAACGCCTGGCCGGGCTCTAACCGGCCAGCGGCGGCTTCGCGCCGGCCGCGTCGCCGAAGTCGTACGTCCGCCCCTCGATGCGGTCGAGCCAGCGGTTGATGCCGACGATGTTGGCGGCGAAGGAGTTCAGCCGCTCGAACTTCTCGTCCAGCTCCGGGTCCTGGCGGATCGCGGCGTACCGCTCGGCGGTGCGCTCGCGGACCAGGCCTACGGCGTGGTCGAGGTCGAGCTCGTTGCCGCGCGCCTCGCCGACCAGCTCGACCCAGAGCCGCAGCTCCTCCTCGGAGCGGTCGAGGATGTCCTCGACGTGCTCGACCGGGCCGTAGTGGCTGAACAGCAGCCGGCGTGGCGCCATGTCCTTGAACAGCCGCAACGACGCCAGCGCGACGTCGAGGTCGAAGTCCGGCGGGGGCGTCGCGGGGCGCAGCAGGTCGACCTCGGGCACGTAGATGCCGGCCGCGTCGCCGACGTAGAGGTCGCCGGTCGACTCGTCGAACAGCGCGACGTGGTGCTTGGCGTGGCCGGGGGAGTAGCGGACGCGCAGGTCGCGCCCGCCGCCGAGGTCGACGCGCGCCTCGTCGCCCACCGCCCGGACGCGTTCGGCCGGCGTCGGCAGCAGCGGGCCGAACACCTCGTCCATCAGCTCGCCGTACACCCGCTGCGCGCTGGCCATCAGCTTGCTCGGGTCCACCAGGTGCCGCGCGCCGAGCTCGTGCACGACGACCTCGGCGTTCGGGTACGCCGCCGCGATGTCTCCGACGCCGCCCGCGTGGTCGAGGTGGATGTGCGTGACCACGACGGTGGCCAGGTCGCCCGCGCCGAGGCCGTGCTCGGCCAGCGCCTGCTGGACGATCGGCGCCGACTTCGCGGTGCCGGTCTCGATCAGGCAGGGCTGCTCGGCGAGGACCAGATAGCCCGCGGTGATGCCGGAGTAGCCGGACATCAGCGTGTCGATCGTGTGGACGCCGCCGCCGAGGTCCGTCGTCACCATGCCCCGAGATCTCCGTCCACAGATTCGCTCCGCGGCCGTTGCGGCCCTTGCGCGCCGCCCATCCTAGGTGGGGGAGCCCGGTACGGCGCCGGGCTGGGGACGGAGACGCGATGAGCGGGACGGCGACCGGGACGCCGCAGCGGAACGAGGTCACGCTGGCCGGGCGGCTGCCCGCCGCGGCCGAGGAGCGGACGCTGCCCAGCGGAGACGTGCTGGTGTCGTTCCGGGTCGTCGTGGCGCGCCCGCCCGCCAGACCCGCCGCGCGCGGCCCGGCCGTGGACGCGATCGACTGCGTGGCGTGGAGCGCGCCGGCGCGCCGGACGGTGCTCGGCTGGGCGGCCGGCGACGCCGTGGAGGTGACCGGCGCGCTGCGCCGGCGGTTCTGGCGGGCCGGCGGGGGCGCGGCGAGCCGGACGGAGGTGGAGGTGCTGAAGGCGCGGCGGGTGGCCAAGGCGCCGCCGTAGCGACGGCGCCCCGGCTCCCGGCTGGTGTGACCCGGGCCTATGGCAGGGCGAGCGCCGCCTGCACGCCGTCGCGGTACACGCGCGCCATGAGCGCGTAGCCGGGCGGCGTCGGGTGCGCGTTGTCCGGCGAGACGAGGCCGGGGACGACCACGATCTCGCCGGTGGGCGCCTGCACCGCGAACGACGACCACACGTCGGCGAACGCCACCCGCTCGCCGCGCGCCCGCTCGCCGGCCGCGATGGCGGCGACGCGTGCGTTGTAGTCGACGACGACCACGTCGTACGTCGGGAGGACGAGCGGGACGACGTTCGACAGCACGATCCGGATGCCCGGCCGCAGCGCCTGGATCTTGTCGACCAGCGCCTGCAGCCGGTCGCCGGCGTGCGCCACGAACGTCGCGCGCTGCGTGGCGTTGGCCAGGTTCGCCCGGCCCGGCACCAGCGGGTCGTAGTGCTGGTAGATGTCGTTCGTGCCGAGGTGGACGATCGCGACGTCCGGGAAGATCCCGCCGCCGGTGCCGCCGCTCAGCCAGTAGCCGCCGAGGTCGTTCCCCGAGCCCGAACGGCCGTCGAGCGCGTTGGACACCTGGTCGATGCGGAAGCCGGGGTGCCCGTTGTGGCGGTTCTGGCCGAGCGCGTCGAGGGCCGCGTTGGAGTTCTGCGTGCTGGTGCCCACGAACTCGTGCTCGATGCCGGTCGCGGTGAGCAGGCCGGTCAACGGCGTCCGGTATCCGCCGGGCGTGGAGACGACCGTCTGCGCCGGGACCTGCGTCGGGGCGCCGGCCGGGCGCTTGAGCGTGTACGTGGCGCCGTAGGTGATCGAGTCGCCGAGCGGGTAGACGCGGACGCCGGCGGCCTGGGCGGCCGGCGGCGAGAGCAGCCCGGCCGCGACGGCGAGCGCGGCGGCGGACGTGACGAGACGGGGGCGCAGGCGCATGGGTAGGGGAGCTCCTTCGTAGGGGTCGCGCGAGGCCGCGCTTCCCCCGGTGACGGAGCAGCCGCCGGAACGTCGCGCGCTCCGGTGTGCCGCCTACGCGTCGGCGTACGCGCGCAGCACGAACCCGGTGCGTGGCTTCGGCGTGAAGTACGTGGACTTCCGCGGCATCCGCTCGCCCGCGGCGGCGACTGCGATGACCGCCTCGACCGGCGTCGGGTTGAGCAGCAACGCGGTCCCACCGTGCTCGGCGGCGGCCGCCTCGGCCGCGGGGGCGTCGTGGCGGTACCAGACGGTGTCCTCGTCGTCGGTGAGGTGCCAGACCGCGCGGACGAGCAGGTGGTGGGCCACCGTCACGTCGAGCGAGCGCCACGCCGCGGACGCCTCCGACGGCAGGTACGCCGCCAGCTCCGCCGGGGCCGGGTCGGTCACCAGCCAGCGCCCCTCGGGACCCGACAGCACGAACGCCGTCCCTGCCTTGCCGGCGGCGGCCAGCGCGTCGAGCGCCACGTCGAGCGGGCCGTCGTCGAGCCGCCGGACGGTGAACGCCGACTCGGCCAGCCGGGCCGCCTCCGTAACAGGCAGCGACGGCACGACGCGGTGGATGGCGTGCACCTGCGGGCCGAACGCCGTCGCGTCCACGAGGAACGCCAGGCCCCGGTCCCACGGGCCGTTCCCGGCGCCGGCGGCGTGCCGGTCGGCCTGGTGGCGCAGGAAGTTCGCGTACCGGTGGTGGCCGTCGGCGATGACCGCGCGCCGGGTGCGCAGGTCGGCCGCCACCGCCTCCAGGACGTCCGGGTCGGTGATCGCCCAGAGCCGGTGCGTAATGCCGTCGTCCGCGGTCGCCTCGGCGACCGGCTGCTGCCCGCCCACGTCGCTGACGACCGCCGACGCGACGCCGCCGCCGTCGTAGACGAGGTAGATGGGCTCGGTGTTGCACTCGGTCGCCGCGGTCAGCGCCAGCCGGTCGGAGACCGGGCCGGCCATGGTGTTCTCGTGCGGCAGCACGATGCCGGCGTCCGGGTCGACCAGCCCGAGCGCGCCGATCAGTCCGCGCGTCACCGACTCGCCCTCGCGCATCTCGTACGCGTACAGCGCCGGCTCGGGGTCGGGCCGCAGCACCCCCGCATCCCGCCACTCGCGGAGCAGCGCCGCCGCGCCGTCGTAGGCCGAGCCGCCACTCTGCGGCGCTTCGCGTGGGAGGATGAGGCGAACGACGTTGTAGGGGCTCGTCGCTTCGTACTGCCGCACGCCGTCCTCGTCGATGACGTCGTACGGCGGCGACGTCAGTGAGTCGAGGGGGCCCGCGACGGTGGGGTCGTAGCGGAGGGCACGGAACGGCGCGAGCTCCAGGCCGCTGGGTACGGGGACAGCCGGCTGGGTGGTCATGCCGGGCATCGTACGGTGCGGCGACACGGACGAAGGAGGAGGCGAATGGCGGGCGAGTGGGACGACGACGAGGACCGGCCGGCCCGCGTGCCGTTCGCGGACCTGCCACCCCCGCCGCCGGACACGCTGCCCTCCGGAGAGGTCTACGACTGGTTCCAGCGCGGCATCGCGCTCCTGGAGAACGGTGACCTGCACGCGGCCGTCGAGCTGCTCTCGCGGGCAAGCACGGCCGTGCCGGAGTCGCGGTCGGTGCTCGAGGCGCTGGCGCGCGCGCAGTTCGACGCCGGGATGTACGCCGAGGCCAAGGTGAGCTTCGAGCGCATCGTCGCGGTCAACCCGGCCGACGACTACGCGCAGTTCGGGCTCGGCCTCGCCGCCGCGCGCGTCGACGACCTGGAGACCGCGATCGAGCACCTCGCGCTCGCCGCCGCGATGCGCCCGGACGTCGCCCACTACGCCACCGCCCTCCGCGGCGCCCGGGCCACCAAGGCCGCCCGCCGGTGACGCTCGGCGCCTGCGCCGAGCCGCTCTGCACCGCGTACGACGCCGCCCTGCTCGACCTCGACGGCGTCGTCTACCGCGGCGACGCCGCCGTCCCCGGCGCGGCCGCCGCCGTCGAGCGCGCGCGGGCGGCGGGCATGCGGCTCGCGTTCGTCACGAACAACGCCTCCCGAACGCCCGCCGCCGTCGTCGCGCACCTGGCGCGGGCCGGCGTCGCGGCCGACGAGGCGGAGGTCGTCACCGCGGCCCAGGCGGCGGCGACGTTGCTGGCGACGCTGGTGCCGCCCGGCGCGCGGGTGCTGGTCACCGGCGGCGAGGGGCTGCGGACGGCGGTCGCGGCGGCGGCGTTCGAGGTGGTCGGCTCGGCCGACGACGCGCCGGCCGCGGTCGTCCAGGGCTACTCGCCCGACCTCGGCTACGCCGACCTGGCCGAGGCCGCGCTGGCCGTCCGGCGCGGCGCGGTGTGGCTGGCGTCCAACCTCGACGCCACCATCCCCACCACCCGGGGCGAGCTGCCCGGCAACGGCTCCCTGGTCGCCCTGGTCGCGCACGCCACCGGCCGCGCGCCGGACGCCGTCGCCGGCAAGCCGGAGCGCGCGCTGCACGACGAGGCGGTGCGCCGGATTGCCGCGCGGCGGCCGCTGGTCGTCGGCGACCGGTTGGACACCGACGTCGAGGGCGCCAACCGGGCCGGCTGCGCCAGCCTGCTGGTGCTGACCGGCGTCGCGGACGAGGCGGCGTTGCTGGCCGCGCCGCCGGAACGGCGGCCGACGTACGTCGGGCTCGACCTCGGCGCGCTGGTCGTGGCGCACCCGGCGGACGGTGTTCGGGACGGGCTGGACGCGCTGCGCGGGCTGCTCCGGTCGGCCTGGGGCTAGAGAAGGGACCGCAGCCGGAGCAGGTCGCCGATGCTCGCGTCCACCTTGACCCGGCCGGTCGCCCAGGCGACAGGGAAGCTGAGCTCGCGCTTCGTGAGCGCGACGAGGTCGTCGCTGGAGACCTTGAGGCGGACCTGGCCGTCGTGCTGCCCGCCGCGCTGGATCGCGGTCAGCCCCTCGGCGCCGAGCCGCGCGGTGAAGCACTCCTTGAGGTCGGTGATCCAGCACGACAGCGTGCGGTCCACCGTGTGCTGCTGGCGCTTGTCGGCGTCGACCCCGGCCAGCAGCGCCGCGAGGTCGCCCAGCGCCGCCTCGCACTCCTCGACCGAGGCCATCGGTGTCCCGCCTCCCGTCCCGCGCGTCCGACCGTTCGCACGCTACCGCGCCCGTTACCCGGTGCGGCGCGTTGCGTACCCGCGTCGCGTCGCGGCTCCGGTAGCGTTCGGGCTGCCCGGACCGCGAAGACGAGGAGTACACCGTGCGCGACGCGCTGAAGAACTACCTGACCCTCGCCAGCGGGCTCACCGAGGTGGGCCGGCAGCGCGCGGTCGCCGCGTCCAAGGCGCTGGTGGCGCAGGGCGAGGCGACGGCCGAGCAGGTCGGCGGCCTCGCCGACGACCTGATCCAGACCAGCAAGAGCAACCGCGACATGGTCACGGCGCTGGTCCGCAGCGAGGTCGAACGCGCCATGCAGGCGCTCGGGGTCGCGACCGCCGACTCCGTCGAGTACCTCACCAAGCGCCTGCAGTCGCTGGAGTCGGCGCTGCGCGACGCCGCCGACGCCGAGTCCGCCGCGGCGCCGGCCAAGGCCGCGAAGAAGACCACGAAGGCGGCCGGCACCGGCGGTGACGTGACCGCCACGCACGACCTGGCCGGCCCGGCGACGAAGGCGACCGCCAAGACCGCGAAGCCGGCCGCGAAGGCGGCCGCCAAGCCGGCCAAGGCGGCGCAGCCCGCGAAGCCTGCGAAGAAGGCCGAGCCGGCCAAGAAGGCCGCCGCGAAGAAGCCCGCCAAGAAGGCGAAGCCGTGACCGGCGCGCCGCGGGACGTGCCCGGCGACGCCGCCGGACCGGCACCGTCCGAGCGCGCGGTCGCCAACGCCGCCCCGGCCGTTGCGGCCGTCGCCGCGGCGCGCACAAGGTTCGCCGAGGTGGAGGGGACGCCCGTGGCCGGCCACGTCGCCGTCTACGACGAGGTCCACGACGTCCTCCAGGGCACGCTCGCCGGCCTCGGCACGTAGCGTTGCGATGCGCAAGGCCAGGCTCGACGCCGAGCTCGTCCGCCGCGGCCTGGCCCGCAGCCGCGAGCAGGCCGCCGCGGTGATCGCGGAGGGGCGGGTCCGGGTCGGCGGCATCGTCGCCACCAAGCCCGCGACCGGCGTGGACGCCGAGTCCTCGGTCACCGTCGAGGAGACCGACGCCGACGAGTACGTCTCCCGCGGCGGCCACAAGCTGGCCGGCGCGCTCGACGCGTTCACACCTCACCTCCAGATCGAGGCGCGCCGGGCGCTGGATGCCGGAGCCTCTACCGGAGGTTTCACCGACGTGCTGCTCCGCCGCGGCGCGGCACACGTCGTCGCGGTGGACGTCGGCTACGGGCAGCTCGCCTGGTCGCTGCGGACCGACGAGCGGGTCACCGTGCTCGACCGCACGAACGTCCGCGAGCTGACCGTCGACCAGCTCGGCGAGCCGGTCCACCTCGTCGTCGCCGACCTGTCGTTCATCTCGCTGACGACCGTGCTGCCGGCGCTCCGCGCGGTGACCACGGACACCGCGGACCTCGTGCTGATGGTGAAGCCGCAGTTCGAGGTCGGGAAGGGCAGGACCGTGCACGGCGTCGTCCACGACCCCGAGCTGCGCAAGGACGCGGTGCGCAAGGTGGCAGCCGCGGCCGCCGAGGCCGGGTACGGCGTCGCCGGCGTCACCGCGAGCCCGTTGCCGGGCCCGGCCGGCAACGTCGAGTACTTCCTCTGGCTCAACGCAGCCGCGCCGCCGCTGGCCGACGCCGACCTCGACCGCGCCGTCGCGGAGGGACCCCGGTGAGCCGGGAGATCCTGCTCGTCGTCCACACCGGCCGGGCGACCGCGCTGGACGCCGCCCGCACCGTCACCGGGTGCCTGCGCGCCGCGGGCCTCGGGGTCCGGGTGCTGGCGGAGGAGGCGGACCAGCTCGGGCTGGACGGCGCCACCGTGGTGCCCGACGCGAGCGGCGCCGAGCTGGTGCTGGTGCTCGGCGGCGACGGGACGCTGCTGCGCGCCGCGGAGCTGGCCCGCCCGGCCGGGACCCCGATCCTCGGCGTCAACCTCGGCCATGTCGGGTTCCTCGCCGAGATCGAGCCGGCCGACCTGACCGAGACGGTGGGTCACGTCGAGGCTAGGACGTACGTCGTCGAGGAGCGCCTGACCCTCGACGTGACGGTGAGCCGCGACGGCGAGGTCGTCGCGACCGACTGGGCGCTCAACGAGGCGTCGGTCGAGAAGGCGTCGCGCGAGCGGATGATCGACGTCGTCGCGGCCGTGGACGGCCGCGCGCTGAGCCGGTACGGCTGCGACGGGCTGGTGCTCGCGACACCCACCGGGAGCACGGCGTACGCGTTCTCGGCGGGCGGGCCGATCGTCGCGCCGGAGGTCGACGCGCTGCTGCTGGTGCCGATCAGCGCGCACGCGTTGTTCACCCGGCCGGTCGTCGTCGGTCCCCAGAGCACGATCACGGTGGACGTGCTCCCGGGCGCGGGCGGCGGCGTGCTGTTCTGCGACGGCCGGCGGGTGACCGAGCTGGCCAACGGCGTCCGGGTCGAGGTCCGCAAGGGCGCGCAGCCGGTGCGGCTGGCGCGGATCAACCCGGTGCCGTTCACCGAGCGGCTGGTCGGGAAGTTCAACCTGCCGGTCGAGGGCTGGCGTCGTTAGCCGCGCTGCTCAGTTGCTGGTGTTGACGGTCCCGAGTCCCGCCGTGCCGTGGACGGAGATGCCGAGGTACGTGCCATACGGCGCGTACCCGGTCCATCCCCAGCCGGATTCCGTCCGGTAGGTCGACCCGTCGATGTACGCGACGCAATGAGACGTGGCGAAGATGCAGGAGATCTCGAAAGCGCCGCCCGCGGTCTGCACGGAGCAGTACGGCTTCCCGGGCTGAGCGGCGACGCAGTTGCCCGGCGCGGCACTCGCGGATGGTGCTGCGAAGGCCGAGGCGGCGAGGGCGATAACGAGGGGAACAAGACGCGCACGGGTCATGGAAATCTCCGTTGCGTAGGGGTTTCCGATTATGAGTACAGCGCGCCGCATGTGTCGATGATTACGCGCGAAATACCCCTCACATTTGTTCCGCGCAGTTGGGCGTCGAGGGGTGGCGCCGTCAGCCGCGCTGCTCGAGGACGGCGAGGTCGCGCTCGGCGAACAGCCGGTGGTGCAGCTCCTCGTTGAGGACGATCGACAGGCACCGGCCGACCTCGAACGAGTCACCCTCCGGCGGCCAGCCGGCGCCGGCGAGCGGCGGCGACGTGGCGGCCAGCCGCTCCTCGGTGAGGTCGGCCAGCACCCCGCGGACCAGGCCCATCGCCCGCTCCCGCAACGCCAGCGCCTCGTCCAGCGACGGCCGCGCATCCCGGTCGTGCGGCACGCCGGGGATGGGTGGCATCTCGTCCCACGGGAGTGAGAGCGGGTGCCATGGGCTCGGGTCGCCGAGAACGCCCCGGCCCACCCAGGACTCGCTCGCGAACGCCAGGTGGCGCAGCGTCTGCACGAACGACCACTCCCCGTCGACCGACTCGTGCAGCAGGTCGGGGTGGAGCCGTCGCGCGCGCGCCACGGTGGCGGCCCAGAGCCGTTCGTTGAGCTCCCACGCCGAACGGAACCCGTCCACCGTCGTCGGCCGGAACGCGCGCCGTTCGGGATGGCGACGGTCGAGCTCAGCCTCGACCAGCGGCGCGACGTCGACGCCGTTGATGACGAGGTTGGAGACCTCGCCGTCGATGACGGTGTCCACGACCTCGACGCCGCGCATCGTGACGCGGTGCAGGTCGGCGTTGCGGATGACCGCGTCGTTGAGCAGCACGGTGGTGAACCGCGCGCCGGTCATGTCGGCCCGGTCGAACTCGCTGCCGGTGAGGTCCTGGAAGCCGTCCATCAGGTCGACAGCCTCCAGTCCTTGTCGAGGATCGCGTAGAGCTTGCGCATGAGCCGGGTGGACCCTTCGCGGTTGAGGTGGATGCCGTCGCGCGCGCGGACCAGCTCACCACCGACGAAGTCGGCGTAGCGGCCGTCCACCGCGAAGTCGTTCCAGATGTCGACGTAGGTCACCCGTGGCACGGACGCCGCGGCGGCGGCGAGAGCGGCGTTGATCTCGCGGTAGATCCCGGTCAGCCGGTTGGACTTCGCGATCGGCATGCCGACCCAATAGACGTGCCGCTTCCCGTCCTCGCCGAACGCCCGCATGGTGATGGCCGCACGGCGCTGGTACTCGGCCTTCCACTCCGGCGTGCCCTCGCGCACGACGCGACCGCCCTTGAGCGTGAAGCCCTGGCCGTCGTTGCCGCCCATCATGACGACGACCGCCTCGGGGTCGTGCTTGGCCATCTGCTCGCGCGCCTGCACCGGCCAGGCCAGCACGTCGTCGCGGACGAGCCCGGTGCCGTACTTGGTCTCCGAGCCGCCGCGCAGCGCGCCGCCGGCCTCACCCTCCTTGATCAGCCGCGGCCCGAGGAACTCGATCATCGAGTCGCCGGTCACGAACACTGACAGCGGCGCGGCCGGCGAGGCGTCGCGGAACGCCACCGCGGCCGGTGGCGACGCGGACGCGGACGGCGCGGCCGAGCCGCTGGGCCCGACGGACGGCAGCGGCGACGCGGTCGGCAGCACCGACTCGTCGGGCTCGAACGCGCCCTCGTTCTCCTCGGCGGTGTCGCGTCCGAGAGCGCGGTCGACGGCCCCGCGCGGCCGGTCGGTGTGCAGGAACTCAGCGACACTGTCGACCGGCTTGGCGACGGCGAGCAGCGCGGTGCGCTGCCAGCCGAGCTCCATCGTCTCGGCGGCGTGCACGAAGCGCTTCGAGTTGAACAGCGCCGCCAGCACGAACGCGACGAGCATGACGACGAGCACCTTGCCCGCGGGGAGCGTGCGCCCCGGCGCCATCGCCCCGGCGAGCGCCGGCTCGTCGGGGTCCACGGCGGCGATCGGCCGGTCGGACACGTCGGTCACGTTTCCATTCCTCAGAACTGGAAGTAGATGAAGGCGGCGACCTCTTGGTTGCCGAAGGCGGACACCAGCACCAGGCTCGCCGCGAGCACGGCGCCCTGCGCGCCGACCGCGAGCCGGGAGAAGCCGTGCTGCAGGCGGGCGGTCGCGTTCTTCGGCAGGAACTGCATGCCGATGCCGACCGCGACGAGCGCCAGGATGTTGAGCGCCACGGCGCGGCCCGGCTCGAACGACATCAGCCGGTTGAACACGTCCATCGCCGCGCCGAACCCCTCCGCGCGGAAGAACACCCACGCGAAGCAGACCACGTGGAACGTGATGAGCCGGCCGCCGATCCGGCGCAGCACGGTGTCGCGCGGCGTGGCGTGTCCCAGCGCGGCACGGCGGTCGGCGGCGAGGCGTTCCACGGCCAGCCCGACGCCGTGGATGCCGCCCCAGATGACGAAGTTCCAGCTCGCGCCGTGCCAGAGGCCGCCGAGCAGCATGGTGAGCATGAGGTTCCGGTACGTGAACAGCCGGCTGCCGCGGTTGCCGCCCAGCGGGATGTAGAGGTAGTCGCGCAGCCAGCGGGACAGGCTCATGTGCCAGCGGCGCCAGAAGTCCTGGAGCGAGACGGCGGCGTACGGCGCGTCGAAGTTCTCCGGGAAGCGGAAGCCCAGGAGCAGCGCGATGCCGATCGCCATCTCCGAGTACGCGGAGAAGTCGCAGAAGATCTGCACGGCGTACGCGTAGATCGCGACGAGCACCTCGAACGAGCTGTGCTGGCCGGGGTTGTCGAAGACCGGCTGCACGATCTTGGTGCCGAGGAAGTCCGCGATGACGGTCTTCTTGACCAGGCCGCCGACGATGAGGAAGAACGCGCGGGACGCCTGCACGTGCCGCGGGTCGCGCGGGCCCTTGAGCTGCGGGATGAACTCGCTGGCCCGCACGATCGGGCCGGCCACGAGGTGCGGGAAGAACGCCAGGTAGACGGCGAAGTCGATCGGCTTGGCCGGGGCGATCGCGCCGCGCTTGACGTCGATGACGTACGACAGCGCCTGGAACGTGAAGAACGAGATGCCGACCGGCAGCGCCACCTGGAGCAGCGGTAGCGGTGGCACCCAGCCGACCTTCTCGAACAGCCCGGTGACCGAGTCGAGGAAGAAGTTGTAGTACTTGAACCACGCGAGGGCGCCGAGGTTGCCGGCGACGGCGACCCAGGTGAGGACCCGCTTCTGCGTGCCCGCGCGGGCCCGGTGCAGCACCTCGGCCATGAGCTGGTTGAAGACCGTGGACCCGAACAGGAGCAGCACGAACCGCGCGTCCGTGTAGCCGTAGAAGACGTAGCTGGCCGCGAGGATGAACGGCTTCCACGCCGCCGGCTTCGGCATGAGCAGCCAGCTCACCGTGAAGACGACGACGAAGTAGACCGCGAACTGGATCGTCGGGAAGATCAAGTGGGCGCACCTGTTGCGTCGGGAACCGTCGGTCATGGTAGCCGCGCGCCCCCCGAAACTTGTCGCACCCCGCCCGTACGATCGGACGCATGCTCGAGGAGATGCGGATCAGCGGGCTCGGCGTGATCGCCGAGGCCGTCCTCGAGCTGCACCCCGGGCTGACCGTGGTCACCGGCGAGACCGGCGCCGGCAAGACGATGGTGGTCGAGGGGCTGTCGCTGCTGTTCGGCGGGCGGGCGGACGCCGGGCTGGTGCGCACGGGCGCGCCGCGGGCCGTGGTCGAGGGCCGGCTGGCGCTGGCGCCCGACGCGCCCGCCGTGGCGCGGGCGCTGGACGCCGGTGGCGAGCTGGACGACGGGGCTTTGCTGGTGTCGCGGGCGGTGTCGGCCGAGGGCCGGTCGCGCGCGCACGTCGGCGGCCGCGCGGTGCCGGTCGGCGTGCTGAGCGACCTGGCCGACACGCTCGTTGCGCTGCACGGGCAGCACGACCAGCAGCTGCTCGGCCGGCCGGCCGAGCAGCGGGTGTTGCTCGACCGCTACGCCGGAGTCTCGCCGGCCGAGTGGACGGCCGCGTACGAGCGCCTGCGCGCGGTGACGGCGACGCTCGCCGAGATCACCGCCCGGCGGCGCGAGCGGGCGCGGGAGGCCGACCTGCTCCGGCTCGGGCTGGCCGAGGTGGCGGCGGTCGAGCCGGTGCCGGGGGAGGACGAGGAGCTGGCCGCCGAGGTGGGGCGCCTGGCGCACGCGGACGCGCTGCGGGCCGCGGCCGAGGCGGCGCACGCCGCGCTGGTGGGCGACCCCGGCGACGCGGACGCCGTGGACGCGACCGGGCTGGTCGGCGGCGCGCGGCACAGCCTCGCGGCGGCGGCCGGGCACGACCCCGCGCTCGACGCGCTCGCGGCGCGGCTGACCGAGGTGTCGTACCTGCTCGCCGACGTCGCGGCCGACCTCGGGTCGTACGCCTCTGCCGTGGACGCCGACCCGGCGCGGCTGGCGGCGGCGCAGGAGCGGCAGGCCGCGCTGGGGGCGTTGACCAGGAAGTATGCGGACGACCTGCCGGGCGTGCTGGCGTGGGCGTCGGCGGCGGCGGCCCGGCTGGCCGAGCTGGACGGCGACGACGGCACGCTGGAGGCGCTGGCCCGCGAGCGTGATGCGCTGCTGGCCAGGCTCGCGGAGGTGGGCGCCGGGCTCACGGCGGCGCGGGTCGCGGCGGGGGAGCGCCTCGCCGCGGCAGTGACGACCGAGCTCGCGGCGCTCGCGATGCCGGACGCCGCGCTCACCGTCGCGGTGACCCAGGAGGACGCGCCGGACGGGCTGCCGGTGGGCGGCCGGACGGTGGCGTTCGGGCCGACCGGGCTGGACACCGTCGAGCTGCTGCTGACGCCGCACCCGGGCGCGCCGGCGCGGCCGGTCGCGCGCGGGGCGTCGGGCGGGGAGCTGTCCCGCGTGATGCTCGCGCTGGAGGTGGTGCTGGCGGGGGCGGACCCGGTGCCGACGATGGTGTTCGACGAGGTGGACGCCGGCGTGGGCGGGCGCGCGGCGGTCGAGGTCGGGCGGCGGCTGGCGATGCTGGCCCGCGACCACCAGGTCGTAGTGGTCACGCACCTGCCGCAGGTGGCGGCGTTCGCCGACCGGCACGTGCACGTCGCCAAGGCGGCCGACGGCGGCGTCACGGCCAGCGGGATCACGACGCTCGACGACGCGGGCCGGCTGCGCGAGCTGTCGCGGATGCTGGCGGGCCTCGACGGCAGCGAGCTGGCGCGCGGCCACGCGGAGGAGCTGCTCGCCGTGGCGGCGTCGGCGAAGGAACGGGGGTGAGACCCACGGAGGCGGGTGAGCCCGGGGACCCCGGCGACCCCGGCGGGCCCGCGGCGGTCGCGGTCCGCGCCGTTCCCGAGGCCGACTGGCCGGCTGCGTACGGGCTGGCCCAGGAGGCGTTCGGGCTGCTCGGCGGCGACGCGGCCGCGACCGAGGAGCACCGGGCGCAGTGGCTGGCGAGCGTCGCCCACTCGGTGCCGGTGGGTGGGTACGACGGCGGGCGGCTGGTGTCGTTCGGGCGGGTGCGGCCGTACCAGCAGTGGTTCGGCGGGCGACCGGTCCCGATGGCCGGGCTGGCCAGCGTCTACGTCACGGCGTCCCACCAGCGCCGCGGCGTGGCGCGGGCGACCGTGCGCGCGGCGCTGGCGGCGGCGCGCGAGCGCGGGCTGGTGGTGTCGGCGCTGTTCCCGACGACGGTGCCGCTCTACCGCGGGCTCGGCTGGGAGCCGGCTGGCGACTACACGTGGCTCGCCGTGCCCGGCGCGCTGCTCCGCGCGCTGGGGCCGGTGGCGGGCGTGACGCTGCGCCCGGCCGCGCAGGGCGACCTGCCGGGGATCTTCGCGGTGTACCGCCGGCTCTGCGCGGAGACCAACGGCCTGCTGGAGCGCACCGCGCCGCAGTTCGACCTCTCGCCGGAGACGGTGCTGCCCGGCGCGCTCGTCGCGGAGGGGGCGGGCGGCATCGAGGGGTACGCGCGCGCCGACCGCCGGCGCGCGGGGCACCACGTCGAGGTCGAGGCGTGGGACGTCGTCGCCACGACGCCGGCCGCGGGGCGGGCGCTGTGGTTCGCGCTGGGCGCCGGCGCGTCGACCGTCGAGACGGTGCGGGCGAAGGTCGCGGCGGACGACGTGCTGCCGCTGCTCGCCGAGCCGCGGGTGACGGTGGACGAGCACCTGCGCTGGATGCTGCGGCTGGTGGACGCGCCGGCCGCCGTCGCGGCGCGCGGCTGGCCCCCCGGCGTCCGCGCACGGGTCGACCTCGACGTGCGCGACGACGAGCTACCGGCCAACGCCGGCCGCTGGCGCCTCGCCGTCGAGGACGGCGCCGGCACGCTGACCCCTGGCGGCGAGGGGACGGTCACGCTCGGCATCGGCGCGTTCTCCGCGCTCTACGCCGGTGGCGCCGACCCGCGCGCGCTGCGGCGGACCGGGCTGCTGACGTGCGCCGACGACGCCGCGCTCGACGCGCTGGCGGCCGCGACCGCCGGGCCGCGCGCGCGGCTGCTCGACTACTTCTAGCAGGGGGTCGACCCGGGGTCCTTCGCGCGCGCTTCTAGCCCCAGTACGTGTACGGCGGGCAGTCCCACCAGAACTCGCCGTTGACGTAGAGGTCGCCGTCCTCGCGGATGTCGACGACGCCGGTCAGCGACGGGCGCGCCGCGATCAGCGCGGGGCAGAGGGTCCCGTCGAGGCCCTGCCACAGGTACGGCCCGCAGTCGATCGTCACCCCGCTGAAGTAGCAGCGCAGGTAGTTCTCGACCGGGTCGAGCGGCGGCGGCAGGTCGGGGATCGGCGGGTGCAGCGGGTTGATCGTCTGGGTCACGACGCACGGTGTCGACGGGTCGGGTGACCAGCCGTTGCCGGCGCGGTACCAGGTCACGCCGTCGACGGTGGCGGCAGTACAAGTCGCGACGAGGTCCCACTCCTCGGCCTGGTACGACACCACCCGCGGTTCGAGCACGGCGATGCCGGGACCGGCGGCCGACTCGACGACGGCGGCGGGGCCGGCGTGCGTGGCGTTGCCGACATGGATGCTGCAGGTGAGCGTCACGGCGGCCGCGCCGGGCGCCGCGACCGGGCCGCCCCTGATGTGCCCGGTCCACGTGGTCGGGCCGGTGAGCTCCGACTGGTTGACGGTCAGGAACGCGCACGGGTTGCCCTCGGGCGCGGTACCCGCGTGCGCGAGCCCGGGGAACGCCGCGGCCGCGGCGAGCGCGATCACGCTGAGCAGGCGGAACCTCATGGACTCTCCTACGTAGGGGATGTACTCGGCGCCTGGCGGTGAGGTCAGGGCACGGCGACCGGCTGGTACGGCGGGCAGTCCCACCAGAGCTCGCCGCTCACGTAGACGTCGCCCCCCTCGTCGATGACGACCGGGGCGACCCCCGGCCGCGCCGCGACGAACGCCGCGCACGCGTGCGGGTCCACGGTCGCGAAGACCTCGGTCAGGAACGGCGTGCTGTCACAGGTGGTGCGTGGCTGCACGGGACTCAGCGCGAGCACCAGGCACAGTGCGTAGCCGGTCCCTTCGCGGGCCGCCGGGGGCAGCTCGTCGTACAGCCCCGGGTCGAACGGCGGCCAGAGTGGCGCGAGGCACGACGAGCCGGCGTCAGACGACCACGTCCCGCCGCTGCCGTACCACGTCGTCCCGTCCGCGACGACTCGTGTGCACACGGCGACCACGTCCGAGGCGTCGGCGGTGTACTGCACGAGGCGCGGCTCCAGCGCGGTCGCGCCGGGTGCGGTGACCGAGGTCTCCGTGACCGCGGCCGCGGCGGAGTGCGTGCGATTCCCGACGTGGATCTCGCACGTCAGGGTCACCGCGGACGCACCGGGCACGCCTACCGGGCCGCCGCGGACGTGGCCGACCCAGTGGCCGGCGGCGGGAGGCTGCTGCTCGACAGCCGCGAACGAACACTGCTTCCCGACCGGCGGCGGCGTGGCGGTGGCGACGCTCGGGAGCGCCCCCGTGGCGACGAGTGCGGCCGTGGCCGCGATGGAGAGCCTCATGGGATGTCCCCTCGGAGAGCCGGAGGGGCATTCGTACTAGCCGGTGGGCGCCGTGCCAACGACGGGTTTCCGGCTTTGCGCGACTACGCTCGCGCGCCCAGCAGCGCGACCGCGTCCAGCAGCTTCGGCAGCACGTCGCCGGACTTCATGAACACGGCGTCCGCGGCGGCCACGGACACGCTGTTGGTGGACCCGGCGAAGATGATGACGCGGGTGAGCGGCGCGACGGTGCGGATCTGCGGCAACGCCGCCAGCCCGGACGCCACCGGCATGTCGACGTCGAGGATCACGACGTCCGGCTGGAGCAGCGCGGCCATCTCGACGGCCTGCCGGCCGTTCACGGCCTCGCCGGCGCACTCGGTGCGCTCGTCGAGCTGCAGGCGCAGCCGTAGCAACGCACGCGTCGACGGGTCGTCGTCGACGACCAGCACGTTCACGGGCACCTTTGCTCCTACCGCCATCCCCCGACGCGGAGGACGCTAGCCGCGCCGTGCCCCCGCGTCCCGGGAACGCCGAAAGACGGCATGGCGGGACATCGACCGCGCGGCCGGTCTGGAAGAATGCCGTCCGTGAGGCTTGCGACCCTGCGCCGCGGCCGGGCCGCCGCGCTCCCAGGGGTCAGCGGACCGGTCCGGCTCGACCGGCGTACCAAGAACCTCACCAAGCGCCTGCGCCAGGGCGACGTCGCGGTCATCGACCACGTGGACCTCGACCGGGTCAGCGCCGAGGCGCTGGTCCGGGCCGGCGTCGCGGCCGTCGTCAACGCCGCCCCCTCCATCTCGGGCCGCTACCCGAACCTCGGACCCGAGATCCTGCTCGCCGCCCGCGTACCGCTCGTCGACAACGTCGGCACCGGCATCTTCGGCGCCCTCAAGGAGGGCGACCAGATCCGGGTCCACGACGGGGAGGTGCTGCGCGGCGACGAGGTGGTCGCGACCGGTGACGAGCAGACGGCCGGCTCGATCGGCGCCGCGATGATCGAGGCGCGCGCCGAGATGTCGGTGCAGCTCGAGGCGTTCGTCGCCAACACGATGGACTACATCCGCCGCGAGCGTGACCTGCTGTTCGACGGCGTGGGCGTGCCCGAGCTCAAGACGCCGATCGAGGGCAGGCACTGCCTGATCGTCGTGCGCGGCTACGACTACCAGGAGGACCTGGCGTCGTTGCGGCCGTACATCCGCGAGTACCGGCCGGTGCTGATCGGCGTGGACGGGGGCGCGGACGCCCTGGTCGAGGCCGGGTACCGGCCCGACGTCGTCGTCGGCGACATGGACTCGGTGAGCGACGACGTGCTGCGCTGCGGCGCGGAGGTCGTCGTGCACGCCTACCCCGACGGGCACGCGCCTGGGCTGGAGCGGGTCGAGGAGCTGGACGTGCCCGCGGTGGTGTTCCCTGCCGCGGGGACCAGCGAGGACGTGGCGATGCTGCTCGCCGACGAGCTGGGCGCGCAGCTCATCGTCGCCGTCGGCAGCCACGCGACGCTGGTCGAGTTCCTGGACAAGGGGCGGGCGGGGATGGCGAGCACGTTCCTCACCCGGCTGAGGGTCGGCGGCAAGCTCGTGGACGCGAAGGGCGTATCGCGGCTCTACCGCAGCCGGATCAAGACCGGCTCGCTGGTGCTGCTCATCGTGGCGGCGTTGCTGACGATGACCGTGGCGTTGCTGCTGGCGCCGGTGACGCCGACGTACGGCCGGCTGCTGGCCGACCAGTGGCGCGACCTCACCGGGTGGTTCGGGGGCATCTTCTAGTGGTCGACTTCCGCTACCACGTCGTCTCGATCGTGGCCGTGTTCCTGGCGCTCGGCATCGGCATCGTCTTCGGCACGACGGCCATCAACCGCGCCATCCTCAACGACCTCGACCGCAACGTCTCCCGCCTCACCACCGAGAAGCGCGACCTCGACACCCGCAACCGCGACCTCACCGACCGGGCGTCCGACGCGGACGCGTGGGGCGAGGCGGTGGCGCCGTCGCTCATCAACGGCGTCCTCCTCGGCGAGACCGTCGTCGTCGTCTCGGCCCCGGGCGCGTCGCGCGACGTGCGCGACGAGGTGGTCGAGAAGCTCACCGCCGCCGGCGCCCGCGTCACCGGCCGCGTCCGGCTCTCCGAGGAGCTGGCCGACCCGAGCCGCGGCGCCGAGCTCGACGACCTCGTCGTCCGCGAGCTGCCGGCCGGGCTGACGTTGCCGGGCACCGGCGCCACCGCCGCGCAGCGCGCGATGGCCGAGATCGCGTACGTCGTCGCCCTCGACGCCACCGCTCCCGTGCCGGCCGCGCCGCCGCCCGCGACCACGCGGGTGCTGGCCGGGCTGCGCGAACGCGGCTTCCTCGCCGTGGACGGCGGGCCGGTGACGCCGGCGCGCAACGTCGTCGTCGTGCTGCCCGGCGCCCCGCCGTCGCCGACGCCCACCCCGTCGCCGACCGCGACCGCGCGACCGGTCGGGCTGGAGCTGGTGGCCGCGCTGGCCGGGCTGCCGCGCCGGCCGGTCGTGGTGGCCGTCGCGCCCACCGGCGGCTCCGTCGCGGGCACCCAGCTCGAGACGGTCCGCGCGGACGACGTGCTGAAGGAGAACGTGTCGTCGGTGGACGACGTCGACACGATCTTCGGCCAGACCGCGCTGGTGCTCGCCCTTCGCGCGGCGCGGGCCGGTGACGTCGGCCACTACGGCAACGGCGTCGGCGCCGACGCCCCCGTGCCGACGCCGGCGCCCGCGCCGACCCCGTGACGCTGGTCGCGCTCGTCGCGTTCGTCGCCGCGGCGGTCGCAGCGTGCGCGCTGGTCGTCGTGGCGCTGCGGGTCGCGGACCGGCCGGCGTTGCGGCGCACGAACTTCCGCGGCGCCACCGTCTCGCTGGTCGCGGCGCCGGTGTGCGTGGCGGTCCTCGTCGCCGGCGGTGTCGCGACGGGCGTGGTCGCGCTCGCGGTGGCGGCGTTGCTCGCCGGGGTCGCGGGGACGTACGACGACCTGCGCGGTGACGCCACCGCCAAGGGGCTGGCCGGGCACCTCGGCGCGCTGGTCAGGGGGCGCGTGACGTCGGGCGCGGTGAAGGTGCTCGTCGTCGGCGTGGCAGGGGTCGTGGCGGCGCTGCTGCTGTACGGCCTCACGGCGCGCGGCGCGCTGGCCGCGGTGCTGGTCGCCGGGACCGCGAACCTGCTGAACCTGTTCGACCTGCGCCCGGGCCGCGCAGCGAAGGTCGCGCTGCTGGTGACGTTGCCGCTGCTCACGCCGGCGGCGTACGTCGTCGCGGGCACGGCGGCCGGGCTGCTGCCGTCCGACCTGCGCGAACGCACCATGCTCGGCGACGGCGGCGCGAACGCGCTCGGCGCGGCGGCCGGCGTGGCGCTGGCCGAGCGGCTGCCGTTCGCGGGCGCGATCGTCGCGGCGGGGGTCGTGGTGGCGTTGACGCTGGCGAGCGAGGCGGTGTCGTTCTCGCGGGTGATCGACGGGGTGGCGCCGTTGCGGTGGGCGGACCGGCTCGGGCGCGCGGCGTGACGCGGCGCGGCCTGGCGCGGGCGGCGCTCGCCATCGCCGCGGTGACCGTGGCGGCGCGGGTGGTGGGGTTCCTGCGGGTGGCGGTGTTCGCGCGCACCGTCGGGACCAACCCGCTCGGCGACACGTACCAGACCGCGAACACGCTGCCGAACCTCGTCTTCGAGATCGTCGCCGGCGGCGCGCTCGCCGCGGCGGTGGTGCCGGTCGTGGCCGGTGCGGTCGAGCGCGGCGACGTCGAACGCACCCGCGCCACCGCATCCGCGTTGCTCACGTGGGTGGTGCTGCTGCTGACGCCGGTGGCGTTGCTCGGCGTGCTGCTCGGACGGCCGTTGATGGAGATGCTGGTCGGCTCGACCGGCGACCCGGCGCTGCGCGCGGCGAAGGTCGAGGTCGGTGCGCGGATGCTGCGGATCTTCATGCCGCAGGTCGTTCTCTACGGCGTCGGCATCGTTCTCACCGGCGTGCTGCAGGCGCACCGGCGCTTCCTGGGGCCGGCGGTGGCGCCGTTGCTCTCCTCGGTGGTGGTGATCGGCTGCTACGTCACGTACGCCGCCGTCTCCCGCGACGACGGCCTGACCGGCCTGACGCGCGGGGAGGAGCTGCTGCTCGCGCTCGGCACGACCATCGGCGTCGCGGTGCTGTCGCTGTCGCTGCTGGTACCGGTGCGGTCGTTGCGGCTCGGGCTGCGTCCGACGCTCGCGCTGCCGTCCGGCGCCGGCTCGTCGGTACGCCGGCTCGCGGCGGCGGGGGTCGTGGCGGTGGTGGCGCAGCAGGCGTTCCTCGCGGTGGTGCTGCGGCTGACGAACGCCGAGCCCGGCGCGGTGGTCGTGCACCAGATCGCGTTCACGGTGTTCCTGCTGCCGTGGGCGGTGCTGGCGGTGCCGATCGCGACGTCGGCGTTCCCGGCGATGGCGGCGGCGTACTCGGAGGCGGACGCTCGTGGGTACGCGACCGTGACGGCCGGCGCGGTGCGCGCCGTGGTGCTGGCGATGTGCCTGGCGGCGGCGGTGCTGGTGGCGGCGGCGGCGCCGCTCGGGTGGGTCGTGTCGGGGACGCGGGACGACGCGGTGCCGCGCGCGCTGGTGGCGTTCGCGCCGGGGCTGGTCGGCTACGGCCTAATCGCGCTGGCCACCCGCGCGCTGTACGCGCGGCATCGCGCGCGCGACGTAGCCGGCGCGACGGTGGCGGCGTTCGGGGTCGCGGTGGTCGCGGCGGTCGTGCTGGCGTCACTGCTGCCGCGCGCGGACCGCGTGACCGCGGTCGCGGCGGCGCACTCGATCGGCATGACGGTGGGCGGCGCGCTGCTGCTGGTGGCGGTGCGCCGGGCGGCCGGCGGCGCGGCGCTGGCGGGCGTCGCGCGGACGCTGGCGGTTGCGGCGGTGGCGGCGGTCGTCGCGGCGTCGATCGGTACGGCGGTCGCGGGCGGCCTGGGGCCGTTGCTCGGCCTGGTGGCCGTGCCGGTGCTGACGGCAGCCGTCTTCGTCACGGCGGTGCAGCTGGCCAGGCTGCCGGCGGTCGACGAGGCGCGCGCGCTGCTGCGGCAGGCGCGCGGGGCGGCGTCGTGACGCAACGGGGCGGCGTCGTGACGCCGCCGGGCGCCGGGTCCGGCGTGTCGGGTGCCCGCGCGCTCGCACTGTGCGCCACGTCCGTCGGGCTGGTGTGGGTGACGGCGTTCCTCGGCGCGAGCCCGGCGACGCGGGTGCCGCCGGGCGCGGGCGCGCTGCCGCCGTACGACCTGCAGTCCCTCGGCGTCACCGGCGCGCCGTCGCCGTGGCTGGTCGTCGGGCTGCTGGTGCTCGCCGTGGCCGCCGGCGTTGCCGGGCTGCTGTTCGGGCTCGCCGCGCTCGCCCGCGGGTGGGCGCCCGCGCCGCGCCGGCTGGTGGCGTTCGGCCTCGTCGCGGCGGGCCTGCTGCTGCTCGTCCCGCCGACGACCAGCGACGACCTCTACAGCTACACCGCCTACGGCCGGATCGCCGCCCTCGGCCGCGACCCGTACGCCACCACGCCGAACGACCTCCCCGACGACCCGGTGGCGCGGGAGGCGGGGGAGCCGTGGCGGGACGTGCCGAGCGTGTACGGGCCGGTCGCGACCGGTGTCCAGGCGCTCGCCGCGCGGGCCGCGGGGCCGCACCCGCGCACGGCCGCGACGTTGCTCGCGTTGACGTCGGCGGCGGCGTTCGGGCTGACCGGCCTCGTCCTGGACCGGCTCGCGGCGTCGGAGGCCGGGCGGCGCCGCGCCGCGCTGCTGTGGACCGCGAACCCGCTGCTGCTCGTCCACCTCGTCGCCGGCGCGCACCTGGACGCGCTGCTCGTCCTGCTCGCGGTCGCGGCGGTGGCGGCGGCCCGGCGGTCGTACCTCGCGGCCGGGGCGCTGGCCGGCGCGGCCGCGTGCGTGAAGCTCTCCGGCGCGCTGGCCGGCGTGGCGCTCGCGTGGTCCGTGCGCCGGCAGCCGCGGCGGCTGCTCGCGGTCGCGATCGGCGCCGTTCTTGTCACACCCCCTGCCTACGTTCTCGTCGGCGGATGGTCCGCCCTCGGTCCGGTCAGGAGGGCATCACGCTTCGTCTCGTTCGGGTCGCCGTGGCGCGCGCTCAGCGTGCCGCTCGACGACCTCGTCGGCTCCGGCCCCTCGCGCACGATCGTCTCGGCGCTCTCGCTGCTCGTGGTCGCGCTGCTCTGCGCGCTGCTCGCGCGTGGCTTGCCGTCGGTGACCGCGCCGGCTTCGGCCCCCGCTTCGGGTCCCGCCAGCACGCAGGACCGGACGGCGCCCCACCCGGCCGCCGTGCTGCCGCGGACCGCGGCCGTGGTCACCCTCGCCTGGCTGATCGGGGCCACCTACGTCCTGCCCTGGTACGACGCCTGGGCGTGGCCGTTCCTCGCCCTGCTCCCCGCGTCGCGCTGGGACCGCTGGCTCGCGGTCCGGACCGCGGTCCTGACCGTCGCGTACCTGCCGGGGCGGATCGCGCCGTTGCCGCCCGTCCTCGCGGGCCTCCTGTCCGGCACCAGGCTCTACGTCACCCCGGTCGCCCTCGGGCTGCTGGCTGTCCTCGCGGTCCGCTGGTGCCGGGAGAGCGCGTGATCGCGCTGGTCATCGCCCGTACGGCGGGCGGCACGGGCCGGCACGTCCGCGCGGTCGCCGCGGCGCTCGCCGCGGCCGGCCGGGACGTCGTCGTGGCCGGGCCGCCGTCGGCGGACGCGACGTTCGGGTTCTCGTCGCTCGCCCGCTACGAGCCGGTCGAGGTCGCCACCGGGCCGCGGCCGCTCGGCGACGCGCGCGCCGTGCGCCGGCTCCGGCGGGTGCTCGGCGACGCCGACCTCGTGCACGCGCACGGCATCCGCGCCGCCGCGCTGGCCGGCGTCGCGGCGCCGCGCGCCGTGCCGTTGCTGACGACGTGGCACAACGCCCTGCTCGGCTCGCCCCTGCGCCGCGCCGCCTGGCTGCCGCTCGAACGCCGCGTCGCCCGCCGCGCCACCGTCACGCTCTGCGTGTCGGGCGACCTCGCCGTGCGCGTCCGAGCGCTCGGCGGCCGCGACGTGCGGGTGGCACCGGTCGGCGCCCGCCGCCCGAGCGGCGCCGTACGGGCGCGGGACGACGTGCGCGCCGAGCTCGCCACGGGGGAGCGGCCGCTACTGGTCGCGGCCGGCCGGCTCACCGAGCAGAAGGGGTACGACCTGCTGCTCGACGCCGCCGCGGTCTGGGACGTCCGCACGCCGCGGCCGCGTACGGTCGTCGCCGGCGACGGCCCGCTGCGCGGCGCACTGACCGAGGAGGCGGAACGCCGCGGGCTCGACGTGTCGTTCGTCGGCGGGCGCGCCGACGTCCCCGACCTGTTCGCGGCGGCCGAGGTGGTGCTGCTGCCGAGCCGGTGGGAGGGCAGCCCGCTGACCGCGCACGAGGCGCTGTTCAGCGGCACGCCGTTGGTCGCGACGGCGGTAGGCGGGCTGCCCGAGCTGCTCGGTGGCGGCGCTGCCGTGCTCACGCCGGCCGGCGACGCGCGGGCGTTCGCCGAGGCGGTCCTCAGGCTGCTCGACGACCCGGCGGCCGCCGCCACCGTCGGCGCGGCCGGCCGGGCGCGCGCGCGGGAGTGGCCGGACGAGGAAGAGGCGGCGCGGCGAGTACTGGCCGTGTACGACGAGCTGCTCGCCGCCCCGCCGCGGAGCCGCCCCTGAGCCGCGCGCTTCGGGTCCATGCCCAGCCCGCCCGGGCAAAGGCGCGGCGCCGCGACGTCCGGTGGGTCCGGCCGTTTCCTCCACCGTGCGGCGGTCGGCGCCGCGGGGAGGGGTTTCTCCAGTGCGCAGGTTGGTCGTACTCGTACTCGCGGCGCTCGCGTCGGTCACGGTGTCCGCGCCCGCGCGGGCCGCGACCGTCGAGCGGTACAGCATCGTCGTCCAGGGGGAGACGGCGCTGGGCTGGGCCGCGTATCCAGCCAGCGCCACGCCGACCAAGCTGCTCGTCTTCGGCCACGGCTGCTGCGGCAACCCGAACCAGAGTGCGCTCGTGCGCCGGTACGCCGACGACTTCGGCGCCGTCGCGGTCGCGATGGACTACCGCGGGCCGGGCCACTTCGACGTCATGAAGGGCCACCAGGACGTCGTCGCGGCGACGGAGGAGCTGAAGACGCGCTTCCCGTCGATTACCCGAACGGTCATCTGGGGCCAGTCGATGGGCGGCACCGTCACGGGCAGGGCGGTCGCCGCGCGCCCCGACCTGTACGACTACTGGGTCGACACCTTCGGCGCGGTCGACCTGTTCCAGCAGTTCACGCTGTTCGCCGGCTACCCCGCGATCACCCCGAACCCGGACGACCCCGACAACCCGACCGGGTCGTGGCTGATCGAGGAGTGCGGCGGTACACCGGCGACGGCGCCGCAGGCGTACCTCGACCGCTCACCCGCGTACCAGGCGAATCGGATGAAGGGCCTCAAGCGCGTGTACATCGCGCACGGCATCGGCGACCTGGTAGTGCAGTACTCGCAGAGCCGGCTGATGCACGCGAACCTCGTCGCCAACGGCATCCCGGCGACGATGACCACCGTGCTCACCCGCAGCGGCGGCATCCAGGGCCCGCTCGTCCCAGGCCAGCAGTGGCCCACGGTCCCGACGCCGTACGGCCCCAGCGCCCACGACGGCTCGGCGACAAAGGAGAGCTCGGCGGTCGTCAACGCGCTCCTGCGCGGCCTCGAACCCGACGCCGGCACGGCGACGCGCGAGTGGGTCGTCGACGGCACCACCGGCCAGCGGGTCTCGACGCCGTAGCCGGCCCGGGGCGCGCCGGACCGGCGCCGCGCGGTACGTCGGCCGGGCGTGTCTCCGCCGAGCCCCCGAACGCACCGTGTTACCGTGAATTCCCGTGGACGCGGGGCCTTCCCCGCGGCACACCGGACCACGGGAGCGCCTTTCTTGGCCAAGCACATCTTCGTCACCGGCGGCGTCGCCAGCTCGCTCGGCAAGGGCCTGACCGCGAGCAGCCTCGGCCGGCTCCTCAAGGCACGCGGCCTGCGGGTCACCATGCAGAAGCTGGACCCGTACCTCAACGTCGACCCCGGGACGATGAACCCGTTCCAGCACGGCGAGGTGTTCGTCACCGACGACGGCGCCGAGACCGACCTCGACATCGGCCACTACGAGCGCTTCCTCGACGTCGAGCTCGACCGGCACGCGAACGTCACCACCGGCCAGGTCTACAGCCAGGTGATCGCCAAGGAACGCCGCGGCGAGTACCTCGGCGACACCGTGCAGGTGATCCCGCACATCACCAACGAGATCAAGTCGCGCATCCGCGCGATGGCCACCGACGACGTGGACGTCGTCATCACCGAGGTCGGCGGCACGGTCGGCGACATCGAGAGCCTGCCGTTCCTCGAGGCCGCCCGGCAGGTCCGCCACGAGGTCGGCCGCGACAACGTCTTCTACCTGCACGTCAGCCTGATCCCGTACATCGGCCCGTCCGGCGAGCTCAAGACCAAGCCCACGCAGCACAGCGTCGCGGCGCTGCGCTCCATCGGCATCCAGCCGGACGCGCTGGTCTGCCGCAGCGACCGGCCCATCTCGCAGAGCGTCAAGCGCAAGATCAGCCTGATGTGCGACGTCGACACCGAGGCCGTCGTGTCCGCCGTCGACGCGCCGTCGATCTACGACATCCCGAAGGTCCTGCACGCCGAGGGCCTCGACGCGTACGTCGTCCGCCGGCTCGGGCTGCCGTTCCGCGACGTGGACTGGACCGACTGGGACCGGCTGCTGCGCCGGGTCCACCAGCCCGAGCGCACCGTCACGATCGCGCTCGTCGGCAAGTACGTGGACCTGCCGGACGCCTACCTCAGCGTCACCGAGGCGCTGCGGGCGGGCGGGTTCCACCACGACGCCAAGGTCGACATCCGCTGGGTCACCAGCGACGACTGCGACACGCCGGACGGCGCGGCCCGTGCGCTCGAGGACGTGGACGGCATCCTCGTCCCCGGCGGCTTCGGCGTCCGCGGCATCGAGGGCAAGCTAGGCGCGATCCGCCACGCCCGCGAGCACCACGTCCCGATCCTCGGCATCTGCCTCGGACTGCAGTGCATGGTCATCGAGGTGGCCCGCAACCTGGCCGGCCTCGACGCCGCGAACTCCGCCGAGTTCGACCCGGCCACGCCGCACCCCGTCATCGCGACGATGGCCGACCAGCGCGACGTCGTCGCGGGGGAGCGCGACATGGGCGGCACCATGCGGCTCGGCA
Organism: Frankiaceae bacterium; assembly: GCA_035536815.1. Lineage (GTDB taxonomy): Bacteria > Actinomycetota > Actinomycetes > BP-191 > BP-191 > BP-191. The sequence goes on from DATLNJ010000105.1 coordinate 27,461, forward strand.
TGTACCCCGCCAAGCTCGCGCCCGGCAGCATCGCCAGCGAGGTGTACGGCGAGCCGTACGTCAACGAGCGGCACCGGCACCGTTACGAGGTCAACAACGCCTACCGCAAGCAGCTCGAGGAGGTCGGCCTCGTCTTCTCGGGCACCTCGCCGGACGGCCGGCTGGTCGAGTTCGCCGAGCTGCCGCGCGACGTGCACCCGTACTTCATCGGCACGCAGGCGCACCCCGAGTTCCTGTCGCGGCCGACCCGCGCGCACCCGCTGTTCGCCGGGCTCGTCGCCGCCGCCTGCGAGGTCGCCGCGGGGCGGGTCGGCGCGCTGCCGTTCGAGCCCGTCGAGGTGCTGCGCTAGTGGCGTACGAGGTCGTCGCCTCGGTCGAACGCTTCTCCGGCAAGATCGTCAGCGTCCGCACCGACACCGTACGGATGCCCGGCGGCGGCACCGGTGACCGGGACGTCGTCGTGCACCCCGGCGCGGTAGGTGCGGTCGCCGTGGACGACGACCTGCGCGTGTTGCTGATCCGGCAGTACCGGCACCCTGTCGGCGGCTACCTCTGGGAGGTACCTGCCGGCATCAGGGACGTCGACGGCGAGGACCCGGCCGATACCGCACGGCGCGAGCTGCACGAGGAGACCGGGTGGGCGGCCGGGTCGTGGCGGCACCTGTTCACCGGCCACCCGACCCCCGGCGGCTCGACCGAACGCTTCGAGGTCTTTCTGGCGCGCGACCTGCGCGAAGCCTGCGACCGGCCCGAGGTGCACGGCGAGGAGCAGGACATCGAGGTGCGCTGGGTCCCGCTGGCCGAGGCGTGCGAGTGGGTGCTCGACGGCCGGATCACGAACGCCATGTGCGCCACCGGCGTTCTCGCCGCCGCTCGCGTCCTCGGCGGCTAACCGCCCCGGAACGCGGCGAGGGCCGGGACGCCCAGCCGCCCCGGCCCCACGGTGTTGCGCCGCGAACCCGCCGGCCCAGCCGCCGTCGGGAGCGCTCCCTTGCCCTACACCAGGGTCAACGAGGTCCCCGCCGTTTCCTCGCGCTCGCGGCGCACCCGCGGCGCGTTCGCGCCGGGCACCACGTCCGGACCGCGGCGGCGCGGCGCGCCCCGCTCGGCCTAGACTGCCCCGGGTGTCCCGGCAACGGCGCCGGCGTACAGGAGGGTGTTCCGTGAAGGTCGGCATTCCGCGCGAGCTCAAGGACAACGAGTACCGCGTCGCCATCACCCCCGCGGGTGTCCGCGAGCTGTCCTCCGCCGGCCACGACGTGTACGTCGAGCAGTCGGCCGGCCTGGGCTCCTCGATCACCGACGACGAGTTCGTCGCGGCCGGTGCCGAGATCCTCCGGACCGCGGACGACGTGTGGGGCACCGCCGACCTCGTGCTCAAGGTCAAGGAGCCGATCGCGGAGGAGTACCACCGGATGCGGAAGGACCAGGTGCTGTTCACGTACCTGCACCTCGCCGCCTCCGCCGAGTGCACCAACGCGCTCGTCGAATCGGGGATAACGGCGGTCGCGTACGAGACCGTCGAGCTGCCGGACCACTCGCTGCCGCTGCTCGCCCCGATGTCGGAGGTCGCGGGCCGGATGGCCCCGCAGGCCGGCGCGCACTTCCTCGAGCGCACGCAGGGCGGCCGCGGCGTCCTCATGGGCGGCGCCCCCGGCGTCTACCCGGCCCGCGTCATCGTCCTCGGCGCCGGCATCTCCGGCTCGAACGCCGCGTGGATCGCGCAGGGCATGGAGGCCGAGGTCCTGCTCCTCGACAAGAACATCGCCCGGCTGCGCGAGGTGGACCGGATCCACAAGGGCCGGATCCAGACGGTCGCGTCGAACACGTTCGAGATCGAGCGCGCCGTCATGGAGGCCGACCTGGTGATCGGTGCCGTGCTGGTGCCGGGCGCCAAGGCGCCGATCCTCATCACCGACGAGATGGTCGCGTCGATGAAGCCCGGCTCCGTGCTGGTCGACATCTCCGTCGACCAGGGCGGCTGCTTCGAGTCGTCGCGACCCACCACGCACTCGAACCCCGTCTTCGAGGTCCACGACTCGATCTTCTACTGCGTCGCGAACATGCCTGGCGCCGTTCCGCACACCTCCACCTACGCGCTGACCAACGTCACGCTCCCGTACGCCGTCTCCATCGCCAGGCTCGGTGTCGTCGACGCCTGCCGGCGCGATCCGGCGCTCGGCCTCGGCGTGAACGTCGTCGGCGGGCAGATCACCTACGCGCCGGTCGCCGAGGCGCACGGCCTGTCCTCGGTGCCGCTCACCGAGGTGTGGGGCTGACCGCCACGGCATGAACGCACCGACGGTCGCGGTCGCGGCGGCCCGCTACCTCGACCACCTCGCCGTCGAACGCGGCCTGGCCGGCAACACCCTCGACTCGTACCGCCGCGACCTGCGCCGGTACGCGGAGCTGGTCGGCGCCGACCGCCCGGTGGACGCCGTGTCGGAGGCCGAGGTGGCGGCGTTCGTGGCGGCGTTGCGCGAGGGGACGCCCGACCACCCGCCGGTGAAGGCCTCGTCCGCCGCCCGCGCGCTCGTCGCGGTGCGCGGGCTGCACAAGTTCGCCCACCGCGAGGGCTGGACGCCCGCCGACGTGGCGCGCGAGGTCCGGCCGCCGGCGCTGCCGCGGTCGCTCCCCAAGGCCATCTCGGTGTCGGAGGTCGAATCGCTGCTGGAGGCGGCCGGCTTCGACCAGACGCCGCTCGCCCTGCGCGACCGCGCGCTGCTCGAGGTCCTCTACGGCACCGGCGCCCGCATCTCCGAGGCGGTCGGCCTCGACGTCGACGACCTCGACCTCGACGCCGGCTCGGTCCGGCTCTACGGCAAGGGCTCGAAGGAGCGCGTCGTGCCGGTCGGCCGGTACGCGCGCGAGGCCGTGTCGGCGTACCTCGTCCGCGCCCGCCCCGCGCTCGCCGCGTCCGGGCGCGGCGGCCCGGCGCTGTTCCTCAACGCGCGCGGCGGCCGGCTCTCCCGGCAGAGCGCGTGGACCGTCCTGCGCTCGGCGGCGGACAAGGCGGGGCTGCGTGGGGACGTCTCGCCGCACACGTTGCGGCACTCGTTCGCCACCCACCTGCTCGACGGGGGAGCGGACGTCCGCGTCGTGCAGGAGCTGCTCGGCCACGCCTCCGTCACGACCACCCAGGTCTACACGCTCGTCACCGTGGACAAGCTGCGCGAGGTGTACGCCGCCGCGCACCCGCGCGCCACCGCCGCGCGCTGAACCGTCGGGTTCGCCGCGCCGGGGCGCGCTTCCCGCCGCGTTCCGGATGCGCCGCCCCTTGCGCCAGAGCACCCGACGCGCCTAGCATCGCGCGGCTGTCGTCTTGACTCCACGGCGGTTTCCCGACAGGAGGCTTTCACGGTATGTCGACATTCGCGACAGACCCGTTAGGCCGCTCCGACTCCATCGGCGCGGACCGGTCCGAACCGGCCGCGGCGGACCCGGCGCAGCCCCCGGCTACGCCCGGAGCCACGGTGCCGGGCGTCGCGTTCGTGCCGCCCGCCGACCCGGCCGCCGCGGTGCCCGCCGACCCGATCGACGACCCCGTCGCCGTCGAGCCGCTCACCTCGTCGCCGGGCGCCGACCCGGCGCCCATGCACTCGCCCGCCGGGCCGCTCACCCCTGAGGTGCCCGAGTCGGTGCCCGCGGCCGCGCCCGACGAGCAGACCGCCGCTGAGTCTCCCGCCGGGCCCCCAGCCGCCAAGCTCGGCCCGACGAACCGCCCGATGCCCGTGTTCCCCGAGCCGCCGGCGCTCGACGCGCACGGCCCGGCCCGCATCCTCGCCATGTGCAACCAGAAGGGCGGCGTCGGCAAGACGACGAGCACGATCAACCTCGGCGCCGCGCTCGCCGAGCTCGGCCGCCGGGTGCTGCTGGTCGACTTCGACCCGCAGGGCGCGCTCAGCGTCGGCCTCGGGGTGAACCCGCTCCAGCTCGACCGCACCGTCTACAACCTGCTGATGGACCGCGGCGTCACGGTGGACGACGTGATGCTGAAGACGCACGTCCCCGACCTCGACCTGCTGCCCAGCAACATCGACCTCTCGGCCGCCGAGGTCCAGCTGGTGGGGGAGGTGGCGCGGGAGCAGACGCTGCTCCGCGTCCTGCAGCCGGTGATGAACGACTACGACGTCGTCCTCATCGACTGCCAGCCGAGCCTCGGCCTGCTGACGGTGAACGCGCTGACCGCCGCGCACGGCGTCATCATCCCGCTCGAGTGCGAGTTCTTTGCGCTCCGCGGCGTCGCACTGTTGATCGAAACTATAGACAAGGTCCGAGAAAGGCTTAACCCTCAACTTGAACTTGAGGGGATTCTGGCCACTATGTACGACTCCCGCACGCTGCACGGTCGGGAGGTGCTCGCCCGCGTCGTCGAAGCATTCGGCGACCGGGTGTTCCACACGGTGATCAACCGCACGGTCCGGTTCCCCGAGACGACCGTCGCGGGGGAGCCGATCACGACGTACGCGTCGTCGTCGACGGGCGCCAAGGCGTACCGCGACCTCGCCAAGGAGGTGCTCGCCCGATGACCCGGCGCGTCAGCCTGCCCGGAGCCGACGAGCTGTTCCGGTCGACGGCACCCGCCGTTGCGCCGGCCGCTCCCGAGCCCGCAGACCCCCCGTTCCCACCCCGCGACGCACCCGAGCCCCCGTCGCTCGCCGCGGCGCCGCCGGTGGCCGCCGAGCCGGTTGCGGCCGCCCCGCCGGACGCTGCTCTGGACGTCGACGACACCCCGCCGCCCGTCCGCCGCCGGCCTCGGCCGGTGGGTGAGCGGCGGCCGACCGGCCGCGAGCGGCACGACGAGAAGATCACCGTCTACTGCTCCGCGGAGGAGCTCATCGACATCGAGCGGGCCCGGCTCACGCTCCGGGGCGACTACGGCCTCGCCGCCGACCGCGGCCGCATCGTGCGGGAGGCGCTTGCCGTCGTGCTCGCCGACCTTGAGGCGAAGGGCGAGCAGAGCGTGCTCGTTAGCCGGCTCCGCGGTCGCTGACACCTTCACCCCGTCCGCGCGTACGTCTCGCCCGGCCCCGGGTCGCCGACGCGTCCGCGCGCAGCCCATCGAGCGGCCGCCGCGCCGCCCCTCACCTCGCCGCGCCGCTGCGCGGGCGGCAAGCCACCCACCGAGACGCGCGCTGCGACGGCGCCCGACGCGGTAGCGTCGCGTCCCTGTCCGATGGGAAGGAGGGGCGGCGTTGCTGTTCCTGCTGAGGTACCCGGCCGCGTTCCTGGGGGTCGCGGTCGCGCTCCTCGTCGCGATCGTCGTGCACTCGTTGGCGCAGGCCGCGGTGGCGCGCGCCTTCGGCGACCGGCTGCCGGCCGCGAGCGGCCGCCTCAACCCGGACCCGCGGCGGCACTTCGAGCCGTTCGGCGTGATCGTCATGCTCATCTCGGCGATCGGCTGGAACAAGCCGGTCCCGCTCCAGGAGCCCCGGTTCCGCGGGGGCCGGACGCGCTACCTCCTGGCCGTCCTCGCCGGCCCGCTCGCGAACATCGCCCTCGGCATCCTCAGCCTGGTCGCGCTGCGCTACGCGGTGGCGCCCGCCGTGCTGGCGTCGGTCGACCCCGTCGACGGTCGGGGCCTCTCACTAGGGACCGTCCTGCTCTACGAGCTCGCGGTCGTCAACGTCGCCGTCGGCGTGCTCACCCTGCTCCCGATCCCGCCGCTCGACGGCGCCCGGATCCTCTGGCTCTACGCGCCGCAGACGCCGGGGTGGCGCAACGCCCGCTACCAGCTCGAGGAACGGAACATCGGCGTCGCCATCTGCGTGCTGCTCTCGTTGCCGCTGTTCCGTAGCGCCGGCCTGCTCCGCCAAATCGCGGTCGCGATCGGGGAGGCCATCCTGGCGCCCGTCGCCACGGCGCTCGGCTTCCTGATCGGCTTCTAGTCGACAAACAACTACGTCGGCAAGCCGCTTCGCGGGCGGCGGTGCGGCGCGCCGGGCGGCGGCGGGCAAGCCTCCTGCTACCGTGCTGCCCATGGAGGACGCCGGCGCGGTCGCGGTCGCGGCGCCCGGACGGGGCAGCTTCGCGGTCCACCTCGACGTGTTCGAGGGGCCGTTCGACCTGCTGCTGAGCCTCATCGCCAAGCACAAGCTCGACGTCACGGAAGTGGCGTTGTCGCAGGTCACGGACGAGTTCATCGCGCACATCCGGGCCGCGGGCACTGCGTGGGACCTGGGCCAGGCGACGGAGTTCCTCGTGGTCGCGGCCACCTTGCTCGACCTCAAGGCGGCCCGGCTGCTGCCGGCGGGGGAGGTGGACGACGAGGAGGACGTCGCGCTGCTGGAGGCGCGCGACCTGCTGTTCGCCCGGCTGCTCCAGTACCGCGCGTACAAGGAGGCTGCCGCGATCCTCGGTGGCCTGATGGCCGCGGAGGTCCGCCGGGTGCCGCGCGCGGTGAGCCTGGAGCCGCGGTTCGCCGCGGCGGTCCCGGACGTGCTCATCGGCATCGGCCTGGACCAGTTCGCCGCCTTGGCAGTGCGGGCGCTGACGCCGCGCGAGCCACCGCAGGTGGCGATCGACCACGTGCACCACGTGCGGGTCAGCGTGCGGGAGCAGGCCGTCCTCCTGGCGCAACGGCTCTCGAAGGCCGGGACCGCGTCGTTCCGCGCGCTCGTTGCCGACTGCACGGAGACGATCGAGGTCGTCGCCCGTTTCCTCGCGCTGCTCGAGCTGTTCCGCGAGGGGCACGTCGCGTTCGACCAGATCGTCCCGCTGGGCGACCTGCAGTGCCGGTGGACCGGGCACGAGGCGCCGGCGTCCGCGTACGTCGCGGTCGAGGAGTACGACGGCGACCCCGCGCTCGGCGAGGACGACGGAGCCGCCGCCGGAGCCGCGGAGGGCACCGGTGAGTGACGAACGCGACCTCGGACCGACCGGGGGAGGGGTACCTGACCATCGGCCCGCCGCGCCCGAGGCTGACATAACGCTGCCCCCGGCTCCCGGCGACGCATCGCTGGAGGCAGCCGATGCTCCCGCCGCCGGCACCCCGGTCGCGGCCGACGGTTCGGACGGTTCGGACGGTTCCGACGGCGAGCCGAACCCTCCGCTGCGGAAGATCCTCGAGGCGATCCTGCTGGTGGTCGACGAGCCGGTGCCCGCCGTCGATCTGGCGCAGGTGGTCGAACGCCCCCGCGCCGACGTCGAGCAGGCGCTCGAGGACCTCGCCCAGGACTACCGCGCCGGCGATCGCGGCTTCGCGCTGCGCGCCGTCGCCGGGGGATGGCGCCTGTACACCGCCGCCGACTGCGCCGCGTACGTCGAACGCTTCGTGCTCGACGGCCAGCAGGCCAGGTTGACCCAGGCGGCGTTGGAGACGCTGGCCGTCATCGCGTACCGGCAGCCGGTCAGCCGGCAATCCGTGGCCGCGATCCGCGGCGTCAACGTCGACGGGGTGGTCCGGACCCTGCTGACCCGCGGCCTGATCGCGGAGGCAGGGCAGGAGGGGCCGGGCGGCGCTCACCTGTACGTCACCACCCCGTACTTCCTCGAACGGCTCGGCCTGCGCAGCCTCGACGAGCTGCCGAACCTCGCCCCGCTGCTCCCGATGAACATCGACGACCTCGCCGACCAGGCGTAGTCACGACCTCGAGGTGAGCGTTGGACGAGCAGCAGGGAATCCGTCTACAGAAGGCGTTGGCCTCTAGTGGCATCGGCTCACGGCGTGCCTGCGAGGAACTGATCGTCGCCGGCCGGGTCGCGGTCAACGGCCGGGTGGTCCGCGAGCTCGGTACCCGCATCGACCTCGCTTCGGACGAGGTCGCCGTGGACGGCGTGCCGGTGCCGGTGACCCCGGACCTGGTCTACCTGGCCATGAACAAGCCGCGCGGAGTGCTGACCACGATGGCCGACGACCAAGGCCGCGCATGCGTCGGCGACTACGTCACGGACCGGCCGGACCGGGTGTTCCACGTGGGCCGCCTCGACGCGGACAGCGAGGGCCTGCTGCTGCTGACCAACGACGGCGCACTCGCGCACCGGCTCACCCACCCGTCGTTCGCGGTGCCGAAGACGTACCTGGTCCAGATCGACGGCCGGGCGAACCGCCGGCTCCCCCAGCAGCTACGGTCCGGCGTCGAGCTCGAGGACGGACCCGCCCGCGCCGACGCCGCCCGCATCGTCGCCGCGACCGACGCCGCGGCGCAGCTCGAGGTCGTCATCCACGACGGCCGGAACCGCGTGATCCGTCGCATGTTCGACGCGCTCGGCCACCCGGTGCGCCGGCTGGTGCGGACGTCGATCGGACCGCTCGTCGTCGGCGAGTTGCGGCCCGGCCGGGTCCGGCACCTGTCCGCCCCGGAGGTGCGGTCGCTCTACAAGGCGACAGCCGGAGTAAACGACAGGCCGCCTCGCCGATAAGTCGGTGGCACGCTAAGTCGATACGTCGCTGTGTAGATGTTGACTCGCGACGTCACCGTCGCAAGACCTGGTCGGGCGCCTCGGAGTGACATATCGACAACTCGATTCCTGGCCGCATCCTCGGTCACCCATCAGGTCACCCGGCGACGCGCGGGTCGATCCGGCGGCCCACGAACACGAAGTCCTAAAACGAGGTATCGCTGAGCCGCGTTGTCGATAACTCGCCAAAGCGCGACACACCCTTGTTGCTGCACCGCTACGACGCCGAACCGCTAAGGTGTCCCGAACGAGAGGGGAGAGCGGGTGGCCGTCCGAGCAGTCCGGGGCGCGACGCAGGTGGATCGCGACGACCGTGACGTGGTGCTGGCCGGCGCCGGCGAGCTGATCGCGGCGGTGCTCGAGCGCAACCAGATCCGCCCCGACGACCTGATCAGCGTGATCTTCACCGCCACTCCCGACCTGACCGCCGAGTTCCCCGCCTACGCGGCCCGGCTGCTCGGCATCGTCGACGTACCGCTGCTGTGCGCCACCGAGATCGACGTCCCCGGTGCGATGCCGCGGGTACTACGCCTTCTGGCGCACTTCGAGACCGAGCTGCCACGCGGCGAGATCCGGCACGTGTACCTGCACGGCGCCGCGGGGCTGCGGACGGACCTGCCGCAGTGACGGTGGAGCGCATCGGGATCGTCGGGGCAGGCCTGATCGGTACGTCGGTGGGGCTCGCCCTCGCGCGCAACGGCCACCAGGCACGGCTCGCGGACGCCGACGAGGCCCGCGCCCGCGCTGCCGCGGCCCTGGGCGCAGGAGTTGCCGTGACGTGGGACGAGCTGGCGGCCTGCGACCACGTCGTCGTCTGTGTCCCACCTTCGGCCACGGCCGAGGTCGTGGGCACGGTCCTGAGTCTCGCTCTCGACGCGACTGTTAGCGATGTTGCGAGCAGCAAGGCCAACGTTCTAGCCGAGGTCGAGACGCTCAGCGCGGCAATGTCCAGCCGGTTCTGCGGCGGGCACCCGATCGCGGGCCGGGAGCGTGGCGGGCCCGGCGCCGCCCAGCCGACGCTGTTCGACGGGGCGACCTGGGTGGTCTGCCCCGGCACGACCACGTCCGAGCGAGCGCGCACGGATGCGGCCGAGCTCGCCCGGCGGTGCGGCGCGCGCGTGGTGTCCCTCGACGCCACGGCGCACGACGCCGTGCTCGCCGCGGTGTCACACGCCCCGCAGCTGGTCGCGAGCGCGCTCGCTGCCCGGCTCGTGGCCGCCGGCCCCTCGGCGCCGACCGTGGCCGGGCCCGGCTTCCGGGACACCACCCGCCTGGCCGACTCGGATCCCGCTCTGTGGCGATCGATCGCGGTGGCCAACGCGGGACCGATCGCGGCGGAGCTACGCGCGGTCGCGGGCGTTCTGGTGGGTACCGCCCGCAGCATTGAGGCCGGCGACGGCGCGGCGGTCCACGCGCTGGTCGACGCCGGCCGTTCGGCGCGCGCGTTGCTGCCCGGCAAGGCCGCGACGCCGCGCCCCGCGTGGGCCCGGGTCGGCGTCGTCATCGCCGACCGTCCCGGCGAGCTGGCGCGGCTGCTGACCGCCGCCGGTGACGCCGGCGTGAACGTCGAGGACCTGGCGATCGAGCACGCCACCGACCACCCTGCGGGCTACGTCGACATCGACGTCCGTCCGGAGCAGGCGGATCGCCTGCTCGCCGCGCTGACCACCGGTGGGTGGGCTGCCCACCGTAGCGACTGAGCGCTTTGTCGACTAGCACCAGGCGCGGGGGCAGTGCGCCGGTCCGCGCCGCGGCATCCTGGGGAATCGACAAAGAGCCGAGACGACATAGAGTCGCGTCGGCCGCACGACGTGGTGCCGCACCGCGAGGGCCCGCGCGGTGCGTGGCCCGGCCGGCGACGTCTGGCCCGCGCTGCGAAGGTGCGCCAGCCGCTACGCTGAGGTGATCCCGACGGAGGAGGTGGCCAGCATGACGCGCAATACGAACGCGCCCGACGCCGCCTCCGGCCGTCCCGTCGTGGTCGCCATCGACGGTCCGTCGGGGAGCGGCAAGAGCACCGTCGCGCGCCGGGTCGCGCAGCGTCTCGGGTTCCGTTACCTCGACACCGGGGCGATGTACCGGGCGCTGACCTGGCAGGCGCTCGAGCGCGGGGTCGCCCTCGACGACCCGGCGGCGCTGGGTGAGCTCGCCGAACGCGCACAGATAGAGCCCGGCACGAACCCACGCCGGCCCTCGATCTCGATCGACGGCACCGACGTCTCCACGTCGATCCGTTCCCGCGAGGTGACGAACGCCGTCTCCGCGGTGTCGGCGGTGCCGGCCGTGCGCGCGGTGCTCGTTCGCCGGCAGCAGGAGCTGATGGCCGAGGGCGGCATCGTCGTCGAAGGGCGCGACATCGGGACGACCGTCGCGCCCGACGCGCCGTTGAAGGTCTTCCTCACCGCGTCCAGCGAAGCCCGCGCGCAGCGCCGCCACCGGCAGTTCACCGCGTCGGGCGACGCGACCGCGGTGGACGACACCCGCGCGGAGATCGACCGCCGCGACGAACGTGACTCCACCCGCGCGTCGAGCCCGCTCGCGCAGGCGCACGACGCGGTTGTCGTGGACTCCACCACCCGTACGGTGGACGAGGTCGTCGGCGAGGTGCTCGCCGTGGCTGCCCGGCGCGGGCTGCTGCGGCGGCGCCGCCGGGGAACCACGCCACCTCCGGCCGGTGCGGCCGCCGCCCAGCCGGAGCGCGAACCGGCCGGGCCCGCCCGTACCGTGATCGCAGGCGGCTCGGCCGCCACCGCGGCCGCCTCGTACGGCACTGATCCGGGAGCGAGCGGATGAGCGCCGAGCCCAGCGAGTCCGAGGCGTACGTCGCGCCGCTCAGCCCGCGCCGCGCGCCGCTACCGGACATTCGGCCGCGACGCAGTCTCTACCAGTTCGCGAGATTCGTCGGTCGGGGGATGTTCCGCGTAGTTCTCGACGTGAACGTTGAACATCTGAACAAGGTTCCGTCCAGTGGGCCGGTCCTCCTGGCCGGGAACCACCGCGGCTTCCTCGACGCGCCGCTGGTCGTGGCCTTCGTGCCGCGGCAGGCCTGCTTCCTTGCCAAGTCCGAGCTGTTCACCGGCAACAGCGCGCGGCTGCTGATGTCCCTCGGTCAGATCCCCATCGACCGCGGCCGACCCGACCGGGAAGCGCTGCGCCGGGCGGTCGGCGTGCTGCAGCGGGGTGGCGTGCTCGGCATGTTCCCCGAGGGCGCCCGCGGCGCCGGCGCGCTGCAGACGGTCCAGCACGGCGTCGCGTACATCGCGCTGCGGGTGCCGGGTGTGCCCATCGTGCCCGTCGCGTGCCTCGGCACCGAGCAGGCGATGCCGAAGGGCACCAAGTTCCCGCAGTGGGGGCGCCGCGTCGACGTCGTGTTCGGTGACCCGTTCACGGTCTCGCTCCCGGAGAACCCGCGGTCGCGCAACGCCGTCGCGAAGGCCGCCGAGGAGATCCGCGTCGCGCTCGCCGCGCACGTGGCGCACGCCGAGTCCGCCCGCGCCGCGGCGGACGCGGCTGACCGCCGGGAGCGGCGATGACGCCGCCGGCGCCGGACGCCCACCCGGACGAGCTGGCCGAGGGCGGCGACGAGACCGTGTCCGGCGACGGCGCCGAGCGTGGCCGGCTGCCCGTGCTCGCGATCGTCGGCCGCCCGAACGTCGGCAAGTCGACTCTCGTCAACCGGTTCCTCGGGCGCCGCGAGGCCGTGGTCGAGGACGTGCCGGGCGTGACCCGGGACCGGGTCGCGTACGACACGGCGTGGCGCGGCCGCGCGTTCACGGTCGTCGACACCGGCGGCTGGGACCCGGACGCCGACGGCCTGTCGGCGAAGGTGGCCGAGCAGGCCGAGGTCGCCGTCGTCGCCGCGGACGCCGTGCTCATGGTGGTGGACGCCACGGTCGGCGCCACGGAGGCGGACCGGGTCGTCGCCCGCATCCTGCAACGCAGCCGCCGTCCCGTCGTTCTCGCGGCGAACAAGGTCGACGACCAGCGCCTCGAGTCGGACGTCGCCGAGCTGTGGTCGCTCGGCCTGGGGGAGCCGTTCCCGGTGAGCGGGCTGCACGGCCGGGGGAGCGGCGACCTGCTGGACGCCGTCCTCGACGCGCTGCCGGAGGCACCACCGGAGACCGATACCGAGGCCGGCCCGCGCCGGATCGCGCTCATCGGGCGGCCGAATGTCGGCAAATCGTCATTGCTGAACCGCCTGCTCGGCGACGAGCGCGTGCTCGTGGACAACGTCGCCGGCACCACCAGGGACCCGGTGGACAGCCTGGTGGACATCGCCGGAACGACGTATCGGTTTGTCGATACGGCCGGCCTGCGGCGGCGGGTGCGCGAGGCGAAGGGCGCCGAGTACTACTCGTCCGTCCGCACCATCCAGGCGCTGGACGCGGCCGAGGTCGCGATCGTCCTGGTCGACGCCGGCGAACGCCTCACCGAGCAGGACCAGCGCGTGCTGGCGACCGTGGTCGAGGCGGGCCGGGCGCTGGTGCTCGCGGTGAACAAGTGGGACGTGCTCGACGAGGACCGGCACGAGGAGCTCGAACGCGACCTGCGCAACGAGCTCGGCCGCACCGCGTGGGCCCCGCGCGTCAACATCAGCGCGCGCACCGGCCGCGGCGTGGACAAGCTCGGGCCGGCCATCGAGATCGCCCTGGAGTCGTGGGAGCGCCGCATCCCGACCGCCCGGCTCAACTCCTGGCTGACCGAGGTCGTGGGCCGGACCCCGCCGCCGCCGCGCGGGGGCAAGGCGCCGCGCGTGCTGTTCGCGACCCAGGCCGGGACCCGGCCGCCGAAGTTCGTGCTGTTCACCAGCGGCCCGCTCGAGCCCGGATACCTGCGCTTCGTCGAGCGCCGGCTCCGGGAGGACTTCGGCTTCCCCGGCACGCCGCTCGACATCCAGGTCCGCGTCAAGGAACGCCAGCGCCGCGGCCGGAAGTGACCACCCCCCGCCGGCGCCGGGTGTCCCGGCTACGCCGCCGCCCACACCGGGGCGACATAACGTACGCGCGGTCCGATCGCGCCACCGCGCCGGCCACGGCGGCGCACGGTACTACCGGCCCCCGCGCCCGGGATTCGTGCTGTAGGGGGAGGGGCGGACCCTGTTACGATCCGGCCGCACCCCGGCGACGGCCGACAACGCGGTCGCGGGGGCGCCGGGACGTGGCGCAGCTTGGTAGCGCACTTGACTGGGGGTCAAGGGGTCGCAGGTTCAAATCCTGTCGTCCCGACCAGCGACAAACCGCGGGTCGGCCGTTCGCACCGCTCGTGGCCGGAGGTGGCAGTGACACGCACGGGACCCGGCAGCGGCCCCGGCCGCCGAGCCGCCGGTGACACCCCGAACGCCGGCGCCGCCCCGGCCGGCGCCGTACCGGACCTCCCCGGCGCCGCCGCCGTCCTCCCGACCACGCCCGGCGACCCCGCCGTCTCCGACCGCGTCCTGACGGTCCCCAACGTCCTCAGCCTGCTCCGGCTGCTCGGCGTGCCGCTCTTCCTCTGGCTGCTGCTCGGCCCGGAGGCGGACGGATGGGCGATCTTCCTGCTCGCGGTGAGCGGCGCGACCGACTACGTCGACGGGCAGATCGCCCGCCGGTACGGCCTCATCAGCCGGGTCGGCCAGTTGCTGGACCCGTTGGCGGACCGCCTCTACATCTTGACCACAGTCTTGGCCTTCACGATCCGCGGCATCCTTCCCCTCTACTTCACGTTGATACTTCTGGCCCGCGATCTGTTCCTCGCCGCATTGCTCCCAGTGCTCAAGCGGCACGGCTACGGTCCACTGCCTGTCCACTTCATGGGCAAGGCCGCGACGTACAACCTGCTGTTCGCGTTCCCCCTGGTGCTGCTCGGGGCGGGCGACGGCACCGCGGCGGCGATCGGGCGCGCGATCGGGTGGGCGTTCGCCACGTGGGGGATCACGCTGTACTGGTGGGCCGGGGCGCTGTACGCCTGGCAGGTGCGCGCCCTGGTTCGGCAGGACGCGGGCGGGGGTAGGCCTCCGGAGTCGCCCGCGGGGCGCGACGCGGAAGGAGCGTTGGCGTGAGGGCGGTCGTCATGGCCGGCGGTGAGGGGACTCGCCTACGTCCGATGACGGCGAACCAGCCGAAGCCGCTGCTCCCGGTCGTCAACAAGCCGATCATGGAGCACGTCCTGCGGCTGCTCCGCCGGCACGGCGTCACCGAGACCGTGGTCACGGTCCAGTTCCTGGCCAGCCTGATCCGCAACTACTTCGGCGACGGCGACGAGCTCGGCATGAACCTCGACTACGCCACCGAGGTCGAGCCGCTCGGCACCGCCGGCAGCGTGAAGAACGCCGAGGACCGGCTGCGGGACGAGCCGTTCATCGTCATCTCCGGCGACGCCCTCACCGACATCGACCTCACCGCGCTCTACGAGTACCACCGCAAGCAGGGTGCGCTCGTCACGGTCTGCCTCAAGCGGGTGGCGAACCCGCTCGAGTTCGGCATCGTGATCACCGACGAGGACGGCCGGATCGACCGGTTCCTCGAGAAGCCCACCTGGGGCCAGGTCTTCTCGGACACCGCGAACACCGGTATCTACGTCATGGAGCCCGAGGTCTTCGACCACGTCGCCGAGGGCGCGGTCGTGGACTGGTCCGCCGACGTGTTCCCGAAGCTGCTGGCCGAGGGCGCGCCGCTGTACGGGTACATCGCCGACGGCTACTGGGAGGACGTCGGCACGCACGAGAGCTACATCCGTGCGCAGGCCGACGTGCTCAACCGTCAAGTGGACGTCGAGATCGACGGCTTCGAGATGAGCCCCGGCGTCTGGGTGGCCGAGGGCGCCGAGGTCGACCCGAACGCCATCATCTCCGGCCCGGTGTACATCGGCGACTACGCCAAGGTCGAGGCGGGCGCCGAGCTGCGCGAGTTCACCGTGCTCGGCAGCAACGTCGTCGTGAAGAGCGGGGCGTTCCTGCACCGCGCGGTGATCCACGACAACGTCTTTATCGGCCCGCAGACGAACCTGCGCGGCTGCGTGGTCGGCAAGAACACCGACGTCATGCGGGCGGCCCGCATCGAAGAGGGCGCGATCGTCGGCGACGAGTGCGTGGTGGAGGAGGAGGCGTTCCTCTCCCACGGGGTGAAGGTGTACCCCTTCAAGACCATCGAGGCCGGCGCGCTCGTCAACACCAGCGTCATCTGGGAGTCCCGCGGCCAGCGCAACCTGTTCGGCCCGCGCGGGGTGTCCGGCCTGGTCAACGTCGAGATCACGCCCGAGCTGGCGGTCCGGCTGGCCAGCGCGTACGCCACGACGCTCAAGAAGGGCAGCGTCGTCACCACCAGCAGGGACGCCTCCCGCGCCGCCCGCGCCCTCAAGCGCGCGGTGATCTCGGCGCTGACCGCGAGCGCGATCAACGTCCGCGACCTCGAGGTCGCGCCCACGCCGGTCACCCGCTTCGACGTCTCGATCGGCGACGCCGTCGGCGGGATCACGCTGCGGACCACCCGCGGCGACCCGCAGAGCCTCGACATCGTGTTCCTCGACGCCAACGGCGCCGACCTCAGCCAGGCGGCGCAGCGCAAGCTGGAGCGCGTCTTCTACCGCGAGGAGTTCCGCCGGGCGTTCCCCGGCGAGATCGCCGAGCTGACGTTCCCGAGCCGGACGTTCGAGCAGTACACGCAGGAGCTGCTGAACCGCGTGGACGTCTCCGGCATCCGCGAGGCCGGCCTCAAGGTCGTCGTCGACACGGCCGGCGGGTCCGCGAGCTTGGTCCTGCCGACGCTGCTCGGCCGCCTCGGCGTGGACGTGCTGACGATCAACGGGCACCTGGACGAGACGTACACGACCGAGTCGCTGGCCGACCACATGCGCGGCATCGAGCGGCTCGGCGAGCTGGTGAACGCGTCGAAGGCGCACTTCGGGGTGCGCTTCGACCACGCGGGGGAGCGGATCGCGCTCGTGGACGAGCGCGGCCGGCTGATCCACGACGACCGGGCGCTGCTCGTGATCCTCGACCTGGTCGCCGCCGAACGCCGCGCCGGCACCGTCGTCCTCCCCGTCACCACCACCCGGATCGCCGAGATGGTCTGCCGCTTCCACGGGGTGGACGTCGCGTGGACCGCGCAGGCGCCGTACGACCTCGTCACCCGCGCGCGCGAGCCCGGCGTGATCTTCGCCGGCGACGGCCGGGGCGGCGTCGTCGTGCCGGAGTTCAGCGCGCACCTCGACGGCGTGGCGGCGTTCGTCCGGCTGGCCGGCCTGGTCGCCCGCACCAACCTCACGCTCAGCCAGATCGACGCGCGCATCCCGACCGCGCACGTCCTGCGCCAGTCGGTGCCCACGCCGTGGGCGGCGAAGGGCCTGGTCATGCGGTCGGTCGTGGAGGCGGCGGCCGGCCGCGAGCTGGACACGACCGACGGCGTGCGCGTGGTCGAGCCGGACGGCCGCTGGGTGCTCGTGCTGCCCGACCCGGCTGAGGCGGTCACCCACATCTGGGCCGAGGGGCCTGACCCGCACGCGGCTTCGGACCTGCTCGAACACTGGGCGTCGGTCGTCGAAGCGGCCGGTCACTGACCGCGCGCCGCGCCGGAGCAGTGGAGAATGCGCACGTGACCGAGCAGGGCGGTGGACCGCGCCGGGAGGCGCACCCCTTCGGGTCGTCTAGTCTGTTTGTAGACATAACGACGATCACCGTCGATCCCGCGTACGTCGCCGCCGCGGGTCGCCGGGCCGGCGACCCCGACGCGAAGCCGCCCCGCCCGTCCAGCGTCATCGCGGTGACGGCGCTGCTGTTCGTCGGGTCGGTCTGGGGCGTCGCGGCCGCGCAGACCCGCGACCGCGCGCCGGCCGCCGCCCGGATCCGCTCGTCGCTCGTCGACGAGGCCCGGCGGCGAACGGAGGCCACCGACCGGCTCGCCCGCGACCGCGACCGGCTCCAGGCCGACACCGCCGCGGCCAGGGAGGCGGCGCTGCGCGACACCGCCGCCGGCCGCGCGCTGTCCGCCGAGGTCGCCCGCCTCGAGCTGGCCGCGGGGGGCCGCCCGGTCTCCGGACCGGGGCTCGTCGTGACGCTCGACGACGCCGAGGTCGAGGGGGAGGACGGCGAGACGCGGGTCAGCGACGCCGACCTGCAGAGCGTCGTCAACGCCCTGTTCGCCGTCGGCGCCGAGGCCGTCAGCGTCAACGACCGCCGGGTCGGCGCGCTCACGGCGATCCGGGAGGCCGGCGAGGCGATCCTGGTCGACTACCGGCCGGTGTCCCCGCCGTACGTCGTCCGCGCCGTCGGCGACCCGGACGCGCTGGACCCGTCGTTCGTGGACAGCCCGACCGCGCAGCGGCTGCGGACCTACGGCGAAGCCTTCGGTCTACGGTTCGACGTGGAGCGGGCGCAGCGGCTCGACCTCCCGGCGAGCGAGGCGTCCCGGCTCCGGCACGCCCGGCCGGCCGGGAGCAAGCCCCAGGGGACGCCGTGATCCCGGCGCTCGCGCTGCTCCTCGGCGTCGCCGCCGGCCTGGCCCTCGGCCCGGTCGTGCCCCTGTGGCTGCAGCCGTACCTGCCGATCGCGGTCGTCGCGGCCCTGGACGCGGTCTTCGGCGGCTTCCGGGCGCTGCTGGACGGCATCTTCGACGACAAGGTCTTCGTGGTGTCGTTCGTCTCGAACGCCCTGCTCGCCGCCCTGCTCGTGTTCCTGGGGGACCAGCTCGGCGTCGGCGGGCAGCTGTCGACCGCGGTGATCGTCGTCCTCGGCATCCGGATCTTCCAGAACCTCGCCGCCATCCGCCGCCACCTGTTCCGCGCATGACGAGCCCGACGCCCCCGCCCGGCCGCCGCCACCCGCGGCGCAGCCAGGCGCTGATCGGCGCGCTGCTCGCCGTGCTCGGTTTCGCGCTCGTCGTCCAGCTCCGCACGGCGCAGCAGGACTCCAGCCTCTCGTCCGCGCGCCAGGAGGACCTGGTCCGCATCCTGGACGAGCTCACCTCCCGCGGCGAGCGGCTGCGCGCCGAGATCGACGACCTCCAGCGCACCCGGGACCGCCTGACCGGCGGTGCCGGCCAGGACGCGGCCGCGCTGCAGGAGACCCGCCGCCGCCGCGACGCGCTGCGCATCCTCGCGGGCACGGTCGCCGCGATCGGGCCCGGCATCGAGCTGACGATCAACGACCCGGCCCACTCGGTCACCGCCGACGTGCTGCTCGACGTCATGCAGGAGCTGCGCGACGCGGGCGCGGAGGCACTGCAGGTCGACGACGTGCGGCTCACCGCGTCGAGCTGGTTCAGCGACTCGCCCGGCGGCATCCTGGCGGACGCCCGGCCGCTGTCCGCGCCGTACGTGTTCCGCGCGATCGGCGACCCGCACACCCTCGCCGACGCCATGGAGATCCCCGGCGGGGTCATCGACAGCGTGGCCGCCCGCGCCGGCGCGTCCACCGAGGTGGCCCAGCGGGACCGGCTGGTCGTGGACGCCTTGCGACCGCTTTCGACGCCCCGTTACGCTCGCCCGGCCGGCGACTGAGGCCGTTCCCTCCCGACCGAGAGCGAGACCGCGTGTACCCCGAGGAGCTGCGTTACACCGCCGAGCACGAGTGGGTGAGTGCCCCCAACGCGGACGGCATCGTCCGCATCGGGATCACCTCGTACGCGCAGGAGGCGCTCGGCGACATCGTCTACGTCTCCGTGGCCGCGGTCGCCTCCGACGTCACGGTGGGGGACTCCCTCGGCGAGGTCGAGTCCACGAAGAGCGTCTCCGACGTCTACGCGCCGGTCGCCGGGACCGTCGTCGCGCGCAACGAGCGGCTCGACGCGCAGCCCGAGCTGATCAACAGCGACCCGTACGGCGACGGCTGGATCGTCGAGATCCGCCCGGCCGACCCCTCGTCGCTGGACGGGCTGCTGGACGCCGCCGCATACGCGAGCACCGTTTCCGGCGGCTGACCCCGCGCTTCTGAGCACGAACTCTCACTGTCAAGTCGAGGGTTAACAGCGCGGGGTTATCCACAACTTTGGACGTCTGGTTGACCCTTGCTCAGGCCGCGAACTAGCCTTCGCGACACCCGCCGCAGTCCTGCGGCCCGGCGCCAACGAGGAGTTCCCGCGTGAAGTGTCCCCGGTGCGGCCATCAGAACCTCCCGGACAGCCACTTCTGCGCCAAGTGCGGCTCGCCACTCGCGGGCGGCGGCGAGTCACCGGCCGAGCAGACGTCCACGATCGCCATCCAGGCCCTCGATGAGCACGACGAGGAACACCCGGAGGCGAGCGCGCCCACCGAGGGGCTGCCCGCCGGGTCCGCCCTGCTCGTCGTCAAGCGCGGGCCGAACGCCGGCAGCCGGTTCCTGCTCGACAACGACGTCACCACGGCCGGCCGGCACCCGGAGAGCGACATCTTCCTCGATGACGTCACGGTCTCCCGGCGGCACGCGGAGTTCCGCCGCGAGGGCGGCCGGTTCGTGCTCCGCGACGTCGGCAGCCTGAACGGCACGTACCTCAACCGCGAGCGCATCGACGAGACCGAGCTGTCCGGCGGGGACGAGGTGCAGATCGGCAAGTTCCGGCTGGTGTTCTTCGCGGGGCCGCGGAGCGACGCGTGACCCGGGGGACCGGAGCGGCACGGCGGCGAGGGGGACCGGTATGAGCACCGGCGCCCGGAAGGCGTTCCTCAGCATCGGCGAGGTGCTGTCGCAGCTGCGCGGCGACTTCCCCGACGTGACGATCTCCAAGATCCGCTTCCTGGAATCGGAGGGGCTGATCGAGCCGGACCGCACCTCGTCCGGCTACCGCAAGTTCTCCCGCGACGACGTCGCCCGGCTGCGCTACGTGCTCTCCGCCCAGCGCGACCAGTACCTCCCGCTGCGGGTGATCAAGCAGCACCTCGAGGCCCTGGACCGCGGGCTGGAGCCGCCGAGCGGCGCCGGCACCTCCCCGCAGGTCCCGCGCGCGCTCACCGCGGTTGACGGGCTGCCCGGCCCGGAGACGTTCGTCATGGACGCCAGCGACGTCCGGCTCACCAAGGACGAGCTGGCCAACGCCGCCGGTCTCGACACCGAGGCGCTGGAACAGCTCGAGCAGTACGGGCTGGTCGCGCCGCGCCCGGGCGGGTCGTTCTACGACGGCGACGCGCTCGTCGTGGCCAAGACAGTGGCCGAGATGTCGCGGTTCGGCATCGAGGCGCGGCACCTGCGGCCGTTCAAGAGCGCCGCGGACCGGGAGATCGGGCTGTTCGAGCAGGTCGTGTCGCCGCTGGTCCGCCAGCGCAACCCCGAGGCGCGGGCCCGGGCGGAGGAGACCGTCCGCGAGCTCGCCGCGCTGTCGATCCGGCTGCACTCGACGCTGGTCAGGGCCGGGCTGAAGCCCGGCCTGACCCGCTGACCGGAGGCGCTGCGGCCGCACGCCGCGGTGTAGGTTCGGGGGGACCGGCACGGGTAGTTGAACCGGTCGCAGCGCGAGCGTTCTCGAAGGAGTGCCGGTGAACGAGGTCAGCGTCGTCGGCGTCCGGGTGGAGCTGCCGACGAACCAGCCGATCGTCCTGCTCAAGGAGGTCGACGGGGAGCGCTACCTGCCGATCTGGATCGGTGCCGTCGAGGCAACCGCGATCGCGTTCGCCCAGCAGCAGATCGTCACCGCCCGGCCGATGACCCACGACCTCATGAAGGACGTCATCGACGCGCTCGGCGTGCCGTTGACGGCGGTGCACATCACCGACCTGCAGGACGGCGTGTTCTACGCGAACCTGATCTTCGAGGGCGGCGCCGAAGTGTCCGCCCGGCCCTCGGACGCGATCGCCCTCGCCATGCGGATGGGCGTGACGATCTTCGCCGACGAGACGGTGCTGGCCGAGGCCGGCATCCCGATCGAGGACGAGCAGGAGACCGAGGTCGAGAAGTTCCGTGAGTTCCTCGACCAGATCTCCCCCGACGACTTCAACACCTCCGGCTGATGACCGAGCCTCCAGCCGTGCTTGACCCCGCACGAACCCTCAACCTTAACTCTAGGGTGAGGGATACGACACGCCGCGCGCAGTCGTTGACCAGGGTTTCCGGCGCTCCTACCGTGCCCCCACCACGAGCGCACCGGGACGCACCGGTTCGCCGCGGCGAAGGAGGGCGGTCGGCGTGACGGACGAGCGGCGCGGCAGCGAGCCGGGGGACGCGGTGCGGGCGGACGGCGCGACGAGCGGCGGCACGAGCGGCGGGGCAGGCGACAGCGCGGGCGACCCCGCCGACGGCCAAGCGCAGGGGAGTGCCGTGGACGCCGGTGCGCCGAGCTCCGCGAGCTCCGCGAGCGCGGCGGGCGCGGCGGGCGCGACCCCCGGGGCGGCGGGTTCGGCCGGCCCCACGGGTGCGACCGGATCGCCGGCCGGGCCGCCGGTGCAGGGGGCGCTGTTCGACGAGGGCGTGCCCGCCCCGCCGGCCGAGGGCGTCGGCTACCGCGGCCCGACCGCCTGCGCGGTGGCCGGCATCACCTACCGCCAGCTCGACTACTGGGCGCGGACCGGCCTGGTCACCCCGAGCGTCAGGGACGCGTCCGGCTCGGGGACGCAGCGGCTGTACTCGTTCCGCGACGTGCTCGTCCTCAAGCTGGTCCGCCGGCTGCTCGACACCGGCATCTCGCTGCAGAACATCCGCAGCGCCGTCAGCCAACTGCGCGCGGGCGGCGCCGAGGACCTGGCCGAGATCACGCTCATCTCCGACGGCACCACCGTGTACGAGTGCACCTCCACCGACGAGGTCGTCGACCTGCTGCAGGGCGGGCAGGGCGTGTTCGCGATCGCGGTCGGGCGGGTCGTGCGCGAGGTCGAGGGCGACCTGGCCGAGCTGCCCGGCGAGCGGCCCGGCGACGAGGCGCCCGCGGCGAGCGACGACGAGCTGTCCGCGCGCCGCCGGCGCCGCGGCGCGTAGCGCTTTCCCGACACGTCGACTTAGCGCCTCGTACCGCTCCCGCCAGCGGTGCCGCGCGAGCGTGGCGCACCCGGCCGGGCGGCGTAGCGGCTGGTACCGTAGGCCGCGCTGACGACCCCGCGCGGGAGAGTCCTCCGGCAACCCAGCCGGGGGCGCCGAAGGAGCAACCCTCCCCGGAATCTCTCAGGCCACCCGACCGCGCGGACGAGGCGACTCTGGAAAGCGGGCGCACCTACGCGCCCCACCGACGGGGCAAGTGGGCGCCCGCCCACGGGACTCTCAGGTCAATGACAGAGTGGGGAGGCCCGGCCGCCGCATGCCCCGCGGCGTAGCAGCCAGGAGGCCCCCGTGACCGACCGCCAGCCGCGCCCCGCCCTCGACGAGCCGGCGACGGTGCCGTTCGCGCAGCGGCACATCGGACCCTCGCCGGACGAGCAGGCGAAGATGCTCGCCCTGCTCGGCTACGGCTCCCTCGACGACCTCACCGCGGCCGCGGTCCCGGCGACGATCGCCGACCGGACCCTCGACCTGCCGGCGCCCGCGTCGGAGGCCGAGATGCTCGCCGAGCTGCGCGCGCTGGCCGGCCGCAACCGCCGGCTGGTCTCGATGATCGGCACCGGCTACAGCGACACCGTCACCCCGCCGGTGATCCGCCGCAACGTGCTGGAGAACCCCGCCTGGTACACGGCGTACACGCCGTACCAGCCGGAGATCAGCCAGGGCCGGCTCGAGGCGCTGCTCAACTTCCAGACGATGGTCGCCGACCTCACCGGCCTCCCGACCGCCAACGCCTCCCTCCTCGACGAGGCCACGGCCGCCGCCGAGGCGATGGCGCTCACCCGCCGGGTCAGCAAGGCGGGCGACGCGGCGGTGTTCCTCGTGGACGCCGACACGCACCCGCAGACGCTCGCCGTCGTCGCCACCCGGGCGGAGCCGCTCGGGATCGAGGTGCGCACGTTCACGGGGAACGCTCTGCCTGAGGTCGAGGCGTTCGGCGTGCTCCTCTCTTACCCTGGCTCCTCGGGTGAGGTCCGCGACCTCGCGCCGCTGATCGAGCAGGCGCACGCGCGCGGCGCGGAGGTCGCGGTCACGACGGACCTGCTGGCGCTGACGCTGCTCACGCCGCCCGGCGAGCTCGGCGCCGACGTCGTGGTGGGGAGCAGCCAGCGGTTCGGCGTGCCGTTCGGGTTCGGGGGGCCGCACGCGGCGTTCATGGCGGTCCGGGCCGGCCTGGAGCGGAACCTGCCAGGTCGCCTGGTCGGCGTCTCCGTCGACGCCGACGGGCACCCGGCGTTCCGGCTCGCGCTGCAGACCCGCGAGCAGCACATCCGCCGCGAGAAGGCGACCAGCAACATCTGCACCGCGCAGGTGCTGCTCGCGGTGATGGCCGGGATGTACGCCGTCTACCACGGCCCCGACGGCCTCGCCGCCATCGCCACCCGCGCGCACCGGCTCGCCGCCAGCCTGGCCGCCGGGCTGCGCGCGGGCGGGGTGGAGGTGCCGACGGAGGCGTTCTTCGACACCGTCACCGCGCGGGTCCCCGACGCGGCCGCCGTGGTGGCCGCCGCCGCCGAGGCGGGCGTCAACCTCCGTCTGGTCGACGCGAGGACGGTCGGCGTCTCGACCGACGAGGTCACCGACCCGGCGCACGTCGCGACGGTGCTGGCGGCGTTCGGGGTGGCCGCGGACGTGACTGACGTGCCGGACGCGCTGCCGGCCGCGTTGCGGCGGACGACGCCGTTCCTCACGCACCCGGTCTTCCACGCGCACCGGTCCGAGACGGCGATGCTGCGCTACCTGCGCATGCTGTCCGACCGGGACTACGCGCTCGACCGCGGCATGATCCCGCTCGGCTCCTGCACGATGAAGCTCAACTCGACCGCCGAGATGGAGCCCGTGACCTGGCCGGAGCTGGCCGGCATCCACCCGTTCGCGCCGATCGACCAGGCGGGCGGCTACGTCACGCTGATCGCCGAGCTGGAGTCGTGGCTCGCCGCGATCACCGGCTACGACCGCGTCTCCGTGCAGCCGAACGCCGGCTCGCAGGGCGAGCTGGCCGGGCTGCTGGCCATCCGCGGCTGGCACCGGTCGCGCGGGGAGGGGCACCGCGACGTGTGCCTAATCCCCTCGTCGGCGCACGGCACCAACGCGGCCTCCGCCGTCATGGCCGGCATGCGGGTCGTCGTGGTGGCCTGTGACGAGGGCGGCAACGTCGACCTCGCCGACCTGCGCGGCAAGATCGAGGTGCACGCCGAGCGGCTCGCGGCGCTGATGGTGACGTACCCGAGCACGCACGGCGTGTTCGAGGCCGAGATCGTGGACGTCTGCGCCGCGGTGCACGACGCCGGCGGCCAGGTCTACGTGGACGGCGCCAACCTCAACGCGCTCGTCGGACTGTCACGGCCAGGTCGATTCGGTGCCGACGTGTCGCACCTCAACCTCCACAAGACGTTCTGCATCCCGCACGGGGGCGGCGGTCCCGGCGTCGGGCCGGTGGCGGTGCGCGAGCACCTCGCGCCGTTCCTGCCCAACCACCCGCTGCGGCCGGAGTGCGGCCCGGAGACCGGGCCGGGCCCGATCAGCGCGGCGCCGTGGGGGTCGGCGGGGATCCTGCCCATCTCGTGGGCGTACATCCGGATGATGGGCGCGGACGGGCTGCGCCGGGCGACGCAGGTCGCGATCCTCTCGGCCAACTACGTCGCCCGGCGGCTGAACCCGTACTTCCCGGTCCTCTACACCGGCCGCAACGGCCTGGTCGCGCACGAGTGCATCGTGGACCTGCGGCAGATCACCAAGGAGACCGGCGTCACGGTCGACGACGTGGCGAAGCGGCTGGTCGACTACGGCTTCCACGCGCCGACGATGTCGTTCCCGGTCGCGGGGACGCTGATGATCGAGCCGACCGAGAGCGAGGACCTGGCCGAGCTCGACCGGTTCTGCGACGCCATGATCGCGATCCGTGCCGAGATCTCACGGGTCGCGGCGGGGGAGTGGCCGGCCGACGACAACCCGCTGCACAACGCCCCGCACACGGCAGCGATGCTGCTGGGGAGCTGGGAACGGCCCTACGACCGGGAGCTCGCGGCCTTCCCGATGCCCGGGGTGCGCGAGTCGAAGTACTGGCCGCCGGTGCGGCGGATCGAGGGGGCCTACGGCGACCGCAACCTCGTGTGCAACTGCCTGCCGGTCACGGACTACGCCGGCTGAGCGGGCGAAGGGACGGGGTCGGGGTCAGGCGGCGCTGACGTAGGACGGCCGGCGCGCGCCGACAGCCTGGCCGTTCGGGAGCAGCTCGCCGAGGTCGTCGAAGACGACGACGCCGTTGCAGAGCAGGCTCCAGCCCTGCTCCGGGTGGCCGGCCACGACGCGGGCCGCGTCGTGGTCCACGGCCTCCGCTGGGGGGCAGGGCGGGTTGTGCGAGCACATGCTGAGCGCTCCTCGTCGAGCGGTTCCTTCTCGTTCTCGTCGTCGGCAGGTCCACGCCGGATGATGAGAACTCTTTCGGGTGCCATTCGACACCCGGCGACAGCCTCCCTGGGGCAGAACGTGAAGAACTGGTGAA
>DATLNJ010000106.1:0-28969 GCA_035536815.1 Frankiaceae bacterium
TGCACGGGACGCCCTTCGCCACGGCGGCGGTCCGGATCTCGTAGCCGTCCACGCGGGTGCCGTTGCCCCACGGCGTGTTGAAGATCAGGTCGATCTCGCCCGCGAGGATCTGGTCGACGATCGTGTGGCCCCCCTCGCTGAACTTCCGCGCCGTCGTCACCTCGACCCCGTTGCGCCGCAGCACGTCCGCCGTCCCCTCGGTCGCCACGACCTCGAACCCGAGGTCGGCCAGCCGCTTGATCGGGAAGATCATCGCGCGCTTGTCGCGGTTCGCGATGGAGACGAACACGCGGCCCTTCACCGGGACAGGCCCGTACGCCGCCGATTGCGACTTGGCGAACGCCTCGCCGAAGTTCCGGGCGATGCCCATGACCTCGCCGGTCGACTTCATCTCCGGGCCGAGCACCGTGTCCGTGCCGGGGAACCGGCCGAACGGCAGCACCGCCTCCTTGACCGCGATGTGGCAGCCGGCGGGCAGGTCCGCCCCGTCGCCCTCTCGCGGCAGGATGCCCTCGGCGCGCAGCTCGGCGATGGTCGCGCCGAGCATCACCCGCGCCGCCGCCTTCGCGAGCTGCACGGCGGTCGCCTTCGACGTGAACGGCACGGTCCGCGACGCGCGCGGGTTGGCCTCGAGGACGTAGAGGATGTCGTCCTTCATGGCGTACTGGATGTTCAGCAGGCCGCGTACGCCGACACCGCGCGCGATGGCCTCCGTCGCCTCGCGGATGCGCCGGATGTCGCGGGCGCCGAGCGTGATCGGCGGGAGCGCGCACGCCGAGTCGCCGGAGTGGATGCCGGCCTCCTCGATGTGCTCCATGACGCCGCCGAGGTAGAGCTCGCCGCCGTCGTAGAGCGCGTCCACGTCGATCTCGACCGCGTCCTCCAGGAACCGGTCGACCAGCACCTCCGCGCCGTCGACGTCGGTCCGCGCGAACCAGTCGGCGAGCTGCGCGTCGTCGTAGACGATGCCCATGCCGCGCCCGCCGAGGACGTACGAAGGCCGCACCAGCACCGGGTACGACACGCGATGCGCGATCTCGCGCGCGGCCTCGAACGACCCCGCCACGCCCCACGCCGGAGCCACCAGCCCGGCCTCGGACAGCACGCGGCCGAACGCGCCGCGGTCCTCCGCGAGGTGGATCGACTCGGGGCTCGTGCCGACGATCGGCACGCCCGCGTCCTTCAGCCCCTGGGCGAGCTTCAACGGCGTCTGGCCGCCGAGCTGCACGATGACGCCCGCGACCTCTCCGCTCTCCTGCTCCGCGCGTACGACCTCGAGCACGTCCTCGATCGTGAGCGGCTCGAAGTACAGCCGGTCGCTCGTGTCGTAGTCGGTGGAGACGGTCTCGGGGTTGCAGTTGACCATCACGGTCTCGTAGCCGGCGGCGTGCAGCGCGAACGACGCGTGGACGCACGCGTAGTCGAACTCGATGCCCTGGCCGATGCGGTTCGGCCCGCTGCCGAGGATCAGCACCGCTGGCGTGGTGCGGGGCGCGACCTCGGTCTCCTCGTCGTAGGACGAGTAGTGGTACGGCGTCTCGGCGGCGAACTCCGCCGCGCAGGTGTCGACGGTCTTGTAGACCGGGCGCACGCCGAGCGCGTAGCGCGTCGCGCGGATGTCCTCCTCGCGCGCGCCGACGAGCGAGGCGATCTGCGCGTCGGAGAAGCCGAGGCGCTTCCAGCGGCGCATCACCGTCTCGTCGACGTCGGCGGCCGTCGCGATCTCGCGCTCGGTCTCCACGAGCTGCGCCATCTGGTCCACGAACCACGGGTCGATCCCCGACGCGCGGCTGACCTCCTCGACGGTGTGGCCCTTGCGCAGCGCGTGGCGGACGGTGTCGAGCCGGCCCGCGTGCGGGACCGTCAACGCCTCCAGCGGGTCGTCCGCGACAGGCGTCGCCGGGGCTTCGAGGGAGCGCAGCGCCTTCTGGAGCGCCTCGTTGTACGAGCGGCCGAACGCCATCGCCTCGCCGACGGACTTCATCGTCGTGGTGAGCGTCGTGTCGGCGTCCGGGAACTTCTCGAACGCGAACCGCGGCACCTTCACGACGACATAGTCGAGCGCGGGCTCGAACGACGCGGGCGTCTCGCGCGTGATGTCGTTGGTGATCTCGTCCAGCGTGTAGCCGATGGCGAGCTTCGCGGCGATCTTCGCGATCGGGAAGCCGGTCGCCTTCGACGCCAGCGCGGACGACCGCGAGACGCGCGGGTTCATCTCGATGACGACCATCCGGCCGGTGCGCGGGTGCACCGCGAACTGGATGTTCGACCCGCCGGTGTCCACGCCCACGGCGCGGATGACCGCGATCGCGATGTCGCGCATGACCTGGTACTCGCGGTCGGTCAGCGTCATCGCCGGCGCCACCGTGACGGAGTCGCCGGTGTGCACGCCCATCGGGTCGACGTTCTCGATCGAGCAGATGACGACGACGTTGTCGGCCGTGTCGCGCATCAGCTCGAGCTCGTACTCCTTCCAGCCGAGGACGCTCTCCTCGATGAGCACCTCGGTGGTCGGGCTCTGCCGCAAGCCGTCGCCGGCGATGCGGCGCAGGTCCGCCTCGTCGTACGCGATGCCGCTGCCGCCGCCGCCCATCGTGAAGCTCGGGCGCACGACGACCGGGTAGCTCAGGTCGGCCGCCGCCGCCAGCGCCGCGTCCACCGTGTGGCAGACCGCGCTGCGCGGGACGTCGCAGTCCGCCTCGCGGACCAGGTCCTTGAACGCCTGCCGGTCCTCGCCGCGCCGGATGGCGTCGACGTTCGCGCCGATCAGCCGCACGCCGTACTGCTCCAGCACGCCGGCCTCGTGCAGCGCGACCGCGGTGTTCAGCGCGGTCTGGCCGCCGAGCGTCGCGAGCAGCGAGTCGATCGGGTGGCCGTTCGCCGCCTCCCGCTCGATGATCCGCGTGACCATGTCGGGCGTGATCGGCTCGACGTACGTCGCGTCGGCGAACTCGGTGTCCGTCATGATCGTCGCCGGATTGGAGTTCACCAGCGAGACGCGCAGGCCCTCGGCCTTGAGGACCCGGCACGCCTGGGTGCCCGAGTAGTCGAACTCGGCCGCCTGCCCGATGACGATCGGCCCCGACCCGATGACCAGGACGTGGCGGATGTCGCTGCGCTTCGGCAAGGCGATCAGCCGATCTTGACGGCCAGCAGGATGCAGAGGACGACCGTGAGGACCGTGATCCCCGCGGTCGTGAGCAGCCAGGCCGGGGTCGGCGCCTCGCCGCGCAGCACGCCCTCGTTGGGGTCGGCGCCGTGGCCGTGCCCGCCGCCGTGGTCATCGTGGGCGTCGTGGGCGTCGTGCGCGTCGTGGGCGTCGTGCCCCGCGGCCTCCTCGGTCTCGATGCGCGACCCGTCGTGCGTGCCGTGCGTGCTCACTCGGCTCCTCCTCGTACCTCGTCGGCCCCGGCCCGTCCCGTGGACGGCCGGTCGTGCAAGCCTGCCTGCGCGGCCTCGTGCCAGATCTCGCGCGCCTCGTTCGGGGTGACCAGGCCCATCCGCAGCGCGAACCGCGACGCGCCCTCCAGCCTGGCCGCCATCGCGTCCAGCCGCGGCGACGCCTTCGCCGGCGCGCCCCGGCCGCGTTCGGCCGCGAACTCCTCGCGCTGCGCGCGCATCCGCGCGATCTCCTCGCGCAGCAGCGCCAGCGCCCGGTCGGCCAGCTCCTGCTGCTCGGGCGCCCGCTGCGGGCGTTCGGCCGACAGCGTCACCTCGCCGAGCTCGCGCGCGTCGGCGCCGATGTTCTTGCCGGCCCGGCGCGCCTCGTCGGCGGCGCGTTCCACGCTCACAGCCGCACCCCAGTGGCCATCAGGTCGGTGAACGCCTCGAACAGCCCGGTCGAGTCGTGCGGCCCGGCCGCCGCCTCCGGGTGGAACTGCACCGAGAACGCCGGCACGTCCCGGCAGCGCAGGCCCTCGACGACGCCGTCGTTGAGGTCCACGTGGCTCACCTCCACGTGCCCGAACGCCGTCGCCGGCGAGTCCGGCAGCGCGACCGCGAAGCCGTGGTTGTGGCTGGTGATGGCGACCCGCTTGGTCTCCACGTCCTGCACCGGCTGGTTCACGCCGCGGTGCCCGAACGTCAGCTTGTACGTCCCGAGCCCGAGCGCGCGGCCGAGCAGCTGGTGGCCGAGGCAGATCCCGAACACCGGCCGCCGCCCCAGCACGCCGCGCAGCGCCTCCACGGCGTACTGCGTCGCCGCCGGGTCGCCGGGGCCGTTGGAGAGGAACACGCCGTCCGGGTCGGTCGCGAGGATGTCGTCGGCCGTGGCGGTCGCCGGGAGGACGTGCACCTCGCAGCCGAAGTAGGCGAGGTACGCCGGGATCGACCGCTTCATCCCGAGGTCCAGCGCGGCGACGCGGAAGCGCCGCTCGCCGTTCGCGGGGACGACGTACGGCTGCGGGGTCGAGACCTCGCGGGCGAGGTCCGCGCCGGCCATCGACGGGCTCGCCAGCACCTTCGCCAGCACCTCGTCGGCGGTCTCGCCGGTGCTGCTCACCGCGCAGCGCATCGCGCCCTTGTCGCGCAGGTGGCGGGTGACCGCGCGGGTGTCCACGCCGCCGATGCCGACGATCCCCTGCCGCTTCAGCTCGCCGTCGAGCCCGCGCTCCGCGCGCCAGGACGAGGCGACGCGGGCGGGGTCGCGGACGACGTAGCCGGCCACCCAGATGCGGCCGGACTCGTCGTCGTACGCGTTGACGCCGGTGTTGCCGATGTGCGGCGCGGTCTGCACGACGACCTGCCGGTGGTACGACGGGTCGGTCAGGGTCTCCTGGTAGCCGGTCATGCCGGTGTTGAAGACCGCCTCGCCGAACGTCTCGCCGACCGCGCCGTACGCCGTCCCCGTGAACGATCGGCCGTCCTCCAGCACGAGCAGCGCGGGCGGCACCGCGCGGCCGAGCAGGGCGGGCGCGGCCGGCCTCGCGACCGGCGGCACGACGGGAGGCGCTGGCGCGGGCGGGGCCGGCTTCGCGACCGTTGGCGCGGGCGGCGCGGCCTCGACCGGCGCGGCCTCGGCGCGGGCGACCGGGGTCGCGGGCAGCGCGGGCGCGAGGGCGTTGACCGCACTCGCCCAGACGCCGTGCAGGGAGTGGTCGTGCGCGCGGAAGCCGCTGTCCACGTCGATGCCGCCGAGCCGCCAGGTGACGAGCAGCACGCCGCCCTCGCCGATCCACTTGCCGGCCTGCGCGTCGGTCACCTCGGCGCCGAGCAGGTCGGCCCGCGGCACGAACGCGTCCGGCTCGCCCTCGCGCAGCACGACCAGGCCCTCGGGCACCAGCCGCAGCGAGGCGTCCGCGCGGCCGCCGAGCCCTTGCGCCGTGACGCGCTCCAGCCAGGCGCCCGCCTCGGTGGTGCCGAGGTAGAGACCCTCCAGCGGCGGGACGACGTCGTCGCCCGTCGTCTCCGGCGGCACCGGCAGCACCGGCAGGTCGGCGTGCCGCTCCGCGCGCCGGCGCCAGCCGCGGCGCATCAGCCACAAGCAGAACAGGAACGCCAGGAGCAGCGCGCCGGTAAGGGCGTACCGCATCAGGCGAGCTTCCCGTCGAGGACGGTCGGGCGGCCCTTGAGGAACGTCGCCACGACCCGCCCCGGCAGCTCGCGGCCGGCGTACGGCGTGTTCGCCGACTTCGACGCCAGCGCGTGCGGGTCGACGGTCCAGCGGGCGGCCGGGTCGACCAGCGTGAGGTTCGCGGGCGCGCCGGCGTTCAGCTCGAGGCCCTGGTCACGCAGCCGGCCGATCTTGGCGGGCCGGTACGACATCCGGTCGGCCACGTCCGCCCACGTCATCAGCCCGGGCTCGACCATCGTCTCGACCACGATCGACAGCGCGGTCTCCAGCCCGAGCATCCCGAACGCCGCGCACCCCCACTCCGTCTCCTTGTCCTCCAGCGCGTGCGGCGCGTGGTCGGTGGCGACCGCGTCGATCGTGCCGTCGGCGAGCGCCGCGCGCAGCGCCTCGACGTCGGCCTGCGTGCGCAGCGGCGGGTTGACCTTGTAGATCGGGTCGTACGACTCCGCGAGGTCGTCGGTCAGCAGCAGGTGGTGCGGGGTGACCTCGGCGGTGACGTTCCAGCCCTTCGACTTCGCCCAGCGGATCAGCTCGACCGAGCCGGCCGTGGAGACGTGGCAGACGTGCAGCCGGGAGCCGGTGTGCGCGGCGAGCAGGCAGTCGCGGGCGATGATCGACTCCTCCGCGGCGGCCGGCCAGCCGGCCAGCCCGAGCCGCGCCGACACGATGCCCTCGTGCATCTGCGCGCCGGCCGTCAGCGACGGCTCCTGGGCGTGCTGCGCGATGACGCCGTCGAACGCCTTGACGTACTCCAGCGCCCGGCGCATCAGCCCGGCGTCCGAGACACACTTGCCGTCGTCGGAGAACACCCGCACGCGCGCCGCGCTGTCGGCCATCGCGCCGAGCTCGGCCAGCGCCTTGCCCTCCAGCCCGACGGTGACCGCCCCGACCGGGTGGACGGCGCAGTGCCCGGCGTCGCGGCCGAGCCGCCACACCTGCTCCACGACGCCCGCGACGTCGGCGACCGGGTCGGTGTTGGCCATCGCGTGGACCGCGGTGAAGCCGCCCAGCGCCGCCGCCGCCGTACCCGTCTCGACGGTCTCCGCGTCCTCGCGCCCCGGCTCGCGCAGGTGCGTGTGCAGGTCGACCAGGCCGGGCAGCGCGACCAGCCCGGCCGCGTCCAGCTCGGTGCCGCCAGAGAGGCCGCTACCGGTCTCGGCGATCACGCCGCCGGAGACCCGCAGGTCGGTCGGCGCGCCGTTGACCAGCGCGCCCTTGATCACCCAGTCGCTCACTCGGAACCGCCCAGCAGCAGGTAGAGGATCGCCATCCGTACGGACACGCCGTTGGTCACCTGGTCCACGATCGTCGACCGGGCCGAGTCGGCCACCTCGGCGGCGATCTCGACGCCGCGGTTCATCGGGCCGGGGTGCATGACGATCGCGTCGTCCTTGAGCAGCCGTACGCGGTCGCGGTCCAGGCCGTAGCGGCGGCTGTACTCGCGGGTGGAGGGGAAGTACGCCGCCCCCATCCGCTCGCGCTGCACCCGCAGCATCATCACGACGTCGCTCTTGGGGAGGACGGCGTCGAGGTCGTACGACACCTCCACCGGCCAGGTCTCGATCCCGACCGGCAGCAGCGTCGGCGGCGCGACGACCGTCACCTGCGCGCCGAGCGTGCCGAGCAGCAGGATGTTCGACCGCGCCACGCGAGAGTGGATCACGTCGCCGACGATCGTGACCCGCAGGTCTTCGAGCCGCCCGGTCCGCTTGCGCATCGTGTACGCGTCGAGCAGGGCCTGCGTGGGGTGCTCGTGCGTGCCGTCGCCGGCGTTGATCACCGAGCCCTTGATCCACCCCGCGAGGCGGTGCGGCGCGCCCGAGGCGCCGTGCCGGATGACGACGGCGTCGGCGCCCATCGCCTCCAGCGTCCAGGCGGTGTCCTTGAGGCTCTCGCCCTTGGAGACGCTGGAGCCCTTGGCGGCGAAGTTGATGACGTCCGCGGAGAGCCGTTTGGCCGCGACCTCGAACGACGTCTTGGTCCGGGTGGAGTCCTCGAAGAACAGGTTGACGACGGTGCGGCCGCGCAGCGTCGGCAGCTTCTTGACCTGGGCCGCCTCGGTGGTCTCGGCCAGCTTTTCCGCGGTATCGAGGATGAGCAGCGCCTCGTCGCGGGTGACGTCGTTGGCGGAGAGCAGGTGGCGCTTCACTGTGCTCCTTCTTCCCCGCGCGGGGCGGGGGCCCCGCGCTCCCGAGCTCCGCCCGTGGCCGCCTGGTCCTCCAGGTCGGCCGGGCCGAGAAGCACGCCGTCGCGGCCGTCGTGCTCGGTGAGCAGCACGTGCACGGCCTCGCGCAACGACGTGGGGATGTTCTTGCCGACGTAGTCGGCGCGGATCGGCAGCTCGCGGTGGCCGCGGTCGACCAGCACCGCGAGCTGGACCGCGGCCGGCCGGCCGAGGTCGGTCAGCGCGTCGAGCGCGGCGCGGATCGTGCGGCCGGAGAACAGCACGTCGTCCACCAGCACGACGACCTTGCCGTCGATGCCGTCGCCGGGGACGTCGGTCTCCTCCAGCGCGCGGATGCCGCGGGTGCGCAGGTCGTCGCGGTACATCGTCACGTCGAGCGAGCCGACCGGGATCTCGCGGCCCTCGACCTCGCAGATCTTGGCCGCGACCCGGCGGGCGAGGGACACGCCGCGGGTCGGGATGCCGAGGATCACCACGTCGGCCGCGCCCCGGTTGCGTTCGAGGATCTCGTGGGCGATGCGGGTCAGAGCCCGGGAGACGTCAGCGGCCTCGAGAACCGGGCGGGCGACCGTCGGGTCGCCGGAGACGGGACGGCGCCTGGCCGTGCCATCGGGATGCGCAGCAGTCAACTGCGAACCCTCCTTCCCCGCCTCACGGGACGGGCCTTAAAGGAGTTTCGGACGGTTCCGACCTTAGCAGGCGGGGCGCCCCGGCGTCGGCCGGCGACACGCGTTCGACACGGCGCGTTACCGCCGATGCTTGACTGGGGCACCTAGCGGGCAATACGGTCACCGTCTGTAACCGTCCCTCCCAGCGGGACGGCGCGGCCGACGCAACGAGCCCGGGGACCGTACGCGGTCACCACGCCTCATCGAGGCAGCCCCCGGGGGAGCGAGTGGTGAGACCGGCGTCCGCGTTGACGGCCTCGGCGGTACCCCCGCCGGACCAGCGACAAGGAGCCGGCACGGATGACTGACTACGCGAAGGCCCTCGGCGCCCGCCTCCGGGCGATCCGCACCCAGCAGGGCCTTTCCCTCCACGGTGTCGAGGAGAAGTCGCGCGGCCGCTGGAAGGCGGTCGTCGTGGGTTCGTACGAGCGCGGCGACCGGGCCGTCACGGTCCAGCGCCTGGCCGAGCTGGCCGAGTTCTACGGCGTCCCCGTCCACGAGCTGCTCCCCGAGGGCGTCTCCCCCGGCACGCCGGTGGACGCCTCCACCAAGCTGGTCATCGACCTCGAGCAGCTCTCGCACGTGCCGGTCGAGCAGTCCGCGCCGCTCGCGCGCTACGCCGCCACGATCCAGAGCCAGCGCGGCGACTACAACGGCCGGGTCCTGTCGATCCGCCACGAGGACCTGCGCTCGCTCGCGGTGATCTACGACGCCTCCCCCGGCGCGCTCACCGACCAGCTCATCCAGTGGGGCGTGCTGAACGCCGAGGCCCGCCGCGCCATGGAGTCCGTCGGCGCGTAGCCAGGCACCGATCGTCCCGCGAACGCCCCGGCTCCGGCCGGGGCGTTCGTGCGTCTGGCGTGCACCCGCCCGCGCGAACTTCCAGTGCAGGGGAACGCTTGTCGTGCTCGGCCACACTGGAACTTGGGGCTGCCGGCCGTCGCGAAGGCCCGTCTCGCCCCGCGGGGGCCGTTACTCGGCGGTCGCGACCGGGGGGCGCTCCTTCGCGACCCTGGCCAGCACGCCGTTGACGAACTTCGGCGACTCGTCGGTGGACAGGCTCGTCGCCAGCTCCACCGCCTCGCTGATCGCCACGCCCTCCGGCACCTCGTCGCCGCACCAGAGCAGCTCGTACGTGCCGATACGGAGGACGTTGCGGTCCACCGCCGGCATCCGCTCCAGCGGCCAGTCGACCGACAGCCCGGCCAGCACCTCGTCGATCCGCGCGCGGTTGGTGACGACGCCCTCGACCAGCGTCACGGCGTACTCGGGGATCGGCGGGTCGGCCTGGGCCAGGCGTTCGCCTAGGGTGGCCAGCGGGTCGAGCCCGCGCAGCTCCGACTCGTAGAGGACGTCGAGCGCGCGCTTGCGCGCCTTGCTTCGCGCGGTCAACTAGTGGCCCATCCGGCAACGTCGGCCGTCGCGAGCGGCGGTCAGGTGGGTGAACGGCAAGGCCGAGGTCGCGCCGATAGCAGCGCTATCGGGGTGACCGAGAACGCTGCCGGTCGCCGTCTGGGCGTCGCGCAGCAGGGCGAACGTTGCTGGATGGGGCACTAGGACTGCACGCGGCCCAGGTAGCGCCCGTCGCGGGTGTCCACCCGCACCTTCTCGCCGGTGGACACGAACAGCGGCACCTGGATCGTCCCCCCGGTCTCGAGCGTCGCGGGCTTGGTCCCGCCGGTGGACCGGTCACCCTGGACGCCGGGGTCGGTGTGCTGAATGAGGAGCTCGACGGAGGCCGGCAGCTCCACCGACAGCGCGATGCCCTCGTGGATGGCGACGTTGGCGGTCATGTTCTCGAGCAGGTACGTCGCCATGTCGCCGACCGCCTCCTCGCTGATGTGCAGCTGGTCGTAGGTCTGCGTGTCCATGAAGACGTACTCGTTGCCCTCGCGGTAGAGGTACGACATCTCGCGCTTCTCGACGAGCGCCACGTCGACCTTCACGCCCGCGTTGAACGTGCGGTCCACGACCTTGCCGGTCTTGAGGTTCTTGAGCGTGGTGCGCACGAACGCCCCGCCCTTGCCGGGCTTGACGTGCTGGAACTCCACGACGTTCCAGAGGTCGCCGTCGAGGTCGAGCGTCATGCCGTTCTTGAGGTCGTTCGTCGTCGCCATGCGCGGGAGCCTATCCCGGGTGGCGGGCGAGGAACTCCTCCACCACCTCGTCCTCGATGCCCGGCCAGCACCCCGCCGCCGCACCCTCGCCGGCCGCCTCCTCGTCCAGCGTCCGCAACGCCGCCGCGAGGCTCTCGTCGCTCCCGCGGAACACCGCGCCGCGCACGTCGGGGTCCGACACGACGGCGCGCAACGCCGCCCGGGTGCGTTCCACCCAGTACCGCGCGAACGCCGCGCTGAACGCCTTCCCCGCGTCCAGCGCGACCAGCGCGGCGTACGCGTCGAACTGGCACAGGCTGTCGAGCACGGCGTTGTCGGCGACCCGGTCGGGCCTGGTCGCGGGCGTCGCGGCGACGTGCGCCCGGGCCAGCGCGATGGTGTCCGCCGGCCCCTGCCCCGCCTCGGCCGCCTGCCGGACGAGGTCCCAGCGGCGCAGCCGGACGGCGAGCGCACCGGCGGCGTACCGCTCCACGTCGTCGGCCGCCTCCGCCAGCAACGCCGGCAGGGTCGCGCCCGGGTCGGGCCGCGGCGCGGGCTCCGCGCGTTCCGGCCGCGGCGGCTCGGGACCCTCCGCCGCGGCGACGGCCCGGCGCCGTTCGACGACGCGGTCCACGAGCTGGGTCGCCTGCATCGGCTTCCAGCGCTCGGTGCGGCCGGCCCGGCGCACGTACACGTCGCCCATCAGGAAGACCGAGCGCCCGTGGAACACCGCATCCTGCGCCATCACCTCGAAGCCGCGCGGCGCCGCGTCGACGTAGGCGAGTCCCACCAGCTCGTGCGGCAGTGCGTGCACCGCGCAGAGCAGCGTGCGCGGCGCGGACAGGTACGGCGCGACGTACGACTTCAGCCGGGTGAACGCGTCCGCCTGCTCCAGCGACAAGCCGCGCACGACGGCCCAGCCGCCGTCCGGCTCGGCGCGCAGCGCGGCGAGGTGCATGGCGAGCTCCGCCGCGTCGCGCGGGTTGCTCAACGTCAGCGCCGGGCCGTGGATGACGTGCGGCGGCCGCTGCACGGTGTCCAGCAGCGCGCGCAGCACCTCGATCCCGACGTCCGGGTGCGCCCGCGTGCTCAGAGGACGATCAGCTCCTTAGTCGTCGTCGTGAGCAGCTCGGGCCCGTCGGCGCGGACCACCAGCGTGTCCTCGATCCGTACGCCGCCCCGCCCGGCCAGGTACACGCCCGGCTCGACGGTCACCGGGGTCAGCGCGTCGATCGTGTCGGTGGCGCCCGCGCGCAGCGTCGGCGCCTCGTGGATCTCCAGCCCGACGCCGTGGCCGAGCGAGTGCGTGTAGTCGTCGCCGTGACCGGCCGCGACGATGACGTCGCGGGCCACCTTGTCCACCTCGCCGGTCACCGCGCCGACCGCCAGCGCCTCCCGGCCGGCCGCCTGCGCGCGGGCCACGAGGTCGTAGACGTCCCGCTGCCAGTCGGCGAGCGGCCCGAGCGCGACGGTACGGGTCATGTCCGAGTGGTAGCCGCGGTAGAGCGAGCCGAAGTCGAACTTCACGAACTCGCCTGCGGCCAGCTCGCGCTCGGTCGGCCGGTGGTGCGGGACGGCGGAGTTGGGGCCGGACGCGACGATCGTCTCGAACGACGGGCCGTCGCCGTCCTCCTCCAGCATCAGCGCCTCGAGCTCGCGGGCGACCTCCTTCTCGGTCCGCCCCGCCGTCACCCGCGGCAGCAGCCGGGCGAACGCCCGGTCCGCGACCGCGCACGCCTCGCGCAGCAGCGCGATCTCGTCCTCGTCCTTCACCGCGCGCAACGACTCCACCGCGCGCCCCAGCTTGGTCAGCTCCGGCCCGATCTTCGCCAGCGCCTCGTGCACGTCCACCGTGACGTCGTGCGACTCGAACGCCAGCCGCCGCGCGCCGTCCTTCCCCGCCCGCTCGGTCAGCGCCGTCAGCGGACCCGCGACGATCGCCCGCTCGACGTCCGGCGCCTGCCGCGCCGACTGCTCGATGTACCGGCCGTCGGTCGCCAGCACCTCGCCGTCGCGCGTGACGAGCAGCGCGCCGTTGCTGCCGGTGAACCCGGTCAGGTACCGGACGTTCACCAGCCGGCTGACCAGCACGGCGTCGGCGTCGCCGAGCAGCCCGCGCAGGGCGGCGCGGCGGGCGGCATGCATCTCGGGCATCTACGTGTCTCCCATCGAGGCCAGCGCGCGCAGCGCCAGCCGGTACGAGTCGAATCCGAACCCGGAGATCACGCCCCGCGCGACCCCCGCCACGACCGAGTGCCGGCGGAACTCCTCGCGCGCGGCGATGTTCGACAGGTGCACCTCGACCAGCGGCACGCCCACCATCGCCGCCGCGTCCCTGACGGCGTACGAGTAGTGGGTGAACGCCGCCGGGTTGAGGACCACCCCGGACGCCGACTCGGCCGCCTCGTGCAGCCAGCCGATCAGCGTCGCCTCGTCGTCGGTCTGCCGCACGTCCACGGCCACGCCGAGCGCGGCCGCCTCGTCGCGGACCGCCGCGACCAGGTCGTCGTAGGTGCCGGTGCCGTACACCTCGGGCTCGCGCATCCCTAGCCGGCCGAGGTTCGGACCGTTGAGGACGAAGATCACCCGGCCACCTCCGCGTACGCCGACTCCAGCAACGACTCGTTCGGGCTGTCCAGCACCGCCGGCTGCGCGAGCCCGTCGAGGACGACGAACCGCAGCCGGTCACCGCGGTTCTTCTTGTCGGTCCGCATCGCGGCGCGCAGCCGCGGCCAGGCGTCGGCGGCGTAGCGGGTCGGCAGCCCGAGCGACTCCAGGATCGTGCGGTGCCGGTCGGCCGTCGCGTCGTCGAGGGCGCCGAACCGGCGTCGCCGGCCGACCGCGGCGGCGTAGACGAGGCCGACGGCGACCGCGTCGCCGTGCCGCCAGGCGCCGTAGCCGGCGTCGTGCTCGATCGCGTGCGCCAGCGTGTGGCCGTAGTTGAGGACCAGCCGCCGCCCGGACTCGCGCGGGTCGGCGCCGACGACGTCCGCCTTCACCTGCACCGCGCGGCGGACCAGCTCGCTCACCAGCGCCTCGTCGCGGCCGAGCACACCGGCCACGTCGCCCTCGACCAGCGCGAGGATCTCCGGGTCGGCGATGAAGCCGGCCTTCACGACCTCCGCGAGCCCGGCCGTGTAGTCGGCCTGGTCGAGCGTCGCCAGCGCGCCGGTGTCCGCGACGACCAGCTCCGGCTGGTGGAACGCGCCGACGAGGTTCTTGCCCGCGGCGGTGTTGATCGCGGTCTTGCCGCCGATCGCCGCGTCGACCATGCCGAGCAGCGTCGTGGGGACGTACGCCACCGGAACGCCGCGCAGCCAGGTCGCCGCCGCGAACCCCGCCACGTCGGTGACCGCGCCGCCGCCCACCCCGACGACGAGGTCCGTGCGGGTGAACGCCGCCTGCCCCAGTGCCGCCCACACGTGGTTGGCGACGCGCAGGTCCTTCGCCGCCTCGCCGTCCGGCACCTCGACCCGCATCACCGCCGCGCCGCTCGCCTCCGCCACCGCGCGAACCGGCGCGCAGTGCGCCTCGACCGCCGGGCTGGAGACGACCGCGATCTGGCCGA
Source organism: Frankiaceae bacterium (assembly GCA_035536815.1). Lineage (GTDB taxonomy): Bacteria > Actinomycetota > Actinomycetes > BP-191 > BP-191 > BP-191. The sequence continues at coordinate 14,090 of DATLNJ010000106.1, forward strand.
CGCCCGCCAGCAGTGGCGCGAGCGCCTCGACCGCGCCCGGGCCGATGACGACGTCGTACGGCGGGTCGGTCGTGACCGTCACGCGTTCCGTCACAGCGCCGCCACCACCTCGGCCGCGACGTCCTCCGCCGGCCGGCCGGTCGTGTCGATCGTCACCGACGCGACCTCCTCGTACAGCGGCCGCCGCTGCGCCATCAGCTCGGCCAGCTTGGCGCGCGGGTTCAGGTCGATCATCGGTCGGCCGGGCCCCCACCCGACCCGCTTCGTGGCGTCGTGCAACGACACCGTGAGGTAGACGACGGTGTGCGGCAGCAGGTCGTTGCGCGTCTCCTCGTCGCCGATCGCGCCGCCGCCGAGCGCCAGCACGCCGTCGTGCTCCTTCAGCGCGCGGACGACCGCCTCGCGTTCCAGCCGCCGGAACTCCGCCTCGCCCGACTCGAAGAAGATGTCGGGGATCGCCTTGCCCGCCATCACCTCGACGTCGGCGTCGGTGTCGCGGAACGCCACCCCGAGCCGGTCGGCGACCAGCCGGCCGACCGTCGTCTTGCCGGCGCCCGGCGGGCCGACGAGCACGCAGCGCGTCATCTCACGACCAAGGCGTCGAGGTACGCCCGCGCGTTGCGCGCGGTCTCGCCGACGGAGTCGCCGCCGAACTTCTCCAGCGCCGCGTCCGCCAGCGTGATCGCGACCACCGCCTCGGCGATGACCGCGGCGGCCGGAACGGCGCAGACGTCCGAGCGTTGCGCGATCGCCTTGGCCGGCTCGCCCGTGCGCACGTCCACCGTCCCGAGCGGCCGGGACAGCGTGGAGATCGGCTTCATCGCGGCGCGCACGCGCAGCGGCTCGCCGGTCGTCATGCCGCCCTCGACCCCGCCTGCGCGCGCGGTCACCCGCCGCACGCCGGGCCCGCCGGCCTCGATCTCGTCGTGCGCCTGGCTCCCCCGCCGCGCCGCGACCGCGAACCCGTCGCCGAACTCCACGCCCTTGATGGCCTGGATGCCCATCAGCGCACCCGCGAGCCGGGAGTCGATCCGCCGGTCCCAGTGCACGTGCGACCCGAGGCCGGGCGGGAGGCCGTACGCCAGCACCTCGACGACGCCGCCGAGCGTGTCCGCGTCGGCCTTCGCGGCGTCGATCTCGGCGACCATCGCCGCGCCGGCTGCGGCGTCGTAGCAGCGACAGGGGTCCGAGTCCACGGCGTCGAGGTCGTCCGGCCCGGGCACGGCGCCCTCCGGAGCCACCACCGAGCCGATCCGCACGACGTGGCTCACGACCCGCACGCCGAGCGCCTGCTCGAGGAACGCCCGCGCCACCGTGCCCAGCGCGACGCGCGACGCCGTCTCGCGCGCGGAGGCGCGTTCGAGGACCGGCCGCGCGCTGTCGAACGCGTACTTCTGCATCCCCGCGAGGTCGGCGTGGCCGGGGCGCGGGCGGGTCAGCGGCTCGGCCCGCGCCAGCCCCTCCAGCTCGGCCGGGTCCACCGGGTCGGCGGACATGACGACCGACCACTTCGGCCACTCGGTGTTGCCGATGCGCACCGCCACCGGCGCGCCGGTCGTCCGGCCGTGGATGACGCCGCCGAGCAGCTCGACGGCGTCCCGCTCGAACGCCATCCGGGCGCCGCGGCCGTAGCCCGCGCGGCGGCGGGCGAGCTGGTCGGCGATCTCGGCCGAGGTCACCTCGACGCCGGCCGGCACGCCCTCCAGCACCGCGACCAGCGCGGGGCCGTGCGACTCGCCGGCGGTGAGGTAACGCAGCACGGCCCGATCCTGTCAGACGCGTTGCCGCCGGTCGCGGCACGCGCGCCACCCGCACCAGCCGCGACCGGGTCGCGTTTCCCGTCGCGTCCCCGCACGAGGCGCAACCGGCTCGCCCCGGACGCGCGGAAGCCCCGCGCCGGACCGACCGGGCGGGGCTTCCGCGAGCGTGCGGGACTGCCGTTACTTGAGGACCTCCTGGCCGACGCTCAGCGTGAACTGCTCGTCGCCGTAGAGGTAGGTCGCCGTCTTGCCGCTCACCGCGAGCAGCTTGTACGACACCGCGAAGACCTGGCCGACGCGCGGCGTGTAGACCACGTCGCCGACGCGGGTCTGGGCGTAGCTGGCGTCGCCCTTGGCGTAGACGGTCATCAGCGCGACGCGCTGGCCGCCGACGGCCGCGGAGGAGCCGCCCGACGACTGCCCGCCGCCGGGGGCCGCCTGCCCGCCTCCGGTGTAGACGGGGGCCGGCTGCGCCGGACCGACCGGCGCGGCCGCGGGACCACCGGGAGCGCTGGAGCCGGCCCCCGACTGCGTGGGCTCCTTCCAGAGCTCACGGAACGGGTTCGCGCGGGCCGACAGGTCGGAGTACGTCGCGGGCGGCGCGGCGACCGGCTTCTTGGCCGGCGCCGTCTTGGCCTTCGCCTTCGCGTCGGCCTTGCCCTTGACGCTCTTCTGCGGCGCCTTCTTGACCATGGTCCGCGGCGCCGGGTCGGCGGCGTCGCCGGCCAGGGCCGGGACGACGACGAAGTATCCGAGGACCGCGACCAGCAGGGCACCGATGCCGGCGACCACCACCAGCTTCTTGCGGTCGGTGCCCGGGTCGGCCTCTTCGGCCGCCGCGAACGGGAAGCTCTCGCTCATCAGCCGTCTCCTACTTCGTCTCGTCCGAGGAGGACGACGTGGTCGTCTTGGCCACGGGCGGCGCGGGCGCCTTCCGGGTCATCAGCACGTGGGCCTGCAGCTCGGCCCGCAGCATGTTGTCGTCTTCGACCGGCGTGGACATCCCGAGCTTGCGCAGGTCGCCCTTCGCCCGCTGGATGTTGAAGCCGCCGACCAGCAGCGCCCGGTTCAGCTCCTCGATCTCGGTGAAGAACTGCGTCATCTGGCTGTAGGTGCCGAGCACCTTCAGCTCGACCGGGATGTCCACCAGCACGGTCCCGCTCGGGGCGGTCACCCTTCCCGGCAGCTCGGTGCGGGTCTTCGCGTCGACGCCCTTGGCGTACTCGGGCAGCTTCGGGTTGAGCGCGACGAGCTCGACGCCCGAGTTGTCCGCGGCGTCGGTCAGCGCCCGGATGAGCGCCGGCATGGCCGGGTTCGGCGGGATCAGCCGGTCGAACTTCGCCAGCTTGGCCTGCTGCGCCGGCAGGTCCTTCGCCTGCTTGTTCAGCATCTCGATCTGCGACTTCAGGGTGCGGTTCGCCTGCAGCTGCGTATCCGTCTCTTCCCTCAGGTCGGCCGCCTCGGTGTTCTTGGGCGACACCAGGAAGAAGTAGCCGGCCGCCAGCACCACGAGGGAGCCGAGCGCCGTCAGCGCCCATAGCTGCCGGAGCTTGGTCATCGGGGGAGCCCCTTCGCGTAGCGGTTCGACAGTGCCTTCTCGCTCAGGTACGTCGTCGACTCGAAGTCGATGACCACCCGCGTGGCCATGCGGTCCTCGGCCTTCGTGAAGTACGGGTCCGCGTAGCCCTTCTGCTTCGCCAGGCTCTCCAGCCACGAGGCGACGTCGTCCTGGCTGAACGCCGAGCCCTTGAAGGTCACGGTGCCGAGCCCGCCGTCGAGCACCTGCTCGGTGTTACCGGCCGCGGCCTGCTTCATGACGGTCATCTCGGCCGCGACCTCGTCGAGCCAGACGTTCTCGGGGATCGTCAACGTCAGGTCGTGCAGGTAGGTGGACCAGCGGACCTCGAACGCCATCGCCGTGGCGACGGTCTTGTTCGCGGCGTCGACCCGGGCGTACGTGCTCTTGACGTGGTCGAGGGCCTGCAGCTCGGTCCGCAGCTTCGCGTTCGCCGCGGCGGCCTGGGCCTTGTCCTCCTCGGCGGCGGACACCTTGGCCGTCGCCTGGAGGTACAGCACGCCGACGACGGCGACGGCGGCGAGGCCGGTCGCGACCATCGCGACCTGCGACTTCCGCAGGGCCGCCTGCTCGGCGATCTCCGGCGGGAGCAGGTTGACGCGCGGCGCTACCGCCGTCGCCGTCGAGGTGCTCCCGTAGGTCTGGGTCGCCACTTACGCCACCCCCATCGCGAGTCCGACGGGAACCGTGGCGAGCGGCTCCACGTGACCGAGCTGCTCCTCCGAGAGCCCGAGCTTTCCGATCCGAACGTTCGAGAGCGGGCGGCCCGGCACGACCGGGACCCGCAGGATCTCGCCGAGCCGGTGCACCAGCCCGCCGAGCTGCGCGCCGCCGCCGCTGACGACGACGCGCGAGAGGCGGGCGGCCTGCGGCTGCGCCAGGTAGTAGTCCAGCGAGCCGCGCACCTCCTCGAGGAACTGGCCGGCGTGCTGGTCGATGACCCGCGCGGCCGGCGAGGCGCCCTCGAAGGCGCCGGCGCCCATGCCGGTCTGCCACTTCATGGCCTCGGCCTGCTCGGCCGGGATGCCCATGCGCTCGGCGACCGCTTCGGTGACGTCGTTGCCGCCCATGAGCAGGATGCGGACGAACCGCGGCACCCCGCCCTGGTGGACGACGATGTTGGTGACGGAGGCGCCCACGTCCACCAGCGCCTCGGCCTCGGGCGAGAAGCCCATCTGGTCGACCGGCGCCAGCGCCCGCAGCATCGCGAACGGCGTGAGGTCCACCATGACCGGCGTCAGGCCGGCGCGCTGCGCCGCCTCCATCGCGGAGGCGACCATGTCGCGCGACGCGGCGACGAGCAGGACGCGGAGCATCCGGATGCCGGACTCGTTGGTGAACTCCTCGAGCGGGTGGAAGTCGAGGATGGCCTGGTCGACCGGGATCGGGATGAAGTCCTGCACCTGGTAGGCGAGGGACTTCTTCAGCTCCTCTGCCTCCATCCAGGGCAGGTCCACCTGGCGCACGATCACCTTCTGGTTCGACACGCCCAGCACGACCTTCTTGGTCGAGAACTTGGCGGTCGACCAGAGCTGCTTGATGGCCCGCGCGACGGTGTCCGGGTCGATGACCTCGCCATCGCGAACGGTGCCAGGCGGCAGCGCGACCTGGCCGAAGCGCTCGAGCGTGCCCGGCCCCTTGCCGAGGCTCATCTCGGCGGCGCGCACGCTGGAGGTCCCGATGTCGAGCCCCACTGCGGTCTTGACTCCCACGACTGATCCCCTCTGCTCACGCGGTGTGAGCCCTACGGAGGTGTCCGCCCGGATCCGTGCTGGCTGTCGGACGTACAAGCAACAGATCGGTCGTGGTGGGTGACGGCTTGAGGAATTCGGCGTAACCGGTTGCTCCACCCGCGCAGCGGCGTTGCGCCGTGCGGCGGTCACTCGACAGGCCTAGCCAGCCGGTGACGGCTCAGGGGCGTTAGACCCCGGAGAGGCCGAGGTAGGCGTCCGCGATGCGGCCGCCCCAGAACACCGCCAGGAGCGCGCCCAGGATCATGAACGGCCCGTACGGCACCATCGTCTTCCGCCCGGCTTTGCCGGCGGCCATCGCGACGACCCCGAAGATGCCGCCCAGGAAGAAGCCGAGCAGCCACCCGGTGAACCACTCGGGCCAGCCGAGGTAGCCCAGGTACATGCCGAGGACGCCGGCCAGCTTGACGTCGCCGAAGCCCATCCCGGCCGGGTACGCGACGAGCAGCAGCAAGTAGACGCCGTACAGCGCGGCCATGCCGATCGCGGCCCGGATCAGGGCGTCGAGATCGTCGTTCAGCAGCGCGGCTCCCCCGAGCAGCACCGCGCCGACGCCGTACGAGGGCAGCACGATGGCGTTCGGCAGCCGCTTCGTGTCCAGGTCGATGAGCGCCAACGCGACGCAGATCGCACCCAGGTAGAGGAACGCCGGCAGCGCCCAGTCGTAGCCGATCCGGGCGGCCAGGCCGGCGAACAGCACGCCGGTCGCCAGCTCGACGAGCGGGTACCGCGCGCTGATGCGCTCACCGCAGCGCCGGCACTTGCCGCGCAGCACCAGCCACGAGACGACCGGGATGTTGTCGTACGGCTTGATCGGCGTCTCGCAGCGCGGGCAGCGGGACGGCGGTGACGCCAGGCTCTCGCCGCGCGGCAGGCGCCACACGACGACGTTGAGGAACGACCCGATCAGCAGCCCGAAGACGGCCGCCAGCGCCACCAGCATGGCCCCACCCTACGAGCGAGCCGGCGCCCGGCCCGCGCGCCACGCCCGTCGCGCTCGCGCGGCGCGGCCGGTCGTTACCGGTCGACCTCGCGGAAGCGGAGCGGCTTGATGTCGAGGACGCCGCCGGGCGTGCCGCGGGTGTAGCACTCGTTCAGGGTGACGGACGCGTTACCCGTGAAGTGCAGCTTGTAGGCGAACACGGTCCCGACGACCTGCGCGCCACCGTTGTAGGTCATGTTGCCGTCGGGGACGAACACCGCGCCGGAGATCCTGGCGTTGGAGTTCAGCTGCAGGTCGCCGCCCTCGACGACGAGCACCAGGCCCGGGTGCTGGAGCAGGCACGACGCGTCGGCCTGCCACCCGTACGAGTTGAGCTCGCCCTGCAGCGTGACCTTCTCACCGGTGTTCAGCTTGAAGTAGACGACCGGGTTCGGCACCGCGGCGGCGTTCGGCCAGGCGGTCGACGCCGGTGAGTTCGTGGTGAAGTACAGCCCGAGCGCCTGCGCGCGCGCCTTGAGCAGCGCGTAGTCGGAGTCCTTCAGCCCGCGCGGCAGGTAGTTGTACGGCTCCGCCTTGATGATCTCCGACGTGAAGAGCGACGAGGTCGTGTACTGGTTCGGCGCCGACAGGCACGACGAGCCGGCCGGGAAGGTCCCGCCGAGCGGCGCGTTGTCCTGGTCGTAGGGGAACTCGGGGCTGCAGGTGCCGACCGCGGCGCGGTGGATCGCCTTCGTGTCGTTCAGCCAGACGTTGTTGAGGTTGTTGTCGCAGGCCTGGATGTTCGCCTTGGTGATGTACTTCGTCGAGTGCGCGGCGGCCGGGATGCCGTAGTACGCGTCCATCCCGGTGAACGTCATCTTGTCCCGGCTGTCGATGCACTCGTGCGACAGGACCGTCGTGTTGAACACCGCCGCGGTACCGCCGTTGTTCAGCTTCTGCGTCGTGTAGATGCCGAGCGGGAAGTTCATCGGCTTGACCTCGATGGTGACCTCGAGCGTCCGCTTGCCGGGCCCTGCGGCGCCCACCGAGTGGATCTTGTACGTGCCCGCCTTGTACGTCGGCGGCGCGAACGGCTGCACGGTCTCGATCCACACGCTCGCCTGGCGGCCGTCGGGCAGGCCGACCACCTTCGGCGCGGCCTTGTTGCCCCACGGGTTGGTCGCGCAGGTCGGCGAGCAGGCGATCGCGTTGGTGTTGCGCGAGTGGATGTACGAGATGGCGCGGGCGACGCCGGCCTCGGCGGCGCCGAGCGCGCCACCGGCGACCCGGTCGCGGCCGGCGTTGCCGAGGTTGCTCAGCGACACCTGCGTGACGGTCACGCCCAGCGCGGTCAGCACCGCGGTGACGAGCAGGACGGTCACCATCGCCACACCGCGGTCGTCGCGCCGGATGCGGTTCATCGGAGAGAGTCGTCGCACGTTCGTCGCCTGTCCTTAGTACGGCCGGTTGCGCAGGTCGACCTGCGTCCGGTACGTCTGCTGCCGCTCGTTCTTGAGCACGGTGATCTCGACCGTGATGCTGTCCAAGCGGGTCAGCTCCTCACCGTCGAGCACGTGGTTCTTGTTGCCGTTGGCGAAGTTGGCGTCCGCGTCCAGCTCCTCCCAGTTCACGACCCCGTCGCGGGTTCCGTCGACGGAGCCGTCGGCCTCGTGGAGGCGGCTGGTGAACCCGAAGCGGAACGCCTCCACCTCGGCGGCGAGGACCGGCAGCGTCTGGCCGGCCGCGAGGAGCAGCACCCGCCGGTTGGCGCGGTCGTAGCGGTACGTCAGCTCCTCCGGGTCGCCGGCCGTGGGCTCGATGGTGCCGTTGCCGTTGAAGTCGACCTGGAACGTCACCTCCGAGTCGCCGGTCGGGTCGGGCACGTAGTAGCCGGGGTAGAGCGCAGCGCCCGTGGCCGAGACGCCACCACCGGGGTTGACCACGGCCTTGACCGCCTGCGCCTCGCGGAGCTCGCGCGACATGCGGTTCATCAGCAGGCGCGCCTCTTCGTTGAGGTCGTTGTACTGGCGGTTGCTCTGGGCCTGCCGGGTCGCCCCGATGACGGTGGTGAACACCATCGACGACAGCAGCATGAACATCATCGAGGCCACGAGCAGCTCGGCGAGCGTGAACCCCTGGTCGGCGGACCGGCGGACCCGGTCCAGCAGAACGGTCAGCCGGCTCATCGGTAGTCCTCCGCCGTGCAGCCACCGGAGGCGACCTCAGCCGCGACCGTCGAGGTGGGGTCGCCGGTCCGCAGCTGCGTCGAGGTGACCGAGATCAGGCCGCTGAACGCCGTGTTCACGGTCGTGCCGTCGGCGCCGATCGTGTGGGCGGCGGCGATGGTCGAGGCGTCCGTGCTGCTCCACGACGAGATGTAGTCCGACAGCCAGAGCGGGCCGCCGTTCGAGTCGGTGCCGACCTGCGTCGTCGACAGCAGGCTCGGCGACAGCGGCGACGCCGTGTCCGCCGACGACAGCGGGACGGTGACGTAGCCGGCGAGGGCCGACGGGCTGAACGGCGACCAGTACGACAGCGAGCCGCTGTAGGTCACCGTCGCGGTCGGGACCGGCGTCGAGGACCCGGATCGCGTCACCTTGCACGACACCGTCGCGGAGGTGAGCTTCACGCGCACCAGGCCGAGCGGCGCGAACGTCGTCGGCATGAACACCAGCGCGCCGCGTACGTACGCCGACGCCGTCGTCTGCGTGGTCTTGACCGTGGAGCTGGACAGCGTGTTCGCCCAGCCGGACACGCCGGCGTTGCCGCAGTTGGTGCCGCAGCCGGCGTCCTCGAGGTACGCGTGCGTGGTGAGCAGCTCGAGCCGCGGGTCGGCGTTGGTGTCGATGCTCAGCGTCGCGGTCTTCGTGCCGACGCCGCCGCCGAGGGCGTCCGCGACGGCCGGCGAGCCGGCCGAGCTGAGCACGACCTGGCCGGTGCTCGAACCCGCGGAGACCGCGGCGGTCTTGGTGGTGCCGACCTCGGCGCGCACCATCGTGCCGTCGACGAACTGCTTCGGACCCGCACCGGTGCCGACGCTGCCGGAGTTCGGCGGCGCCTTCACGCTGGTCAGCGCGCCGTTGACGCAGGCGCCCGTCGAGAGGCAGAGCGTGGCACCCTTCAGCGACTGGGCGGCGGTGACGGTGCGGGACAGGCTGCCGTCGGCGCTCAGGGCACCGAGGTCGACGCTGAGCGTCCGCGGCCCGCTGAGGCCGCCGACCAGGCGCAGCGCGGTGAGCCGCGACTGGAGCACCGCGAGCGGCTTCGTCGGGTGGTCGTCGCCGACCTGCGAGTAGACGCGGGACACCCGGCCGAGGCGGCCGGCGCTCCACAACGTCGTCACGCCCACGCCCACCGACAGCGTCGGCGGGGTGTCGAAGCCGACCGCCTGCGAGTTGAACGACGTCGGGTTGAACGGGCTGCCCGCGTCGTTGAGGAACTGCGTGGCGACGTACTGCTTGAACTTCGGGTAGTCCGGCAGCTGCTCCTGGACGTAGCGGTAGAACGCACCCGTGGCCGGGTCGCCGTCGTCAGTCCAGCGCTGCGCAGCCGCGGGGACGAACCCGGGCTTCCCGCGTCCGGGCGACAGCGTGACCGTGTCCTTGTAGTAGGTGTCGAGCAGGTCCGGCGGGTTGTTCGTGCCGGTGGTCTGGTCGATGTGGTACGGCAGGTTGCGGATCGACTCGAAGCGCTGCTGCGACAGGTTCTTGGCCGTGGTGTCCATCTTGGTCAGCAGGCTGGCGCGCAGGCCGCTGGCGAACATCCCGGTGACCGCGGTGGCGACGATCGCGAACACGACCATCGCGGCCATGACCTCGGTGAGGGTGAACCCCTCCTCGCCGCGCCGCGCGATGCGCAGCCGCCTACTCATACGAGACACGAGCGGTCAGCCCCTCGACTTCGATGGTGTACGTCACGTCGGTGCCGTCGCGCACGACCGTGACGGTGCCCTTGCTGGCGGAGCCGCGGGCGTAGAAGAAGACACTGGTGCCGCTGCCGGGCGTCCCCGCGGCACCGGTGACGATGCTGGGGACGAAGTCGGCGGCGGCGTAGCGGACCCGCTTCGACGGGGTCTTGATGACGTGGTCCGCGGCGTACGACGCGCCATCGAAGCGGAAGGCCCGCGCGGTCCGGCCGTCGGCGGCGATGTCGATGCGGTACGTGGTCTCCTCGGACACCGCGCGCACCTGCGCCCGGCGGAGGAACGCGACCAGCTCGCGGGTGGCGCCCTTGTGCTCCTGCTTCGCCCGGTAGGCGCCGTAGGGGCCCGCCGAGATGCCCACAAGGATGCCGAAGAGCACCATCGCGTACATCGTCTCGATGAGGGTGAACCCGCTGTCGGCGCGCCGGCCGGTGGCGTTTCGCACGTCACGACCTCCGCACTAGTTGGACCGTCACGCCTCGCTTATCGGCACGCACCGGGCTCCTGCTTGAGCCGTACGGGCGAGTCAATGCGCGCCGTTCAGGCGCAGGTGACCAGGCCCGTGGCCGCGATCTCGATCCGGCCGTTGTCGCTGCGGTACACGAACGTCTTGCCGGGGACGAACTTGTTCTCGCCCTCGATGCAGTACGACGTCGCCGTCGCCCTGACCGTCAGAGTCACCCACTGCGACGGGCGGAACCCCTCGGCCTTGAGGACGGGGTCGTCCTTGTCCGCGCCGTCGACGCCGGCGAACGAGTTGAACTGGTCCTCGGTCCCGTACGTCTCCACGGCGATCGCGGCGTTCTTCATGTCCGCGATGGCCTGGGCCCGGTACGCCTTCTCCTTGTGCCGGATGTAGGCGGGGATCGCGATGGCGGCGAGGATCCCGAGAATCACGCAGACCACGAGCAGCTCGACGAGGGTGAACCCGTCGTCGCGCCGGCGCCGTAGGTGCGTCATGGGGTTGATCTTCGGCGCGCCGGACCCTCCGATTGAGCCCGGGCACGCGAAAAGGGGCGGCCCTTTCGGGCCGCCCCTCTCCGGGATTGCGGGTCTTAGCAGGTGCCCGTGGTGTCGTCGACCGCGGTCACACCGGTCGCGCTGTCGTAGCGGACGACCTTGTCGTCGACCTGAGCGTGCGAGCCGCAGACGGTGAACGTGGTGGCGTCGGCGTTGGTCAGCGTGACGAGCACGGTGACCTTGGGCGACGGGTTGAAGCCCTCGTCCTGGAGCGTGGCGATCACGTCGGTGTAGCTGCCGTCGTTGTCCGTGCCGTACGACTCGTTCGCGGTGACCGCGTTCTTGACGTCGGACTTGGCCGCCGCGAGCCAGCCCTTCTCCCGCTGACGGAGGAAGGTCGGGATCGCGATGGCGGCGAGGATGCCGATGATGATGATGACGACCAGGAGCTCGATGAGGGTGAAGCCACCCTCCTCCTGCTGGGCCTTGCGAATTCGAGCGAGCATGTCTGCCCTTTCCCTGACGAAGTGGTGAGCCGCGCTTAGCGATTACTGCCTTGCCCTCGCGCGACCCCCTCCGTAGGAGGGTGCCGGCCGAGGCAGCCAGGCTGACCCACGGGCCCTGCGGGTTCCTTGGCTTTGCGACCCCGCCTCACGACGGGTGTGCCGTTTGCTCTGCCGTGCGGCTCTTGATGTTTGACAACCAGTACTTCGGCCGCACCCGCACTCGGCTTTAGCACCAACTTTGGGCGGCAATCGGCCCAGCGCCGCTGTGGTCCGCGTAAGGACGGCGCCGCTCCCCCGTGTAGGAGGCAGCGGCCGCGCCCGCGGCCGTCCAACGGAGGAGACACATGCGCATCCGCAACGTACTGACGGCCCTCGGGACCGCCGTCGCGCTGGTGGGGCTGTCCGCCACACCCGCCGCGGCCGGCACCGGGCCCTCGCAGTGGTGCACGGACGGCGTCGGCTGGTTCGGCCAGGGCGTCACGAACCCGGTCACCCTCAGCGTCGAGCTGTACGAGTCCCCGACGAACACGAACCACCAGACGTTGTGGCTCTGCTACAGCACCAGCGCCACGACGACCCCGGGCTCGATCATCGGCGGCGCCGTCGGCCTGGACATCTACACCGACACCGGCACGACCACGCCGGGCGCGTACGTGGCACTGCACTGCGCCGGCGACTCCGGCGTCAGCGTCGGCCCGCTCTCCTGCTTCTACCCGAACAGTGCCAACGCCGCGCCTGGCGAGGTGCAGGGGACGCCGGCCGGCGGGGTCTGCCTCGTCGCGCTCAACGGCTGGTGCCAGTACTACGTCACGGGCCTTGCGGCGTACACCAACGCCTCGCCGCACCCGCTGCTGCACATCATGCTGGTCGGCGTGCCGGTCCCGGTGAGCCTGCCGGCGCAGTGCGTCGGGATCCTGTCCGGCTGCTAGCGCCGGTCGGCGGCTGAACGCGAAGGAGCCGGCCCCCGCTGGGAGCCGGCTCCTTCGTCGTCAGGCGACGGTCTACTGGATCAGGTCGAAGATCCGGAAGATCGGCATGTACAGCGCGACGATCATCGACCCGACGACGGCGCCGAGGAACGCGATCATCAGCGGCTCGATCAGCGCGGTCAGCGACTCGGTCGTCGCCTCGACCTCCTGGTCGTAGAACTCGCTGATCTTCAGCAGCATCGTGTCGAGCGCGCCGGTGTCCTCACCGACGGCCATCATCTGGACCACCATCGGCGGGAAGACGGCGTGGTTCTCCAGCGGCTTGGCCAGCGCCTCACCGGTCCGCACGCTCTCCTGCACGTCCCGCACGGCCCGGCCGAGGACGACGTTGCCGGTGGTGTCGGCGACGATGTCGAGGCTCTGCAGGATCGGGACGCCGGAGCTCATCATCGTGCCGAGGTTCCGCGCGAAGCGGCTCAACGCGATCTTCTGGAAGAGCGGGCCGAACACCGGCATCTTCAGCTTGATCGGGTCGACGAAGTTGCGGACCCGCTCCGTGTGCTTGATCCGCTTCCAGATCATCGCGGCCGCGATGAGCAGGACGACGAACACCGGGAGCAGCGTCCTGAGCTGCTCGCTCATGAACACGAGCAGGCGGGTCGGCGCGGGCAGCTGGCCGCCGAGCGTGTCGAACATGCTGGCGAACGTCGGGACGATGAAGATCAGCATGACGATGCACATGAGGATCGCCAGCACGAAGACGACGACCGGGTAGGTCATCGCGGCCTTCACCTTGCCGCGCAGCTTGACCTCGGCCTCGTAGTTCTCCGCGACCTGGAGCAGCACCGAGTCGAGGAAGCCGCCGACCTCGCCGGCCTTGGTCATGTTGACCATGAGCGGCGGGAAGACCTTGGGGTGCTTCGCCAGCGACGAGGAGAGCGCGTTACCGGTCTCGACGTCGTTGCGGACCTCGCCCAGGACGCGGGCGAGCTCGGGGTTCTCTGTCTGCTCGGCGAGGATGGACAACGCGCGCAGCAGCGACAGGCCCGAGTTGATCATCGTCGCGAACTGGCGCGACATGATCGCCAGGTCGCGCAGCTTGACCTTCTTGGGCCCCTTGCCGGGGATCTTGACCTCGGTCTTGAGGCCGCCCTTGGACGTCTCGTCGATGGAGATGGGCGCGTAGCCCATCCCCTTGAGCTTCGCGGCGACCGCGGCGCCGTTCTCCGCCTCGATCGTGCCCGACTGCACCTTGCCGGCGCGGTCGCGGACCTTGTAAGCGAACGTCGTTGCCATCTGCGTTCCTCTCAGGCCCGGCCGCAGAGCCGGGTGAAGTCCTCGACGTGGTGGCACTTCTCCATGCCGGTCTCGTACGTGATCCGGCCCTTCTTCACCAGGTCAGCGAGGTGCTGGTCCATCGTCTGCATGCCGAACTTCGCGCCCGCCTGCATGGCCGAGTAGATCTGGTGCGTCTTGCCTTCGCGGATGAGGTTGCGGATGGCCGGCGTGGCCACCAGCACCTCGGCCGTGACGACACGGCCCTTCCCGTCGGCGGTGCGGCAGAGCTGCTGGGCGACGATCCCCTGCAGCGCGCCGGCCAGCTGGACGCGGACCTGCTGCTGCTGGTGCGGCGGGAAGACGTCGATGATCCGGTCGATGGTCTGCGCGGCGTCCTGCGTGTGCAGGGTGGCGAAGACGAGGTGGCCGGTCTCGGCCGCGGTCAGCGCGACGGAGATGGTCTCCAGGTCGCGCATCTCGCCGACCAGGATGATGTCGGGGTCCTGGCGCAGCACGTGCTTGAGCGCGTTCTGGAACGAGTGGGTGTCCTCCCCCACCTCGCGCTGGTTCACGAGGCAGGACTGGTGCCGGTGCAGGAACTCGATCGGGTCCTCGACGGTCATGATGTGGTCGCGGCGCTGGCGGTTGGCGAGGTCGACGAGGCTGGCCAGCGTCGTCGACTTGCCGGAGCCCGTGGGTCCCGTGACCAGGACGAAGCCGCGCGGCAGCATCGAGAAGTTCGCGGCCGCGGGCGGGATGCCCAGGTCCTCGAGCTTCTTGATCTCGTACGGGATGAGGCGGAACGCCGCACCGAGCGCGTCGCGCTGGCGGTAGATGTTGGTACGGAACCGCGCCTTGCCGGGGACGGCGTAGGCGAAGTCCAGCTCCAGCTCCTCCTCGAACCGCTCGCGCTGCTTCTGCGTGATGATCGCGTAGAGCATCTTCTGCAGCGCCGGCGGGGTCAGCATCGGGAAGTCGTCGAGCTGGAGCAGGTGGCCGTTGACGCGGATCGTCGGGCGGGCGCCGGCCGTCAGGTGGAGGTCGGAGCCGCCACTGTCGAGCACGCGGACGAGCAGGTCGTTGAGGAAGATGCCCTCGGTCCGGCTGTCCTCCTCCAGCGCGGCGCGCACCGACTCGTTCTTCGGCGGCTCCGGCGCCTGCTCGGCGTCCTGCGGCAGCGGCGGCGCGAACGCGCTCATGGACGCGGCGGGCGCGGCCGGGGCGGCCGACTCGGCGGGCGGAGCCGCGGGTGGGGCGGGGGGCGCGGCGGCGAACG
>DATLNJ010000107.1:0-5687 GCA_035536815.1 Frankiaceae bacterium
TACGTCGCCATCGACCAGCGCGGGCAGTTCGAGTCGGTCGGGCCGGACGACCCGGCGGCGTACACCGTCGAGGGGCTGGCCATCGAGCTCGTCGAGTTCGTCGAGACGCTCGGCGACGGCCCGGTCCACGTCGTCGGCCACAGCTTCGGCGGGCTGGTCGCGCGGGCCGCCACGATCAAGGCACCGGCAGCGTTCGCCTCGCTGGTGCTGATGGACAGCGGCCCGGCGGCGCTGTCCGGGCCGCGGGTCGACGGGATGCGCGCGCTCGAGCCGGTCCTCGAGCTGCACGGCGCCAACGCGCTGTTCGACGCCATCCTCGGCCAGCCGCCAGGGACGCCGGACGACGAGCTGACGGCGTTCCTGCGGCGGCGGTTCGTGACGTCCAGCGTCATCGCCCTGCGCACGATGGGCGAGGAGATCACCTCCGAGCCGGACCGCGTCGACGAGCTGCGCGCCAGCGGCGTGCGCGTCGCGGTGCTGACCGGCGAGCACGACGACACCTGGCCGCCGGAAGTGCAGCGCGAGATGGCGGACCGGCTCGGGGCGCCGTTCCTGCTGGTCCCGGGCGCGATCCACTCCCCCGCCGCCGAGCGCCCCGCCGAGACCGCCCGGCTGCTGCTCGACTTCTGGCTCGGCGCGCCAGCTCCGTGAGCTTCGACTTCTCCGGCAAGGCGGTGCTCGTCACGGGCGCGTCCCGCGGCATCGGGCGCGCGGTCGCGGTGGCGTTCGCCGAGGCCGGCGCCCACGTCGCGGTCCACTACAACGCCGGCGCGCAGGCCGCCGCCGAGACGCTGTCCGCGCTGCCCGGCAGCGGCCACGCCGCCGTCCAGGCCGACCTCGCCGACGCCGGCGCCGTGCGCGCGATGGTGGACGGCGCCGCCGCCGACCTCGGCGGCCTCGACGTCCTCGTCAACAACGCCGGCGTCTACGTCGAGCACCGCGTCGCCGACGTCACCTACGAGCAGTGGCAGGCGGCCTGGCAGCAGACTCTCGCCACCAACCTCACCGGCGCCGCCAACGCCATCTGGTGCGCGGTCCCGCACCTGCGCGCCCGCGGCGGCGGCGCGATCGTCAACGTGTCGTCGCGCGGCGCGTTCCGCGGCGAGCCGGACCACCCGGCGTACGCCGCCAGCAAGGCCGGGCTCAACGCGCTCGGCCAGTCGCTCGCGCAGGCGCTCGCCCCGCACGGCATCAGCGTCGGGACCGTCGCACCCGGGTTCGTGGAGACCGAGATGGTCGCGCCGATCCTCGACGGCCCGGCCGGTGGCGCCGTCCGCGAGCAGTCACCGCTGGGCCGCGTCGCGCGGCCGGAGGAGGTGGCGTACGCCGTGCTGTTCCTGGCGTCGCCGGGGGCGGCGTTCGCGACGGGGACGATCCTCGACGTGAACGGCGCGTCGTACCTGCGCAGCTAGCGCGCTACGCCTTCGGCCCGGTCGACTGCACGACCTCGAAGCTCCACAGCTCCGACCCGCTCGCCGCCGGCCCCTGCCCCGCCGGGCGCTCGCCGTGCGCGGCGCCGGCCATGCCGGACATCCACGCCTGGAACGACTCCTCGTCCCGCCAGCGCGTGTAGACGAGGTAGCGGTCGGTGCCCTCGGCCGGGCGAAGCAGCTCGAACCACTCGAACCCGTCGCTGGACTCGACCGCGCCGGCGCGCGCGGCGAACCGCTGCTCCAGCGTCTCGCGCATCTCCGCGGGCACGCTCAGGACGTTGACCTTGACGACGCTCACGCCCGCCAGCCTATGCGGGCCGGCGGGCGTGGCGCGAAGCGTGCGCTACGAGCGGCGCTTGGGCGTGACGAGCGGGCAGGCGTAGCCGAACGCGCTGTCCTCGCGCGGCCGCACGTCGAAGCGCAGCGGCGCGTTCTTCGTCCGGACCGGGGCGGGCGCCATGAACGTCGTGCCTGCCTTCGGCTTCGTGAACTTCAGGATGTCGATACCGCGCTCGACGTCGGCCGTGTAGACGATCCCGTCCGAGCCGGGGACCCAGTACGCGCCCCAGGTGAGCTGGTCGGCGGTGAACCAGAAGCCGACCTGCTTGATGTCGCGCGGGTCACTGACGTCGAGGAACCGGGTGCCGGCGCCGTACATGCCGATCGCCACGATGTTCTTCCGCACGGTGAACCAGTGCGCGCCGCAGAAGACCGCGCCCTGCTGCTTGTCGCCGGTCTCCGGCGAGAGGGTGCCGTCCTTGAGCGTGAACGTGTCGAGGCGGCGCAGCGGCGTGCCGTTCTGGATCGACCCGGTCGCGTCCCACGTGTGGAAGCGGCCGGCGCCCTCGCAGTTGCCGCCCGGGTCGTCGAGGTAGTCCTCCTCGGTCGTGAGGAAGACCTGGCCCTTGCCGAGCGCCGACTTGCCCTTCCGCTGCTTGTACGTCGCGTCCAGCGGGCGCTGCGAGTTGTGCATGATGAAGTCGTTGACCTCGGGGCCGCGGCCGTAGTTCCGGCCGTTGCGCCACATGGTGCTGAGGATCACCGGGTTGGTCGGCGAAGCCTTGCGGGTCTTCGCGCGCACCGCGGCGGAGACCCCCCTGGTCAGCGGGCGCGTCGTGTACGCGGCGCCCCCGAGGTCGCCGGTCATCCAGATGATCCCGGCCGCGTCCTGGTCCACGTCGTGCACCGGGCCGACGTACTTGTCGTAGTCGACGCGGTGGACGGTCTTGCCGTCGCCGGAGAGCACGGCCTTGAGGTCGACCGCCTTCAGGTAGTCGCCCTCGCTCGCGTAGAGCCAGCGCTTGCACTTGTCGAGGCAGCTCGACGTGTGCGCGTCGCCGTCACCGGTCTCCACGATCTCGGCCAGGACGGGCGCGAGCTTGTTGCGGACGTCGATGACGAAGATCTGGCCGCCGGGGCTGGTCGAGATGATGGCGACGTCCTCGTTGCCGTCCACGTCCTCGTTCTCGAAGTGCGGCAGCGGGAGGCGGCCCATCGGGACCGGCAGCTCGGGGTTGCTGACGTCGTAGATCGCCAGGCCGCCGACGCCGGTGATGTACATCCACTTCGCCTTGCCGGCCGCGTCGGTGATGAACTTCGCGCCGATCGTCCCCGCCTCGGGGATCTGGCCCAGCCATTCGACGTTCGGCGAGGTGAAGCCGGGCGCCACGGGCGCGGCGGACGGGGCGCCGGTCCAAACGGGCGCGGCGAGCGCGGCGGCGACGAGCGCGGCGGCAAGCGAGGTACGCACGGGCGGGGGTCCTCCAGGTCGGCGCCCGCCGGGGCGCGGGCCTCACTACCGCGAGACCTTCTCCGGCGGGGCGTGCCGGACCTGCCTCACTGAATGGTCTAACGAACGCCGTTCGACTATGTCACGGCCCGGTCAGGCCGCCCGCTCGACGGTGACCGTGACCGGCCGGCTGTCGTCGCCCAGGTAGACGCCGCGCCCGGGGAACGTCGCGCGGTACTCGTACGACCGCCGCGGCGCGAACCGGAACGACGCCCGCCCGTACCGGCCGGTCGTCAGCGTGCGCAGCGCGAACCACTCCCCTCCGGGCACCCGCGCGGCCAGCGACACGGAGCACGGATCACCCCGCGCGCGCTGCCGGACGAACGCCCGAGCCCTCACGCTGCCGGGCGGGCCGAACCGTGCCAACCTGGGACGCATGGGCGACCCCGGGCTGTTCGGCCCCGACAGCCTGACCTGGCGGATCCACGCCGACCCGGTGATGGGCATCGGCGGGCTGCGCGCGCTGCACCTGCAGGCGCTGCACCCGCTGGCGATGGCCGGCGTCGCGCAGCACTCCGACTTCCGCACCGACCCGTGGGGCCGGCTGATGCGGACCGTCGGCTACGTCACCACGGTGTCGTTCGGCTCGACCGCGCAGGCCGAGCGCGCGGCCGCCCGGGTGCGCGGCATCCACGCCCCGCTGGGCGGCGTCGAGCCGGAGAGCGGCACGCCGTACCGGGTGGCCGACCCCGCGCTGCTGCGCTGGGTGCACTGCTGCCTGGTCGACTCGTTCCTGACGGCGTACCGGCGGGCCGGTGGACCGCTGACCGACGCGGAGGCGGACGCGTACGTCGCCGAGCAGGTGCGCGCGGCGGAGCTGGTCGGCATCGACCCGGCCGACGTGCCGGGCGGCACCGCCGCGCTGGCGGCGTACTTCGACGCGATCCGGCCCGAGCTGCGGGCGACCGCCGAGGCGCGGAAGGCGGCGCGGTTCGTGCTGAACCCGCCCATGCCGACCCGCGCGATGGCCGCGGCGAAGCCGGCCTGGGCGGCGGTCGCCGGCACGGCGTTCGCGCTGCTGCCGCGCTGGGCGCGGCGCATGTACGGCCTGCCCGGCGCGCCGCCCGCCGACCTCGCCGCGACCGCGACGCTGCGCGCGCTGCGCGCGTCGTTGCTGCTGGTGCCGGCGCACGTGCGCGAGGGGCCGCCGGTGCGCGACGCCCGCGCGCGGGTCGAGGACCGCCCGCCGGACGGCCGGCAGCCGGCCCGCCGCCGGCTCATGGGTGAGGCCGGCTGACTACAGCCGGGCCAGCCGTTCGGCCGCCGCCTCCAGCGTCTCCAGCCGCTTCGGGAACGCGAACCTGATCTTGTCCGCGCCGGCCGCGCGGTCCACGTAGAAGCTCGACCCCGGCACGGCCGCGACGCCCACCTCGGTGACCAGCCGCCGCGCGAACGCCACGTCGTCGCGCGCCGGGTCGAGGTCGCCGGTCGAGCACATGACGTAGTACGCGCCGTCCGGCACCCGCAGCCCGAACCCCGCCTTCGCCAGCACGTCGCAGAGCAGGTCACGGCGCTCGCGGTAGCCGACCGCGAGGCGTTCGTAGTACTCGGCCGGCAGCGCCATCGCGGCCGCGCCCGCCTCCTGCAGCGGCGCCGCCGCGCCGACCGTGAGGAAGTCGTGCACCTTGCGGATCGCGGAGGTGTACGCGGGCGGCGCGATCGTCCAGCCCACCCGCCAGCCGGTGACGGCGTACGTCTTGGACAGCGCGTTGATCGTCACCGTGCGGTCCTCGAGGCCGGGCACGGTGGCCGGCGGCACGTGCCCGCCGGGGCCGAGGTAGTGGATGTGCTCGTAGATCTCGTCGGTGAAGACCAGCGCGTCCCACTCGTTGCACAGCTCGCTGACCAGGTCGAGCTCGGCGCGGCTGAACACCTTGCCCGTGGGGTTGTGCGGCGTGTTCACGACGACCGCGCGGGTGCGCTCGTTGAACGCCGCCCGCAGCTCCGCCTCGTCGATGCTCCAGTCCGGCTCGTGCAGCGTGACGTGCCGCGGCACGGCGCCGGAGAGGATCGCGTCCGGGCCGTAGTTCTCGTAGTACGGGTCGAAGACGACGACCTCCTCGCCAGGGTCCACGAGCGCGAGGCAGGTCGCGATCATCGCCTCGGTCGAGCCGCAGGTGACGCAGAGGTCCCGCTCCGGGTCGACCGTCCAGCCGGGGTAGGTCCGCGCGACCTTCGCGGCGATCGCCTCGCGGAAGCGCTTGGCGCCCCAGGTGATGGCGTACTGGTTGACGTCCTCGTCGATGGCCTGCTTGGCCGCGTCCTTGAGCTCCTGCGGGCAGGGGAAGTCCGGGAAGCCCTGCGCGAGGTTGACCCCGCCGGAGGCCGCGCACAGCCGCGACATCTCCCGGATCACCGACTCCTGGAACGTGCTGGCCTTGGCACTCGCCCACCGGCGCTGCGCTGTCATGCGGCCGAGCGTGCCACGGCCGCGCTCCGTGCGGCACCTTCCCGCCGTCCACAGC
>DATLNJ010000108.1:0-13737 GCA_035536815.1 Frankiaceae bacterium
TGCGGCGCCGGTCCACCCCGCCGCCGCACCCGCCCTTGACGTCGGCGCCCCGCCCGCTCGCCACCCAGCCGGGGCGCCACTCGCGCGGCCGCCGCCGCGCTTTGCGGCACCGCCGACACCCCTTCCCGCCGGCCGCGCGGCCCCTCCGGGCGCCGCCGCCGGAGCCCCCGCGCGGACGCCGCGCCGACCCAATGCCTGCACGCGAAGGCGGCGCCGGGTTAGCGTTGTGCTCCGGACGACGTCCGGGTTCGTGGTCGCCGGAAGGACCAGCGTGAGCGCAGCGCACGGGTACGGCATACACCCGCCGTCCGGCGCGCCCTCAGGTGCCGCGGGCACCGTCGCCGGTCCCTCCGGGTCGACAGGGAAGGGAGCCTGATGGACATCGTGGTCAAGGGCCGCGGCACCGAGGTCTCGGAGAAGTTCCGTCAGCACGCCGTCGAGAAGCTCGCGAAGGTCGAGCGGCTCGACCACCGGATCTTCCGGCTCGAGGTCGAGCTGTGCGCCGAGCACAACCCGCGGATGTCGTCGGTCAAGGACCGGGTCGAGGTGACGTGCCTGTCGAAGGGCCCGATCATCCGCGCCGAGGCCGCGTCCGCCGACCCGTACGCCGCGTTGGACATCGCGCTCGGCAAGCTCGAGTCCCGGCTGCGGCGAGCGGCGGACAAGCGCCGCGTCCATCACGGCCTGCGCACGCCCGAGTCGATACACTCGCCAGCGGCGCACGCGAACGGCGCACCGCCTCCCGTCGCGGAGGAGGAGCCGGACACGGACGCCGGCACCGCTGAGGAACGGGAGGCGGGCGGCGTCGTCGTACGGGAGAAGGTCTTCGAGGGCACGCCGATGACCCTCGACGAGGCGTTGTTCCAGATGGAGCTCGTCGGGCACGACTTCTTCCTGTTCCCCGACGCCGAGACGGGGCTCCCGAGTGTCGTCTACCGGCGCAAGGGTTATGACTACGGGGTGATCCGGCTCGCCAAGTGAGCCGACCGGACGAGGAGGGCGTGTGACCGAGGACGTGGCGGCTGCTACACCGGAGGGCGCCAACCCCGGCGACCCGATCCGGGTGCTCGTCGTCGACGACCACGCGCTCTTCCGGCGTGGCCTGCAGATGGTCCTCGAGCAGGAGGAGGACATCGAGGTCGTCGGCGAGGCCGGCGACGGTGCGGAGGCGGTCGAACGCGCCGCCGACTCGATGCCCGACATCGTGCTCATGGACGTCCGCATGCCGAAGCGCGGCGGCATCGACGCGTGCACGGCGATCAAGGACGCCGTGCCGAGCGCCAAGATCATCATGCTGACGATCAGCGACGAGGAAGCGGACCTCTACGACGCCATCAAGGCGGGCGCGTCGGGGTACCTGCTCAAGGAGATCTCCATCGAGGAGGTCGCCTCCGCGATTCGCGCCGTCAACGAGGGACAGTCGCTCATCTCCCCGTCGATGGCGTCGAAGCTGCTGACCGAGTTCGCGTCGATGATCAAGCGGACCGACGACCGGCAGCAGGTGCCCACCCCGCGGCTCACGGACCGCGAGATGGAGGTCCTCAAGCTCGTGGCCAAGGGCCTCAACAACCGCGACATCGCCAAGCAGCTGTTCATCTCGGAGAACACCGTCAAGAACCACATCCGCAACATCCTCGAGAAGCTGCAGCTGCACTCGCGGATGGAGGCCGTCGTCTACGCCGTCCGCGAGAAGCTGCTCGAGATCACCTGACGTTTCCGTTCCGCCGGACGGGCGGCGCGGCCGGGATCCGGCGGCGCCGCCCGTTTCGCGTCGGGCGCGAGCCGCGCGCCGGCCGCGGGCCGCGCGCCGGGGCGGCGGCTCCGCTCCTGCGCCTGCGCGGCGTCAGCGCAGCGCGGCGGCCAGCGGCGCGGCGAGGTCCGGCGGCCCCACGCGTTCCACGGCAACGGCGTCGCAGCCGACCCACGACGCGGCCTCCCGCAACGCCGTCGCCACCGCCCGCACCGCCGTCTCGCGCGGGTCGAACGTCACCTGCCGCGCGACGAGCGTCCGCCCGGACCGCGTCGGGTCGACCCGCGCGACCAGCCGCCCGCCGGCCAGCACCGGCATCGCGAAGTAGCCGTACTCGCGCTTCGCCTTCGGGGTGTACGCCTCCAGCCGGTGTCGCATCCCGAACACGCGCTCCGTGCGTTCGCGCGTCCACACCAGCGAGTCGAACGGCGACAGCAGCACCGTCCGCGACGCGCCGGGAACCGAGCCCGCGGCGAGGGCGGCGAGCGCATCGGGGTCGGCGTACGCCTGCTGCCCCCACCCGGCGACGGTCACCGGCACCAGCCCGGCCGGCGCCACGGCGGCGGCGGTCGCCGCGACCGGGAGCCGGAAGTAGTCGGCGAGGTCGCCGACCGTCGCGACGCCGAGCCGGGCGCCCGCCTGCCGCACCAGCTCGA
This sequence comes from Frankiaceae bacterium, assembly GCA_035536815.1. Taxonomy (GTDB): domain Bacteria; phylum Actinomycetota; class Actinomycetes; order BP-191; family BP-191; genus BP-191. The sequence continues at coordinate 2,407 of DATLNJ010000108.1, forward strand.
CGTGGCACTCCTCGTCGGGCGGGTCGTGTCCCAGCAGGTCGGGCGGGACGGCGCGTTCCGGAAGGTCGTAGACGCGGCGCCAGCGCTCCCGCCGCGTCACGACGACCTCGCCCCAGGCGAGCAGCTCCTCCGCGGCGACCTTGATGTCCGACCAGTCCCACCACACTCCGCCGCGCTTGGCGCCGCCGAGGTCGGTCGCGGTGAGCGGCCCGCGGTCGCGCAGCGCGGCCAGCACCTCCGCGCGGGCGCCCGCCGTCCCCTTGCGGTGCCACTCGTACCGCTCGCGGTAGTGCCGGCGGCGGAACGCGTACAGCGGCCACGCCTCCAGCGGCACGACCGACGCGGCGTGCGACCAGTACTCGAACGCCACCGGCGGTGCCGCCCAGTACGCCGCCTCCACCGCCGGGCGCCCGACCGGGCCGAGGCGGGCGTACGGCACCAGCTCGTGCGAGCGGGCGAGCACCGAGATGGTGTCGAGCTGCACCGCCCCCAGCCGGCGCAGCAGCCCGGGGACACCGCCGGCGCGGCGCGCGGCGGCCGGGCCGGACAGCCCCTGCGCGCGCACCGCGAGCCGGCGTGCCTCGGCGGCGGTCAACGTGTCCACGGGCCGACCCTAGAGGGGTGGTGTGACGAGAATTGGCCGGGCACCGCCGGGCGGCGCGGGGCGTTGGCATCACCGACAGGTAACGGTTCCCGCCCGCTACGCCTACGATGGACGGATCGGCGAGACAACGCCGTACCCCTTCGGCTGCCCTACGGTCGCCGGGGACACCGATGAGGAGTGCGAACGTCCGATGGTCTTTCAGCGAATCCTGCGAGCCGGCGAAGGCAAGACCCTCCGCAAGTTGAGGAACATCGCCGACCAGGTCAACTCCATCGAGGACGAGTTCGTCGCCATGAGCGACGCCGAGCTGCGGGCCGAGACCGACAGCTTCCGGGCCCGGCTCGCCGACGGCGAGACGCTGGACGACATCCTGCCGGAGGCGTTCGCCACGGTCCGCGAGGCGGCCAAGCGCACGCTCGGCCAGCGGCACTTCGACGTGCAGCTCATGGGCGGCGCCGCGCTCCACCTCGGCAACATCTCGGAGATGAAGACCGGTGAGGGCAAGACCCTCGTCGGCACTCTCCCCGCCTATCTCAACGCGCTCGCCGGCAAGGGCGTCCACGTCGTCACTGTCAACGACTACCTGGCCCGCCGCGACGCCGAGTGGATGGGCCGGGTGCACCGGTTCCTCGGCCTCACCGTCGGCCTGATCCAGGCGAACATGCGCCCCGAGGAGCGCCGCCCGGCGTACAACTCGGACATCACGTACGGCACCAACAACGAGTTCGGCTTCGACTACCTGCGCGACAACATGGCGTGGACGATCGAGGAGTGCGTCCAGCGCGGCCACAACTTCGCGATCGTCGACGAGGTCGACTCGATCCTCATCGACGAGGCGCGGACCCCGCTCATCATCAGCGGCCCGTCCGACCAGGCGACGCAGTGGTACACGACGTTCGCGCAGCTCACCCGCCGGCTCGAAGCCGGTGAGGGCAAGGACTACGAGGTCAACGAGGGCAAGCGCACCGTCGCGATCACCGAGCGCGGCGTGCAGAAGGTCGAGGACTACCTCGGCATCGACAACCTCTACGAGGCCGTCAACACGCCGCTCGTCGGGTACCTGAACAACGCGCTCAAGGCGAAGGAGCTGTTCCACCGCGACAAGGACTACATCGTCCAGGCCGGCGAGGTGCTCATCGTCGACGAGTTCACCGGCCGCATCCTGGCCGGACGGCGTTACTCGGAGGGCATGCACCAGGCGATCGAGGCCAAGGAAGGCGTCCAGATCAAGGACGAGAACCAGACCCTCGCCACGATCACCCTGCAGAACTTCTTCCGGCTCTACGACAAGCTCGGCGGCATGACCGGTACGGCCATGACCGAGGCCGCGGAGTTCGACCGGATCTACAAGCTCGGCGTCGTGCAGATCCCGACGAACCGCCCGATGCTGCGCATCGACCAGAAGGACGTCGTCTACAAGACCGAGGCGGCGAAGTTCGAAGCGGTCGTCGAGGACATCGCCGAGCGTCACGAGAAGGGCCAGCCGGTCCTCGTCGGCACGGTCTCGGTCGAGAAGAGCGAGCGGCTGTCCGGCATGCTGCTGCGCCGCGGCATCCCGCACGAGGTGCTGAACGCGAAGTACCACGAGAAGGAAGCCGAGATCGTCGCCCAGGCGGGCCGCAAGGGCGCCGTCACCGTCGCCACGAACATGGCCGGCCGCGGCACCGACATCATGCTCGGCGGCAACCCGGAGTTCATGGCCGCCGCCGAGCTGCGGCACCGCGGGCTGTCGCCGGTGGACACGCCCGAGGACTACGAGGCGGCCTGGCCGGACGCGCTGGAGAAGGCGAAGCAGGCGGTCGCCGCCGAGCACGACGAGGTCACCGGCTTCGGCGGCCTGTACGTCCTCGGCACCGAGCGGCACGAGTCCCGGCGCATCGACAACCAGCTGCGCGGCCGGTCCGGCCGCCAGGGCGACCCCGGCGAGTCGCGGTTCTACCTGTCGCTGCAGGACGACCTCATGCGGCTGTTCAACGCCGCCGCGGTCGAGTCGATCATGGACCGGCTCAAGCTGCCGGACGACGTGCCGATCGAGGCCGGCCTCGTGACCCGCGCCATCCGCAACGCGCAGACCCAGATCGAGAGCCAGAACTTCGAGATCCGCAAGAACGTCCTCAAGTACGACGAGGTCCTCAACCGGCAGCGCGAGGTCATCTACGGCGAGCGCCGCAAGGTCCTCGAAGGCGCAGACCTGCACACGCAGGTGCGCGGCATGATCGAGGACGTCGTGGCGGCGTACGTGGAGGGCGCCACCTCTGACGAGTACGCGGAGGAGTGGGACCTCGAGCAGCTCTGGACGGCATTGCGGACGCTGTACCCGGTCGGCGTCACGATCGAGGCGCTCGAGGAGGAGAACGGCGGCCGCGCCGGCCTCGCCCCCGAGTACCTCAAGACGACGCTGGTCGAGGACGCGCTGGCGTCGTACGACCGCCGCGAGGAGACCCTCGGCAGCGAGGTCATCCGCGAGCTGGAGCGGCGGGTCATCCTCTCGGTGCTGGACCGCAAGTGGCGCGAGCACCTCTACGAGATGGACTACCTGCAGGAGGGCATCGGGCTGCGCGCGGTCGGTCAGCGTGACCCGCTGGTCGAGTACAAGCGCGAGGGCTTCGACCTGTTCGCGGCGATGATGGACGGGATCAAGGAGGAGTCGGTCGGATTCCTCTTCAACGTCGAGGTGAAGGTCGAGCAGCAGGAGCCGCCGCAGGAGACCCCGGCGACGCTCGGGCTCGGCGTGCAGGGGCAGGCCGCGACACCGTCGCCGAACGGCGGCGGCGGCACGCCGTCCCCGGCACCGATCCCCGGCGCCGGCGGTCAGGCGGGCGCCGATGCCGGCTACGGCAGCGCCTCGCCGGCGACGCCGCCGGGCGGGGAGCCGCCGCTGACCGGCGCGCTGACGGGTGAGAACGCGCCGAACCAGCCGTTGCCGGACTCCGCAGCCGGCCCGATCGCGGCCGCACCGGACCAGCCCGCCACGGAGCAGGGTGCCGCGGCGCTCGCCGAGGCGGGCCTCGGCGGCGGCGCGGGCGGTGCGGCGCAGGCCGGCCAGGCCGGGCAGGCGGCACCTGCGCGCCCGACGCCCGACCCGCGCGCGGTGCTGCCGCGCGAGCTCGTCGAGGGCCACCGGCCGTCGCACGTGCAGTACACGGCGCCGAGCGTGGACGGCGGGTCCGGGATCGCCGCCGGGCCGCACTCGATGGTCAGCGCCGGCGAGGGCAACATCTCCGGCCAGGTCACCGGCTCCGGGCCGGCGCGCAACGCGCCGTGCCCCTGTGGCTCGGGCAAGAAGTACAAGAAGTGCCACGGCGCGCCCGCCGGCGGCGCCACGGTCTGACGTCGCGGCCGGATGGCGTTCGGCCACCCGGCGCACTCCGGCCGTCACCTGCGGGGGCGGCGCGGTCGCCGTCACGCGCGCTGCAGCGCGGTGACGACCCACCGTCCGTCCAAGCCTTCGAGCCGTAGGGCCAGCGCCTCGGCGCGGTCGCCACGGTCGACGATCGCGGTGACCTCGGCGATGCCCGGCATCGGCTCGGACACGAGCACCCGGCGCAGCGCCGTCGGTGCCGGGCGCGCGGCGCGATGCACGACGCTCGCCTGCATGACCGCGAGGACGTCCGCGGTCACCCACTTGCTCAGCTGGCTCACCGGACGGATGCCGGCCATCGCCTCGAGCAGCGCGCGCGTCAGCATCGCCGCGCGCGGCACCGGGTCCTCCAGCTCCTCGCGGGACGTGCGCACCGGCTCGAACGACTTCTCGTCGTCCTCCTCGTCGTACAGGTCCTCCGGCGGCACCAGCCGCAACGCCGCCGTGGCCGGCATCGGCGGGCACGGCGCGAGCGGCCTGCGCCGCTCGCGCGCCGGCGCCGCGCCGGGCGGGTCGGCCGCCTCGTCGTCGTAGGGCGGGTCGGGGTCCGGGATGGCGTGCACGGAAACCTGCAGGCGCGCGGGGGAGTCTGCCGCGCCGGGCTCGGCGACGAGCTGGGCGAGCGTCATCGCGTGCCTCCGGGGCTCGGGGGGACGAGGCGCTGACCGGGGACGATGAGGTCGGGGTCCGGTCCGACGAGAGGTCGGTTGGCGGCGTACCAGCGCGGCCAGGTCGCGGCGGTCAGCGCGGGCGTTGCCGCCGCGCCGAGGCGGCGCGCGGCGATCCCCCACACCGTGTCGCCCGGCGCGACGACGACGGCGTCGCCGGGCGGCGGCGCGGGGCGGGTCGGCGCGCCGGGCGGGGGATGGCCGGCACGGTCCGCGGCTCGCGACGGCAACGGATCGCGGGCCGGCGTCGGCAACGGGTCACGGGCCGGCGGTGCGGGCGGTGCGGCGTCGCGGGCCGGGCGGGCGGGCGACGCCGACGGAGGTGGGGCGGTGGCGGGGCCGGCCGGCCGGTCGAACGGCCCGTCGGCGGCCGCCGGTCCCGCCACCAGTGCTCCCGCCGCGACCCCTACTACCGCGACGCCGAGCACGCGTTCCGCCGCGTCCCGGACCGCGCCCCGAGGGAACGCGCCGACGGACACCGCGACGAGCACGAACGCCAGCCAGGCCAGGCAGCCCCACGCCGCGAGCGTGGCGAGCGACACGACCCGCGCGTCCACCGGACCGGCCGCGAGCCAGCGCGGCGCGTCGGACACCGACGCGGGCCAGTCGCGCGGCGCCACGCGGGCCAGCAACGCCGCCACCCCCGCGAGCAGCGCCAACGCCGCGACCAACCGCGCGAGAACCCGCATACCGACCCCCGTCACACCGTGAGAAACGTTCGTTTGACCTAGTTTGCGTTCAGATACGTTCGATGTCAATACCTTGCGGTTGCCTGTGGACACGTGCGACGCTGCCGCGCATGGGGGAACGGGATCGGTGGGCGGCGCTGTTCGCCGACCTCGAGGGCGAGCTCGAAGGCGAGGAGGCGCGCGACCTCGACGACGAGGTCAGCGACCGCACCCGCCGCGAGCACGGCCGGCTCGCGCTGGCCGACCGGCTGGCCGCGCAGCACGGCCGCGAGCTCGCCGTGCACACCTCCGGCGCGGGCACCGTGCGCGGCCCGCTCACCGACTCCAGCAAGGACTGGCTGCTGGTCGGCGAGACGCTGATCCCGCGGACCGCGATCCTGGCGATCGACGGTCTCGGCCCGGCCGCCACCGAGCCCGACGCGGCGCCGAAGAGCCGGCTCCCGGTCGGCTACGCCGTCCGCGCGCTCGGCCGCGACCACCCCGCCGTGATCGCCACGCTCCTCGACGGCCGCACGGTCACCGGCGGCGTCGGCCGGGTCGGGCGCGACCACGTGGACGTCGGCGGGCAGGCGCTTCCGTTCCGCGCGATCGCGACCCTCCGGCCGGCCTGACGCGCGGCTCAGGCGAGGTCGTCCTCGGACACCTCGGCCTCGGCTGCCCGCGCGACGAGCGGGTGCGCCGCCACGAACTCGCGCGTCTGCTCGTACATGCGCTGGATGTACGACTCCAGCTCGGCCTCCTCGACGCGCCACTGGCCGCGGCCGCCGATCTTGATGGCCGGCAGCTCGCCCGACCGGACGAGGGCGTACGTCTGCGCGGCGGAGATGTTGAGGACCTCGGCGACGTCCGCGAGCTGGAGGAAGCGCTTCGCCATGCGCGCAGTATCGCGCGGTTGCCCCCGGTTGCGTCCACATCTGTGAAGTAGGGGGTGGACAACGGCGCCGTTTCCGGCGATCCTCCGCTGGTCATGGGGGACGCGAACCGGCTTCGTCAGCCGCGCTGGACCGACGCCCGCCTCGTCGCGGGCGTGCTCATGGTGCTCGTCTCGGTCGTGCTCGGCGCGAGCGTGGTGGGCAACGCCGACCGCACCGTCCACGTCTGGGCGGTCCGGCGCGCGCTGCCGGCCGGGACGACGTTGCACGCGGACGACCTGACGCAACGCCGCATCCGGCTGTTCGGCGACGACCGCGCGCGCTACCTCGACGCCCGAGGCGGCGACCCGGCAGGCCGCGTGCTGCTGCGCCCGTTGGGTGACGGCGACCTGCTGCCGCTCTCCGCACTCGGCGACAACGGCACCAACGCCACCCGCGTCGTCGGCCTGCCGCTCGGCCGCGCGCACGCACTCGGCGGCAACGTCCGCCGCGGTGACGTCGTCGACGTCATCGCCACCCGCAAGACGGCCGGCGGCGGGTTCACGACGTACGCCGTCGCGCGCAACGTCCCCGTCGTCGGCGTCGACAAGCCCACGTCCGGCTTCGGCGCCGGCCGCAACGACTTCGTGGTGCTGGTCGAGGTCGCGCCCGACCTGGCGCTCGACATCGCGGCCGCGCTGCGCGGCGCGGAGATAGACCTCTCCCTCGTCAAGCCCGGCGCCGACGGCCCCGGCGACCTCGGCGACGACGTCGTCACCGCCAAGCCGTGAAGGTCCCTGTCCTGACCGCCGTCGCCGACGCGGACCGCGAGGCGGAGATCGTGGCGGCGTTCGAGGAGACGGGCTCGCCGGTGCAGGTGGTCCGCCGCTGCGTCGACCTCGCCGACCTGCTCGCCACCGCGGCCGCCGGCACCGTGCGCGCGGTCGTCCTCGACGCCGACCTCCGGCGGCTGGACCGCGACGCGCTGTCCCGCCTCGCGGTCTGCGGCGTCGCCGTCGTCGGGCTCGCGGGCGACGACGAGGCCGAACGCCGCCTGCGCGGGCTCGGCGTCCTCCACGTCGCTCCCGCGAATGCACCCGCCGGTGCGATCGCGGGCACCGTCGTGGACGCCGTCGCCTCGGTCACGCTCGGCGTCCCGCTGCCGCCGCCGGAGACCGCGCCCCCGCCGCCCGCGCCCGACACCGCCCCCGGCCCCGTCGTCGCCGTCTGGGGTCCCACCGGCGCGCCCGGCCGCACCACCCTCGCCGTCAACCTCGCCGTCGAGCTAGCCGGCCTCGGGGAGCCGACGGTGCTCGTGGACGCCGACGTGTACGGCGGCTGCGTCGCGCAGGCGCTCGGCCTGCTGGACGAGGCGCCCGGCCTCGCCGCCGCCACGCGGCTCGCGAACAACGGCCTCCTCGACGCCACCGCGCTGGCCGGCGTCGCGATCGACCTGACCGGGACCCTGCGCGTCCTCACCGGGATCTCCCGCGCCGAGCGCTGGCCGGAGCTGCGGCCCGCGGCCGTCGAGAACGTCCTCGACCGCTGCCGCGCGACGGCGGCGTTCACGGTCGTGGACTGCGCGTTCTGCGTCGAGGACGACCTCGACGCGCGCCGCAACGCCGCCACCCTCGCGATCCTCGCCGCCGCCGACACCGTGCTCGCCGTCGGGTCGGCCGACCCGGTGTCGTTGCAACGTCTCGTGCGCGCGCTCGGCGACCTCGGCCGCGACGCCACCGTCGTCGTCAACCGGCTACGGCCGGGCGTCATCCCCGGCGACCCGAAGGCCGAGATCACCGAGGCGCTGCGGCGCTACGCCGGCGTGACGCCGAGCGCGTTCCTGCCGTTCGATCCGGCCGCCGCCGACGAGGCGTTGAAGCGCGGCCAGTCGCTAACCGAGGCCGCGCCCGGCGCGCCGCTGCGCCACGCGATCCGCGACCTCGCGCGCACCCTCGCCGGCCAGCCCGCGCCGCCGCGCCGCCGCCGGCTACTGCGGCGCTGACTCGACGTACTTGCCGAGCTCGCGGCGGCCGACCGTCCGGATGTGCACCTCGTCCGGACCGTCGGCGATCCGCAACGTGCGCGCGCCCGCGTACATCTGGGCCAGCGGGAAGTCGTCGGAGACGCCGCCGGCGCCGTGCAGCTGGATCGCGCGGTCGAGGATGCGGCACACGACCCGCGGCACGACCACCTTGATCGCGGCGATCTCCGTCGCCGCGCCGCGCGAGCCGACGGTGTCGATCAGCCACGCCGTCTTGAGCACTAGCAACCGCGCCTGCTCGATGTCCATGCGCGCCTCGGCGACCCACTCGCGGACCACGCCCTGCATCGCCAGCGGCCGCCCGAACGCCACCCGCGAGACCGCGCGACGGCACATCAGCTCCACCGCGCGTTCGGCCATCCCGATCGCGCGCATGCAGTGGTGGATGCGGCCGGGGCCGAGCCGCGCCTGCGCGATGGCGAAACCGCCGCCCTCCTCGCCGATCAGGTTCGTGACGGGTACGCGCACGTCGGTGAACGTGATCTCGCAGTGCCCCTCCTGGTCGTGGTAGCCGAACACCGGCAGCGCGCGCACGATCTCGACGCCCGGCGTGTCCAGCGGGACCAGCACCATCGACTGCTGCCGGTACGTCGGCCCGTCCGGGTCGGTCTTCCCCATGACGATCGCGATCTTGCAGCGCGGGTCGGCCGAGCCGGTGATCCACCACTTGCGGCCGTCGACGACGAACTCGTCGCCGTCGCGCCGGATCGACGTCGCGATGTTCCTCGCGTCCGACGACGCGACGTCCGGCTCGGTCATCGCGAAGCACGACCGGATCGCGCCGTCGAGCAACGGCGCCAGCCACCGTTCCTTCTGCTCGGGCGTGCCGAACAGGTGGAGCACCTCCATGTTGCCGGTGTCCGGCGCGGAGCAGTTCATCGACTCCGGCGCGAGAACGATGGACCGCCCCATCAGCTCGGCGAGCGGCGCGTACGTGACGTTCGAGAGGCCGGAGACGTCGGGCAGGAACAGGTTCCAGAGGCCGCGCGACCGCGCCTCCGCCTTGAGCTCCTCGACTACCGGCGGCAGGTCGTGCGGCCGCCCCTCGGCGATGAGCGACGCGCGCTGCGCGGCGTACACCGCCTCCGCCGGGAGGACGCGTTCCTCGACGAACGCCCGCACCCGGTCCCGCCACTCGAGCGCCTCGGCGCCGTACGCGAAGTCCATGCCGCGAGTCTGTCAGGATCGCGGGCGTGCTCGTCGATCCCGAACGCCTCACCGGGTACGTCGCCGACCGGCTGCCGGGCGACGGCCCGCTCACCGTCGAACGCCTCGCCGCCGGCCACTCCAACCTGACGTTCGTCGTCCGCCGCGGCGACGCCGAGTGGATCCTGCGCCGCCCGCCGCAGGGCGACCTGCTGCCGACCGCGCACGACGTCATCCGCGAGTACCGCGTCATGGACCTGCTGGGGCGCAGCGGGTGCGGCGTGCGCGTGCCGACCGTGACGCTGGCCTGCGAGGACGCCGAGGTCATCGGCGCGCCGTTCTACCTGATGGAACGCGTGCCAGGTCAGGTCATCCGCGAGACGTTGCCCGAGTGGGCCGGCGAGGCGGAACGCCGCACCATCGGCTTCGAGCTGGTCGACGCGCTGGCCGAGCTGCACAGCGCGCCGGTCGAGCCGTTCGTCGAGGCCGGAATCGGCAAGCCGAGCGGCTACCTCGCCCGCCAGCTGCGTCGCTGGCGCGGCCAGCGGGAGGGCGCGAACACCCGCGAGCTGCCCGACTACGACGTGCTGTCGGCGTGGCTGGAGAAGCACCTCCCGATGGACGCCGGCACCAGCGTGGTGCACGGCGACTACAAGCTCGACAACGTCGTCATGTCGGCTGACGGCCCGCGCCTCGCCGCGATCCTCGACTGGGAGATGGCCACCGTCGGCGACCCGCTCGCGGACCTCGGCTACCTCATGTCGTTCTGGCTGGAGGCGGGGGAGCGCGACGAGTTCTCCGAGGTGGCCGGCAACGTCACCAGGGAGCCGGGCTTCCCGACCCGCGCCGAGATGGTGGCGCGGTACGCCGAGCGGTCGGGCCGCGACGTCAGCGACCTCACGGCGTACGTCGTGCTCGCCGTCTGGAAGCTCGCGATCCTGCTGGAGGGCTCGTACTCGCGGCACCTCGCGGGCACCACGGACGACCCGTTCTTCGCGCTCCTGGACCGCGGGGTGCCGGCGCTGCTCGGCCGGGCGCGGAGGGTCGCCGGTGTCTGAGCCGCGCACGCTCTCCGCGCTCGTCGTCGACTACGGCGGTGTCCTCACCACGTCGCTCGGCGCGTCGTTCGCGATGTTCAGCGAGGCTGAGGACCTCGACCGGGGGCACGTCCAGCAGGTCGTGCTCTCGGCGTACGACGACGGCCGGCCGAGTCCGCTGCACCTGATCGAGACCGGCTCGGTGACCCTCGACGAGTTCGAGGCCGAGCTGGCCGCGCGGCTGCGCACCCGCAGCGGCGGGACCGTCGAGGCGCAAGGCCTCGTATCCCGCATGTTCGCCGGCGCGAGGCCCGACCGCCGGATGCTCGACGCCGTACGCCGGGCCCGCGAGAGCGGTCTGCGGACCGCGCTGCTGTCCAACTCCTGGGGCAACCGCGAGCAGTACGGCTTCGCGCACTTCGACGCGCTCTTCGACGCCGTCGTGATCAGTGGCGAGGTCGGGCTGCGCAAGCCGGACCACGGCATCTACGAGCTGATGTGCCGCGAGCTCGGAGCAGAGCCGCAGGAGTGCGTCTTCGTCGACGACATCGTGGCCAACATCCGGGCGGCCGCCGAGGTCGGCATGTGCGGCGTCCACCACACCGACACCGACACGACGCTCGCCGAGCTCGAAGCGCTGCTCGGCCTCCCCTTCACCCAGCCCTACGGCAGCTGACCCGCGGTGCTGTCACCCAACTTTGAAGATCGTCACGCGCGGATCTGCTGACATCGCTTCAAAGCTCGCGACCGGCTGGTGGTGCTCTGCGCGCGATCAGCGAACTTTGAAGATCGTCACGCTCGGATCCGCTGACGACGCGTCAAAGCTCGCGGCCGCCAGTCGGGCGTGAGCCTGTGCGACGAGGCCCGGCAACCTGCGTCGCAGGCTGGTCGGTGCGTGCAACGATGGCGCGACGCGCTCTCCCGGAGGTACGGC
>DATLNJ010000109.1:0-2520 GCA_035536815.1 Frankiaceae bacterium
ATGTTCTTCGGCGGGCTGTTCGCGGCGTACTTCAACATCCGGGCACAGGCGCCCGAGTGGCCGCCGTCGGGTCTGCACGACCTGCACGCGACGATCCCCGCGATCTTCACCGTGCTGCTGGTGCTGAGCTCGGTCACCATGCAGATGGGCGTGTTCGCGATCCGGCGCGGCAACGTGCGGGCGCTGACCCGCTGGACCGCGATCACGATCGTGCTGGGCGTGGTCTTCCTCTGCGGGCAGGTCTACGACTACTCCACGCTCGACTTCACCATCCGCGACGGCGTCTTCGGCTCGACCTTCTACACGTTGACCGGCTTCCACGGCGCCCACGTCTTCGGCGGCGTCATGTACCTCCTCATCGTGCTGATCCGCTCGATGACGGGGCAGTTCACCGCACGGCACCACGCGGCGGTGGAGGGCGCGTCGATGTACTGGCACTTCGTCGACGTCGTCTGGATCGCGCTGTTCTTCACCCTCTACGTGCTGAAGTAGGCGAGGACCGCATGCGACAGGCCGCGCGGATCTTCCTCGGCATCGGCGTCTTCGCGCTCATCGCCGCGCTGCTGCACGGCTCCGGCTACCTCGACGACGACCGCAACGCCCGCGACGCGGTCCAGGGCGTCTCGATCCTGGGTGTGTTCGCGATCGCGTGCTTCTACCTCGCGCTCTCGCTCAAGCCGCAGGGCGCGCGCGAGCTCGACGGCTTCCACCTGCCGCACGCGGAGGACCACGAGGGCGGCGAGATCCACCTGCCCGGGCCGAGCATCTTCCCGGCGCTGTACGGCGTTGCCGGGTTGGTGCTCTTCCTCGGCCTGGTCTTCCACTACACCGTCGCCGCGGTCGGCCTGGTCCTGCTCGTCCTGGTGACCGTCGGGTGGATACGTGAGTCGATCGCGGACTACCGGCGCGAGATCGCACACGCCGCCGAGGACCCCGACTTCGACCCACGGACGATCGACGTGGCGCACCGCGTGCAGGCCTTCTCGCGCGCCCACCACGGCGCGCAGGCGATCGTCCAGCACATCGGCAAGGGCCGCGCCGAGGTCGTCATGGTCGGCAGTGACGGGTCGTGGGGCAACGTCGCCGCGCACGACGTCGCCGACGCACGTACCGCTGTCGGCCTGGCCGGTGTCACCCTGCACGAGTCCTGGCCGCAGGGTCTCGGCCTCTCGGTGAAGCCGGAGCCGGCCCACTGGCAGCGGATGGCCGGCGCCGAGCCATGGGAGGCGCCGCAGCGCGTTCGCGGTCCGCGGGACGGCACGACGCAGACCGGCGCGAAGCTCTTCGTCGGCATCGGCGTCTTCGCGGTCTGCGCAGTGTCGCTCTACATGACCGGCTTCACAGACAACGTCCGGGACGGCGTGCAGGGGCTGACGATCCTGTCCAGCTTCGCGGTCGCCTGCTTCTACCTGTTCCTGGCCCTGCGCAACGCGCGTGGCGAGGCGGTCGACCTGCCGTGGGCCGACGAGTCGGGTGTCAGCCGCGAGCCGACCCAGCCGGACCCGCCGGTCGACCTGGCGACGCTGCACCTGCCCGGCCCGAGCCTGATGCCGGCGCTCTACAGCGTGGCTGCCGCCCTGCTCGTCTTCGGCCTGGTCTTCCACTACACCCTCGCCCTGGTGGGCCTGGGCCTGGTCGTCCTGACGACGATCGGGTGGGGGGTCGAGTCGGTGCGTGAGTACCGCCAGACCGTGCTCGGCGGGCATGGCGCCGGAGGCGCCCATGACTCGCACGCCGACCGCACGGCTAACATCCACTGATGCAACTGCGACCGCATGGCGGGAGCCGCCCGGCGCTCGCCGCGCTGGTCACTGCCGGGCTGCTCCTCGGCTCGGCCACCTCTGCGGCCGCCGCCGAGGCCCCGGCCCTCACCTCGGTGGCGCCCACGTCCGCGCCGGTCGGCGCGGACGTCTCGCTTGCCGGCAGCGGGCTCGCCGGTGCGACCTCGGTGACCTTCAACGGCACGACGGCGACGTTCCGACCGAACGGCGACGGGCAGCTGTTCGCCACCGTGCCGGCCGCAGCCACCGACGGTCCGGTCTCGGTCGTCACGCCCGACGGCACGGCCACCCTGCCGTTCGACGTCGACGAGGCGCCGGCCGCGGTCACCGGGCTCACCGCCCGCGGTGGGGACGGCCTCATCCGCCTGAGCTGGACCGCGCCGGCCGATCCGACCGGAGTGGTCGTCCGCCGGGCCGAGGGATCGACCGCGCCGGCGTCGACGACCGACGGCACGGAGGTCATGGCGAGCGGGAGCGGGCTGACCGACACCGGCCTGGTCAACGGGCAGACCTACTCCTACGCGGTGTGGGCCAAGGACAGCGCCGGCAGTCTCAGCCCCTCGGCGGTGGTCTCGGCGGTCCCCGCGCCGGCAGTGGTCAGCGCGCTGCGCATCGGGCTCTCCGCGGCGAGAGTCGTCAGCGGCGCCTCCGTCACGGTGATCGGCGTGCTGTCCGATCCCGGCGGGAGCGGCCTGGCGGGCGAGGGTGTGACCTTGCTCAACCGCCCGCGTGGCGCGAC
>DATLNJ010000110.1:0-39168 GCA_035536815.1 Frankiaceae bacterium
GCCGTGGCAAACTCGCACCTACCGGGTGCCCTTCTGATGCGGTGAATCGTTCCCTAGACAAGATCGATTCTGTTGCAGCAGAAGGGCATCTCGGCTCTACGACGCGCGGCCACTCAACCGAGACGGTGGATCCGGGCTAAGAGTCGGCAGGTCTCGCTGAGAGGCCGCACCGTCGCGCGACGACCTATGACGCCTCGTACCGGACGAAGAGCTACGTCCGAGGGTCCAGACAGCACACGGCCGACAACATCGTCGAGTCTGATCGCAACGGCGGCGTCCAGGAACGTCTCGCCACAGTCGCGGCAGACCTCGACCGGCACCTCCTGAATCGCCAGACGACCGCTGCGGTCGAACGCCTTCGTCCGCCTCGTCCGAGCGGTGCTTCCTACGCCACAGGTTGTGCAATGCACGTGCCCGATCCTCCGTCATTGGTGTCGCAACCCGCGGGTACCCTCCGTGCGTGAATCTCCGCGACGAAGTGAACATGCGGCAAGCGGCCGGCGAGGACTTCCCGAGTCCGCCCTTCCCCGCGCGGACGACCCCGCGCTCCGATTCGTCATTAACAACGCGATCGCGTCCTACCGCGACGGCAATGCGACCGCTGAGCAGGCGATCGGTCACGTGGCGGTGCACGCCTGGTACGAGGGTCACTTGTTCGCCATCGACGGACCCGTCGATCCCGCCGTCTTCACGGCGCCGCGTGGGTAGCGGTTCTCTCTCTAGCGTTTGCGGATGCGGTCGAGCGCGGCGAGTGCGGTCTCGTCGGCACCGGGGAGCGTGTGCACGTACTTCTGGGTCGTCGTGAGGCTGTCGTGCCCGAGCCGCTCCTGGACGACGAGGATGCTGGCGCCGCCGGCGAGAAGCCACGACGCGTGGGCGTGGCGCAGGTCGTGCATGCGGACGTCCTTCGAGAGCCCTGCCCGTTCCAGGGCCGGCTTCCAGACCTGTCGCGTGAACCAGTCGCGGGACAGATGGCCGTCGGTGTCGACGACGCGCGGCGTTCGAGGGGCGTCCAGCCCGCGCGCGCGGCGACCGGCGCGGTAGATGGAGTACGCGGAGCGGCAGTGTTCGCAGCGGCACTTGCCTGCGCTGTAGGCGCTCAGCGTGCCGTGCCGGTAGCGCCGCCCCTTGGCGTTCGGCTCGGTCAGGCCGAGCGTGTCCGGGTCCGGGACGGCCAGGAGCCGAGGCTTCGCGGCCGGCTTCATCGCGAAGACGAGGTCGCCGGACTTCAAGCCCACCGCGGCGACGTGCTGTTCGATCTTGGCGACGATGGACGGGCTCAGCCTGAACCGCCGCGAGCGCTTCGACTTCGGGTAGGGCTTGACGTAGTAGCGCAGCCCTTGCGGGTGGAACTTCGGGTCCACCTGGCAGACGGCGCGGCTGACGACCAGGAGGCCGGTCCGGAAGTCGAGGTCCGAGACGCGCAGCTCGGTCAGCTCGCCCCAGCGCATGCCCGACTCGACCGCGGTCTCGACGACGAGACGCGAGAAGTCGTCGGGGAGCTCGCGGTAGATCGCGTCGAACTCTTCCGGCGTGATGATCCGGTAGTCCTTGACCGGCACGGTGGGCGTCTTGATGCCCTTGACCGGGTGGTAGGGGACGAGCAGGTCGTTGAGCGCGGTCGTGAAGATCGCCGACAGGATGATCCGGACGTGACGGATGGTCGCGGGGGAGACGCCGCGCTCGACCATCCACGTCACCCACTCGCGGACCCGCGGTGCCGTGACGTCGACGAGCTTCATCGAGCCGAACACCGGCATGAGGTGGCGGTCGATGCAGTAGCGGTAGCCCTCCTTCGTCGTCGGCTCGACGACGTGGTGGGGGAGCCAGGACTCGTCGACGTAGCGGCGGAAGGTGATGCTCCCGTGCCGCGAGATCGTCGGCCGGCCTTCCTCCTGTCGAGCCTCGGCGCGCTGCCAGGCCTTGTCGGCCTCGCGCTTGGTGGGGAAGGTGCCGACGTGGCGGACCTTGCCGGAGGCGTCGCGGTAGACCGCGGCGTAGCTCACGCCACGCGGTCCCTCGCGCCTCCGGCTGAACCCCACCGACGTGCCTCCGCAGCAAGATCATTTGCCATCAATTTGCCATCAGCACCTGATGGCAAGCGCTGTCAGAGGCTGCACTCGCCGTCACCGTCTGACAGCGACACCCTATCTGACCTGCGGAAACACAGTCTAGGCAGGGTAGTGCCACTTGTGGATAAGTTCCGGATCCGTTCGCTCATAACCCAGAGGTCGCAGGTTCAAATCCTGCCCCCGCTACAAAGAACGCGCAGGTCAGAGGCCTGATCCGGACCATTCGGGTCAGGCTTTGACTGTGCGCAACCGCTGCCCCCGGGACCGTGACGGCTGCTTTTCGGACGTTCGCGGTAGCGGTCGACGGCAGACAACCACTTCTTCTTCCAGCCGGTGGCGCCGGCACGGCTGACGCGTGGTTCGTGAACTGGTACCCGCGTGGCTGTTTGCCGGGTCCAGTCCGTAGGGCGCCGGGCCGGCAACGGCACCGGCCTGATGCCGGCCGCGCCGGCCGCGCACTCTTGACGAACACCTGTTCCTACCGGAGATTGTCACCGCGCCGTGTTCACCCCCGAAGGAAGGGGTACCCGGCCCCGCGACCGCGACCTCCGGTGCCCCAGCCAAGGGTCGCGGTGCCCAGCCGTCTCGCGCCTCCTGGCCGGGACTGCTCGTGCGGTCCCTACCCGCTCGGCACAGGAGGACGTCTTGCCGCGAGTACGCCTGCGGTTCCCGCATGTCTTCGTCACGCTCGCCCTGGTCGTCGGGCTGGCGCCGCCGCCGGCGACCGCCGCCGCGCCGGCGCCACTCATCGGCGCGATCCGGTGGGACGCGTGGGCGCCGCAGTACAGCTACAGCGCCGCGTCGACCTACACGGACTACAGCTACCGCCAACCGTCGCTCGGCTGGCACAACTCGGGTGTGCCGAACCACGCCGCGATCGTCGACCAGGAGATCGAGTGGGCCGCCGCGGCCGGCATCGACTATTGGTCGTTCGTCTGGTACCCGGAGACGACGGGCAACCAGCAGGGCGCGATCATGTCGGCCTTCAACGACTACATGGCATCGCCGAAGCACGACCGGCTGAAGTTCACGTTCATGCTGCAGACGCCGTGGGTGGCGCACGGGAAGGCGACGGACCCGCACAGCCACGAGGCGCGCTGGCGCACCGAGTTCGTGCCGTACTTCGTCGAGAAGTTCCGTGACCCGCAGTACGTGAAGGTCAACGGCAACCGGCCGCTGCTCTACTGGTTCGAGACGGCGAAGCTCGCTCACTGCGACGACGGCTTCTGCACGCAGTGGCGCGAGCAGCTCCAGTACCTCACCGACCGCACGGTGGCGGCGGGCCTCGGTGCGCCGTTCATCGTCGACAACACCTACGACGTCGCGGCGGCGCGCACGTTCGGCCTGCAGGGCGTCACGTCCTACGGCCCGGCAGGGGCTCGGCCGTGGGGCAGCGACGGCCAGACGTGCTGGGACGCGCAGGCGGAGCGCGACCGGACCAACCTCGTCGCGCACCCGGGGCTGGTCACGGTGCCCGCGCTGACACCGGTCAACGACGGCCGCCCGCGCGGTCACGACTGGTGGGTGGACCAGCCGACGTACGGGCAGTGGGAACGCCACGCGCGGCAGGTGCGCGACTGGGCGCGCAACAACCCGTCGCGGACGACGTCCCCGCCGACGATCCTCACCTACGCGTGGAACGAGCTGGACGAGGGCGGCCCCGGCATCGTCCCGACGAAGCAGAACGGCAGCATGTACCTCGACGCGCTCCGCGCGGTGACGACCGGCGAGTACCCGGCGCAGTACGACGACGTGCTGAACGCCGACAACTGCCGGATCGGGTTCACGGGCGGGTGGTCGCGCGCGTTCCCGGTGCAGGGGCTGTTCAACAACGACGAGCAGGTGACGACGCAGCCGGGCGCCACGGCCGAGCTCACCTGGCCGAACGTGACGGGGTTCAGGGTGAAGGTCCGGCGCGGCCCCGACCGAGGACAGCTGCAGATCCTTCTCGACGGCGTGCCGCGCGCGATGGTCGACCTGTACGCGCCGAGCGCCGAGGTCACGGAGGTCAGCGTGGACGCGCCCCCGGGCACGCACACGCTGACGCTCGTCGCGACCGGCGTACGCAGCGCGCTCTCGTCGGGCAGCGCCGTCGGCCTCGACTCGATCACCGCGAAGGTCGTCCGCGACGCGGCGGCGGCGCCGCCGGTCACGATGGCCAGGCCCGACAACCTCGCCAAGAACGGGACCTACCGCGCATCGAGCACGTGGGACGCGAACCAGGCACCGGCCCGTGCGTTCGACGGCTGGTACGACACGAACTGGCAGGCGGCGAGCGGGTCGCGCATGGCGGGCAGCTGGCTCGAGGTCGACTTCGGCGCCGAGACGGCGTTCGACCAGGTGATGCTGACGGAGTACGGCAACCGCACGACGGGGTTCCAGATCCAGTACTGGAACGGCGTCTCGTGGCTCACCGCCTACACCGGCACCACGATCGGCGACGGCGTCCCTCGGACGTTCTCGTTCCCGCGCGTGCGCGGCTCGCGCGCCCGCGTGCTGTTCACGTCGGGCTACGACACGCCGATCCTCTACGAGTTCGAGGTGTACGCAACGCCCGGGCCGTGAGCGTCGGAGCATCCGGCAGAGCAGCCCGTCTCGGTTGACGAGCTGGTGCTTCGCGACCAGCGCTACGTGCGCCGCGAGCGCCGCGAAAGAACGCGACGTGCGTCAGGACGTGCAGGCCGACGAGGTCGTCGGACACCAGCAGCGACAGCCTGGAGAAGCGCGTCGTCGCCCAGCGCGGCGCCCGCCGTCGTAGTCGCCGCGGCCCTGCCGCGACCGCGGCCGCAGCCGGTGTCGAGCAGTACCCAACAGTGAACTGCGCTGCCATCAGCGCGCCGACGGTCCAGTGCGGAGCGTCGCGGGCGATCGGCCGGTGCCGGGGGCGCCACGCCGCCGGGACGGTGCCCGGCGGCGCGGCGCGAGGGTCAGCAGCAGCAGCCGCAGCCCGTGGGCTCGCGGTCGGGGATCCACGTCGCCCCGTCCCGCGGCCCGATGTCGTCGCGGCCCGGGCGCACGTGCTCGACGCGGGTCCGCAGCGCGAACCGCACGCCGCCGACGAGCGTCCGTCCGTCGTACTGCTCGACGTCGAGCATCAGCACCCGGGCGCCCAGCGGCTCGTTCGGGCTCTCGCCCGGCACGAACTGCACGTCGAGCGCGAACACCTCGCCCGGGTCGATGCGGCCGAGGCGCAGCGCGGCGTTCACGTCGACGAGCAGCAGCGTCCCCTCATCGACCCACTCGGCGCCCTTGAGCTTCGCCTTCTTGAGCCGGCGGAGCAGCTTCGCCGGGAGCGTGACGAGGACCCGGCCCCACTCGAGGACAGTGCGGTCGCCCTCGGGCATGGTGAACCGCAGCGTGACGTCCTGCGGTTCTTTCGCGTAGTTGGCGACGGTGAGCGCGGTCCGGCCGGTGCCGCCGACCTCGTCGACGACCGTGATGTTCTTCCAGGCGATGTTGTTGTTGTTCTGCACGTTCGCGTAGAGGTTCGTGGTCTCCGGGAACGTCATCCCGAACGGGTCCGCCGCGTCGGTCTCCACGCGCGCCAGCAGGCAGAAGTGCCCGCGGTCCGCGCCGAAGCTCGCGTAGTCGGCCGGGTTCGGCGGCATCCAGGGGAACGACACGATCTCGTCGTCGCCACCAGCCACCGTCACGGTCGCGGAGCCGATCGGCGACCCCATCAACGCCGGCGACGTCACGCTGCCGTCCCACGGCGCCGGCCACGAGAGGCCGCTCGACGCCTTCGCCCAGTAGAGGCGGACCGTCCCGCTCTGCGTGCCGGTGCAGGCGCGGTTGCGGACGCGGACGTAGACGTTGTTCGGCGCGCCGCCCGGGGTGCGGTACTCGGGGTTCTGGTGGTCGTGGTTGACGAGGCCGTCGTTACCGGTCCGAACCCAGATGTCGTCGCTGATCCACATCGCCTGCGTGGAAGGGTTCGGCTCCTCGCCGGTGTCGTCGGACGTGTCCTTGAGCCAGAGGTCCGGCCCGGTGGCGGCGCCGGGCGGCACCAGGCCGGGCGACGCGAGGATGCCGGTGCGCTGCGTGTGCAGCGCCGCGTCCATCCGCACGGCCTGGCCGGCCGTGAACATGTTCATGCAGTGGTCCGCCGAGTAGTCCATGTAGTTCATGAACATGTCGCCGTTGGGACCGTTGGAGCAGGACTCAGCGGGGAAGACGCGGCAGGACGAGCTGCTGAACGGCGACGGGCCGGCCTGGTTCGGCGTGTCGGCGACCTCGTCGCTGCCGGTGCACCCGCTGCCGTCGTTGCCCCAGATGTGGGACAGGTCGAGCCAGTGGCCGATCTCGTGCGTCATCGTCCGGCCGAGGTGCGCGCCGGGGGTGAGCGTGCCGGTCGTGCCGAACGCCCGGTAGTCGCACACCGCGCCCTGGATGTTCGCGGGCATCCCGGGGAACGTCGCGTAGCCGAGCACGCCGGGGGTGTAGTTGACGACCCAGATGTTCAGGTACTGCTCGACGTCCCACGGGTCGGAGCCGCCCGTCGCGGCAGACTTCATGCCTTCGTCGGTTTTCCCCCAGACAGTGACGCTCGTCGGCACGCGCAGGATGCCGTTCGTCGCGTTGCAGTCGGGGTCGCGGACGGCGAGCGCGAACTCGATCCGCGCGTCGGCGGCGACCGCCGCGAACGCCGCCGGAGTGCCGGCGGCGTCCGCGTTGAGCCGGCGGAAGTCGGCGTTGAGCGCGGCGATCTGGCTGTTGATCTGCGCGTCGGAGATGTTCTGCGCGGGCGTGTTGTGCACGACGTGCACGACGACCGGGATGCGGATCAGCCCGGTGCGCAGGCCCGCACGGCCGTACCGCGTGGTCCACGCGCTGATCTCCTTGCCGATCTGCTCGCGCCGCCACCGGTACTCGCGGTCCTTGCGCAGCATCCGCAGGTGCTGGTCGACGGCGGCACAGCCGCGCCCCTCCGGCTCGTCCTGCCGCTCGTCCTTGACCGGTCTCTTCCGTGGCATCCAGTGCTCCCCATGTCACCGTGCCGCTTCCCAGCACGTGCGAGGGGCAGTGAACGACGCGCTGGCGCGGGTGGGCAGTCGGCTAGCCGACAGTCGGGGTGACGGGGAGCCGACACCACGCGGCGCGGCCGGCTGCGACCCAGGAGCAGGCCGCGTCGGCGGCCTCCGCGGCGCTCCACCCCGAAGCCGGCTTGCGTATCTATCGAGATTCGATAGATTACTACCGTCACTCGATAAGAAGGAGCCGCTCATGGGAACGCTCGCGATCCTCGCGCTGCGCGTCGTGCTGGCGGCGGTGCTGGCCGGGTCACTGGTCATCCAGGCCGCGATGACGACGCTGCTCTTCGGCGACCACGACGACGGCGACCTGTCGCACATCCGCGTGCCGATCGTGGTCATCGTCGTGCTCGCCTTCCTCGCCGGCCAGGTCGTCGTGGTCTGCGTCTGGCGGCTGCTGACGCTGGTGCGGCGCGGGACGGTGTTCTCGGACGCGTCGTTCCGCTACGTGGATGTCGTGATCGGCTCGGCGGTAGCGGCGTCGCTGCTCGCGTTCGCGCTCGGCGTGCTGCTCGCGCCGGGCGAGGCTGTCGCGCCCGGCATCGTGCTGTTGATCGGCGGGGTGAGCGTGGTGCTCGCCGGGCTCGCGCTGCTCGTCTACGTGATGCGGATGCTGCTCGCCCAAGCCGTGGCGCGCGACGTCGAGGCGCACCACCTCCGGGCCGAGCTCGACGAGGTGATCTAGGTGCCGATCGTCGTCGACATCGACGTGATGCTGGCCAAGCGCAAGATGCCGGTCGGCGCGCTCGCCGAGCTCGTCGGCATCACGCCGGCCAACCTCGCGGTGCTCAAGAACGGCCGTGCCAAGGCCGTGCGCTTCACCACGCTCGCCGCCCTGTGCGAAGTGCTGCGGTGCCAGCCGGGCGACCTCCTGCGGTGGGAGCCCGACGGGGATTAGCAGGTCCGGCGTCGCACCCGGCCCCGCTTCGGCCGCGCAGGAGCGTACTGTCGAGGTAGTGCAACGCTGCTCCAGACGCTCGGTGGCGACACGCAAGTCATCGCCGAGGAGATCGTCGTGGACGAACAGCGCCTGACCGCGGTCCTCGTGGAGTTCGCGCGCACGCTGACGGCCGACTTCTCGATCCAGGCGATCCTCGACCGGCTGGTCGACCGCGTCGTGGACGTCATCCCGATCGACGGCGCCGGGGTGCTGCTCATGGACAGTGACGTCGAGCACCACTTCGTCGCGGCGTCGGACCACGCGATCCTCGGGATCGAGGCGCTCCAGATGGAGCTCCAGGAAGGGCCGTGCCTGGTCGCGTACCGCACGGGACAGGCGGTCGCGATCAGGGACCTGGCGAACGACACGACGTTCGCGCGGTTCTCGCCCGCGGCGGCGCGGGAGGGCATGGGCGCCGTGTACAGTTTCCCGCTGCGGCTCGACGACCAGCAGCTCGGCGCGCTGGAGCTGTACGCGAAGGAGCCGGTGGACTTGGCGGAGGCGGACCTGGTCGGCGCGCAGACGCTGGCCGACGTCGCCGCGGCGTACCTGCTCAACGCGCGGGCGCGCGCGACCGCGGAGGACGCGTCGCGGGCGAGCAGGGAGCTGGCGGCAACGCTGCAGGAGAGCCTGCTGCCGCCGCGGCTCCCGCTGGTGCCCGGGCTCGAGGTCGCGGCGCGCTTCGTGGCCGGCCGCGGCGGCACGCTGGTCGGCGGCGACTTCTACGACGTGTTCCCGCTCCCGGCCGGCCGGTGGGGCGTGGTGATGGGCGACGTCGTCGGGCACGGCGCGCGCGCCGCCACGCTCGCCGCGTTCGCGCGGTACACGGTCCGGACCCTGGCGATCCTCCAGGAGGATCCGGCGATGGTGCTGGCGTCGTTGAACGACACGGTGGTGGCCCGCGACGAGCCGGAACAGTTCCTGACCTGCGTGTACCTCGCGATGAGCGCGACCGACGCCGGGATCGCCGCGACGCTGGCGCGCGGCGGGCACCCGGCGCCGCTGATCCGCCGCGCCGCGGGCACCATCGAGACCGTGCTGCCGGAGGGCGGCCTGCTCGGCTGCACGCCGGACGCGGGCGTGCTGTCGTGCGTCCTGCTGCTCGCGCCGGGCGACCTGCTGCTGCTCTATACGGACGGCGCGCTGGAGTCCCGGCGGGGCGACGACCAGTTCGGTGAGGACCGGCTGCGCGACGTGCTCACCGCGACCGGCGGGGACGCGGACGCTGTCGTCGACGCCGTCGTCGACGCCCTGGTCGCCCACTGCCGCGGCGACTTCGTCGACGACGTGGCCGTGCTCGCCGTGCGCCACGTGCCGCGGGTGGCCGGCCGTGGTTGACCGCGACGACTGGGCGCGCCTGCTCGCGGGCGCGCCCTCGGAACGTGCCGCGCTGCCACAACGGATCTGCGACCTGTGCGTGTCGTTGCTCGGCGTCACGGGGGCCGGGATCTCGCTGTCCACCGCCACGGGGAACCGGGGCGTCGTGTGCGCCACCGACGACGTCGCGGCGCGGATCGAGGACCTCCAGGTAATGCTCGGCGAAGGGCCGTGCGTGGACGCCGTCGGCACCGGCGGCCCGGTGCTCGTGCCCGACCTCGACCGGCCGGACGACGTCGCGGTCGGCCGGTGGCCGGCGTTCATGGAAGGCGCGGGGGCGGCGGGGGTGCGGGCGGTGTTCGCGTTCCCGCTGCGCATCGGCGCCATCGGGCTCGGCGCGATCGACCTGTCGCGCACCAGCCCGGGCGACCTCGACGCGGAACAGCTCGCGGGCGCGCTGATAGCCGCCGATGCCGCGGCGCTCGCGCTGCTCGACCTCGACCCCGCCGGTGACGGGTTCGCCGAGGACTACGCGGCGCGGTCGACGTACCACCTCCAGGTGCACCAGGCGACCGGGATGGTCCAGGCTCAGCTCGACGTCACGACGGACGCCGCGTTCGCGACGCTGCGCGCCAGGGCGTTCGCCAGCGGCCGCCAGCTTGTCGATGTCGCTACCGACGTGGTCGAACGTCGCTTACGATTCACCACGGAGGACCGATGACCGAGCCCGGCACCACTTCCGTCCGGGAGCAGGCGCTCGCGGAGATGTTCGTCGTCCTCGCCGACACGCTCGTTGACGACTACGACGTCGTCGACCTGCTCCACCAGCTCGTCACGGCCTGCGTCGAACTGCTCGACGTCTCCGCGGCGGGGCTGCTCCTCGACGACCAGAAGGGGAACCTCGCCGTCGTCGCGTCGTCCAGCGAACGGATGCGGCTGCTCGAGATCTTCCAGCTCCAGAACAACGAGGGTCCCTGCCTCGACTGCGTCCGCACCGGCACCCCGGTGACGAGCGGCGACCTCGGCGCGGACCGGGACCGGTGGCCGCGGTTCGTGCCCGCCGCGCTCGACGCCGGCTTCCGCTCCGTCGCGGCGGTCCCGCTGCGGCTGCGCCGCGACACGATCGGCGGCCTGAACATCTTCGACGCCGCCGCGGAGCCGGTGCGCCCTGAGGACCAGCGGCTCGCGCAGGCCCTCGCCGACGTCGCGACGATCGGCATCCTGCAACGCCGGTCGGCGCACCGGAACTCGATGATGAGCGAGCAGCTGCAGCACGCGTTGAACAGCCGCGTCGCGATCGAGCAGGCCAAGGGCGTCCTCGCCGAACGCCACGGCATCGAGATGGAGGTGGCGTTCGACATGCTGCGTCGCTACGCGCGCGACCACAACATGAAGCTGACCGACGTAGCCCACGGCGTGACCGGCGGCAGCATCGCCGCCGAGGCGTTCCCGCGCCGCGACGCGTAGCCGGCGGCAGAGGTAGATCCCCAGGGTCGCGCCGCTTCGGCGCGCGCCCGTCCGGACGATGCTGGGGACCGGCGCATGTCCTCGGCCCGCGCGTCACCGCCGAGGGCGTACGCGCCCACGCCGGCGGCCGCCTACGGCTGCCGGCCGACGGCGCGGGTGCGCCTGACCCGGCCGGCACCGACACTGCGCCGGGCGCCTCGAGCCGCGCGCCGGTGCGATCGCGGCGGCAGCGGAGCTCGCAACCTCTCTGGACGAGAGGTGCCGCGCATGACATGGTGCCGCAACGGTGCTGCCGTCACCCCTACGTCACCGGCGGATCGCGTACCTCCGGGTCCGCCCGCTCTTACGACAGCGGGAGCCGCGCGCCCACCGCCGGCCTGCCCAGCCAGCGGTGCCGACGAGGTGGGGGTCGCGTATGGCTGCCGGTGTCTGGCCACAGATCGCCGCTCACCGTGAACCCTTGCTCGTGATCGCGCGCCGGCGCTGCGCCAACCGCGAGGACGCCGAGGACGTCGTGTCCGAGGCCATGCTGCGGTGCGCGACGTTCCACGACCTCGACGAGGAGCGGCTCGAGGCGTTCCTCATCGTGGTCACGCTCCGGCTGTGTACCGACCTGTACCGGAAGAACGAGCGGCGCGCTCGCGCGGTCGTGAAGCTCGCGGCCGACCCTGACGTGACGCCGGGGCCGGAGGAGGTGTTGTTCGGCGGGCTGGACGCGGGCGAGCTGCGCGTGCTCCTCGCGGCGCTGCCGGCGAAGCAGCGCGCGGTGCTGACCGACCGGGCGCACGGCCTGTCGGTGACGCAGATCGCGACGCGCCACGCGCTCACGTACAAGGCGGCGGAGTCCGCGCTGGCCCGCGCCCGCGGCGCGATGCGCGCGGCGCTCGCCGCGACGACGGCCGCGCTGGTGGTCGTCCGCGCCTGGCTGCGGCCGCGCCGCGTCGCGATCGCCGCGGTGCCGCTCGCGACGCTCACGCTTGCGGCCGCCGCGCTGCGGATGCCGCTGCTGGACGAGCACCGGGACCGGCCGGCGGAGGGAACGCCGTACGCCGCGCTCCGCGACGTCGCGCTGACGCCGCGGACCTCGGCGGACATCGCGGTACCCCGGCGGGCGGTTGCCGCGCGCGCGGCCGCCGCTCCCGGGCGGGCGCGTCCGGCGCGGGTGACGCCGCCGCGGCCGCCGCGGCCGAAGGGCGAGATCGCCGTGGGCGACAGGCGCGTCTTCCGCGTGGTCGTGCAGCCGCAGGACAAGACGCCCGAGGAGCGCAAGGACTTCGTGCAGATGTGCGTCGAGGACGGGGTGTGGGCCGACTTCACGGTCCGTCCCGGCGCGCTCGTCGGTGAGGGCGGCAGCCTCGCCGAGGGCGCCCAGGGCTGCGGCGCGAGGCCATAGCCGGCAACGGGAGGGAACCATGATGAAGAAGACCTTCGTCACGATGGCGTTCGCGGCGGCGGTCGCGACCACGGGGCTGCCCGCTACCGCGAGCCCACCGTGCCACCAGCGGCCGTGCGTCATGCTGATGTGCGACCCGGCGGGGAACTGCGACTGCATCTGGTTCGACGTGGCCGGCCAGCGCATCGGGCCCATCTGCTGACGCGGCGGGAACGACGGCCGCGCCCCCTCAACACGCGGCCGTCGCCTTCCCCCCCATTGCCGGAACACGGATGGGATCGCGTTCCCGCGGCCGGACTAGTCCCGCCACCTCTCTATACGCGCGCCATCCGCGATTCCTTCGCGACGTCGCCGGTGACATGCGCGCGCAGGTCGCGCAGCCGGAGCGTGAGGTGCGCCGCGAGCCGGTCGGCCGGCGCGTCCAGCGACAGCCCGGCGATCGCCTCGATGCGGGCCAGCCGGTACCGCAGCGTCCGGGCGTGCACGTACGCCGCCCGCGCCGCGCGGGTCACGTCGCCGAAAGCGTCGAGGTACGTGCGCAGCGTCCCGACGTACGCCGTGCCGTGCGCGCGGTCGTGCGCCGCGAGCCGGGCGGTCGCGCCGCCGTCCGGGAACGGACGTCCGGCCGCCGCCGTCGCGACGACGCCGAGCACGACCTGCGCGCGTACGTCGTCCAGCCGCGCGACGCGGTTGCCGCCGCGGCCGAGCAGGACGCGGACGACGGCGTCCGCGTGCCGGCGCGACGCCTCGGCGTGCGCGCGCCCGTCGACGACCGGGCCGATGCCGGCGACAACCGGCGCGCCGATGGCACGTTCGGCCTCGGCGGCCACGGACCGCACCGTGTGCTCGACGGCGTCGAGGTCGGCGCGGCCGAGGGGAGCGGTGGCGTAGACCCGGCGCGGTTCGCCGTGGCACCAGGCCGCGCTCCCGAAGGCGCGCGACGCGGTGACCACGCGCAGCAGGTCGGCCGCCGCGGCGGAATCGTCGGCGAGCGGACGTAACGCCACGACCGCGAGCGGCGTCGCCTCCGGCCCGCGCGGAGCGGGCGCGGCGCGGAGTGGCGCGGCGGGCCAGGTCGCGAGCTCCAGCGCGCAGACGAGCCGTTCGTCGGCGTCGTGGAGGTCGACCCCGGACCGCTCGATGATGCGGCCGAGCCGGTACCGCAACGTGTTGACGTGCACGCCGAGCGCCTCCGCGGCCGGGCTGGCGGCGCCTTGGTGGTCGAGGAACGCGCGCAGGGTCGGCGTGTACCCGCCGCCGGTGCGCGCGTCGTGGGCACGCAGTGCGGCCAGCGCGGGCTGGCGGAGGAACGGGTCCCTGAACGCCGCGGCGCAGAGGGCGGCGAGCGGGTCGGCCGGGTGCGGAGGGCGGGTGTTCGGCAACGTCATGGCGCGTCCCGTGGGCTGGGCGGGCATGGGCACCCGGTACTACGCGCCGGACCGGCCGATCCTTCGTTCGGGTCGCCGGGCGCCGCACGGATGGGCACGGCGCCCGGCGGGAGGTCGCGCTAGATGTCGACCTTCACGAGGTGGGCGCCCTCGGCGGCGGCCCAGTCGCCGAAGGCGTCGACGCTGGCGGCGTCGCAGCAGCAGGAGCACGAACCGCAGCAGGAGCACGAACCGCAGCTGCTCGAGCCCGAGGACGCGCCGGTCTCCGGCAGCGCGACTGCGTCGCGCGCACCGGTGACGGACACCGATTCGAGCGCGAGGTCGCCCAGGTCGAGGTCGAGCGCAGTGATCATGGGCATGGCGATCTCCTTCGTCAGGCCGCGCGGGGGCGGCTCGGGGAGTGGAGGCGCCGGGCGCGGCGTCCGAGGGCGCCGCGCCCGGCGGGCAGGCTCGGCTAGATGTCGATCTTCACGAGGTGGGCGCCCTCGGCGGCGGCCCAGTCGCCGAAGGCGTCGACGCTGGCGGCGTCGCAGCAGCAGGAGCACGAACCGCAGCAGGAGCACGAGTGGCAGCTGCTCGAGCCCGAGGACGCGCCGGTCTCCGGCAGCGCGACCGCGTCGCGGGCGCCGGTGACGGACACCGATTCGAGCGCGAGGTCGCCCAGGTCGAGGTCGAGCGCGGTGGTGTTGCGCATGGCGATGTTCCCCTTCTCTCAGAGTGACGTTTCCCGCGGGTCCGTGGTGGCCGGCGGCGCGGTGACGATGCCGGCGCCGAGGCGCGCGAACGGCAGCACGTAGAGCACCGACTCGTTGACTCCGTCGGCGAACACGAGCTGGTTCAGCGCGTCATCGTGGAACGACGCCAGGGTCACCGTCGCGAGCCCGAGGCCGGTAGCGACGAGTGCGAGGTTCTGGGCGAGGTGCCCCGCTTCGAGGAGCAGCAGGCGGTACGCGCGGATGCCGTACTTCTCCCGCTGGAACGTGTGCTCGCCCACGAGGCAGAGCAGGGCGGGCGCGCCCGCGGCGTCGATGGTCGGGCCGCCGCCGGCGCCGAACATCGGCGACGTCCGCAGCAACGCCTCCGTGGCGGGCGCTGCGCAGACCGCGCGCAGCGCGTGTTCCCCCGCGTCGTACGCGTAGACGGCGGGCGGCAGCCCGGTGACGTTGCGGGCGACGAGCGCGATCCGGACGGCGTAGCGGGCGCCGGCGGACGGGTACGTGCGCAGCCCGAACAGCGGCGGGTCCTCGCCCGGCGACGGGAAGCGCACGACGCGCGAGGTACCGGCGGCGTACTGCAGCAGCGTCGACACCTCGTCGACGCCGAGCTCACCGTCGTAGCGGCCGTAGCAGCTGCGCCGGGCCAGCAGGACGTCGCGCAGCTCGGCGCCCTTGAGCGCGGCGCCGTCGCCGCGCGGCAGCGACACCGCGCCGACTGCCCACTCTGCGGCCCACCGCCCGCCGGTCTCCGGTACAGCCGGCCGCCCGAGGTCCCACGGGCGCGCGGCGACCATCTTGCTGGCCTCGTGGTACGCCCGGTCGGGCGCGTCGGGCGCGTCGGCCAGGAAGTCGTCGAGCGGGTTCGCGCGGGCGAAGATCAGGGAGACGAGCCACGACAGGTACGCCTCGTCGGGGAGCAGCACGCCCAGCCGGTTGTGGAACATGTGCAGCTGCGACATGAGGACCCTGTCCGGGTGCTCGCCGCCGAGCCGCCCGGCCGCGGCGAGGTCGCGGTACGCCGCCGCCAGCTCGCGCACGCTGACGTGCCAGTGCTCGGACATCGCCGCCGGCTCGGTCACCGATTCGAGCCGCGCGGTGAGCGTGGCGAACCGGTCGCGCAGCGCGTCGCGGCGCAGCAGGAACTCCGCCTCGGCGGCCTGGGCCAGCGCGCCGACGTCGACGGGCGGTCCCTCCGTGACGTAGGCCAGCCCGCCGGCGTACGACCGCAGCAGCCGCACCGCGTCGAGCGGCGACTTCGTCGAGGCCAGGAAGAACGCGACGAGCAGGTCGAGCGCGATGCCGGTCCGGTCCCCGCCGGGCGGCGTCTTCGCGACGACGGCCGCGGCCACCTCGCTGGACTCGCGGAAGAACGACTCGCTCAGCGCGAGCCCGTCGGGGCCGCCGTAGCGGGCGGTCTCCGGTTCGTACGCGATCACCTCGACCCGGCCGCCCCGCGGCTCCGCCCACTCGCGCAGCGCGCGGTCGACCTCGGGAGCGGCGCCGCGCACCCGGACGCGCAGGTGCGGGCCGCCTTCCCAGTACCGGACGTAGAACCAGTCGCCGCCGGCGACGGCCGGGAGCACGGCGTCGGCGATGCAGGCGTCCTCCATCGCGGGCCCGCCGGGGAGGAAGACGTGCAGCGACGTCCAGTCCACGCGGCTCACATCCTCAGGTCGAGCAACAGGTCGGGGAACCGCGCGCGGCCGCAGAGCAGCTCGTAGCCGACGGTCTCCGTCGCGGTCAGGCCGAGCAGGTCGTCAAGCACGTGCTCGTGGAAGCTGCGGCACGGCCGGGCGAACAGCCCCTCCGCGGCGAGGGCGAGCGACGCCGCCTGCGCCGCCGCGCCGAGCCGCAGTTGCGCGGCGAGGAACCCGGCCGGCCCGTACGCGCGCATCAGGGCCGGGTAGTCGACGGCGAACAGGCCGACGAGGTTCGTCGTCTCGACGGCGGTCTGCGTCGCGGGGTAGGAGAACCCCTCCTGCACCCGCGCAAGGAACCGCCCCCGGCGGTGCGTCACGATCCCGTCGCCGACGTGCTCGTGCACGCCGTCCGGCACGCCGTCGACGCGTTCGGTGACCCAGAACTGCCGCAGCCACCCGACCGGCCCGCGCGGACCTTCGGTGCCCGCGACGAGGTCCAGCCGGGCCGCCTCGGCCGCGGCGCGCCACAGCGCCGACGCCGGGACCGGGCGCAGCGACGCGGACAGCCCGGGTACGCCCCGCCCGGCGGAACGCCGCCACAGCACGTCGGCGAGCCGGCCCGCGGGAGGTCGCGGCTCGGGCGCGGGCGTGGTGGCTCCGCCGGGCGGGACGGGCAGGTGGGGCGCCGGGTCGGCGCCGGGCAGCAACGGCGCCAGGTCGCCGCCGGTCCCGAACGTCACGACCGCCGCGGCCAGGACCGGGCCGGCGGGGTCCAGCCCCAGCAGCGGCAGCAGCTCGTCGCCCGCCGCCCGGACGACGCTGCGCAGGCCGGCCGCGCGACCGGCCGTGACGAGGTTCGCGACGGCGTGGCCGGCTTCGAGCAGCGCCAGCGCGACCCGCAGGTCGTGGTAGCCGGCGGGGAACGCCGCCGGGTCCGCGACCACGCAGACGTGGCGGCCGTCCGGCGCCCCGTCGCCGACCAGGCGCAGCTCGTGCCTGGCCGGCACGTAGGCGAGGACCTCGCCGCCGCGCACGACGTACGCGCGCACGGCGAACGCGCAGCGCGCCGAGGGGATCGCCGCGTGCGGGTTGTACGGGTTGTGCGGCTCGTGCCGCAGCAGGCCGAGCGCGACCGGGAGCACGGTGTCGAGCGGGTCGCCCTCGACCGCGTCGAAGCCGGTAACCGGGTACGGCACCGCCGCGATCCGCGACCACGCGCCGCGCGCGAGCGGGCGGCGCGGCCCGGCCGGCAGCGGCCTGGGCACGGCGGCGCCGAGCCGGCCGTCGACCTCCTTGAGGTACGACTGCCGGAACGCCAGGTCCAGCGCGTCGCGCGCGGTCGTCGTCATGGGAACGGGTGCGGCCGGTGGTTGAGGTCGGCGTAGCGCAGCGCCCGCTCGTCGCGCCCGCGCGGCCCGGTGAGCAGCCGCGGGATGCCGTAGAGCCGGCGGTTCGCGTGGCCGAACGTCACGGGCACGGTGCCGGGGACGAGCACCTTCACGCAGCGCAGCCCGAGCGACCGCTGCTCGGGCGTGGTCTGGTCGACGACGAGCACCTCGAGGCCGAGGCCGGCCAGGTGGGCGACGAGCGCGGTGACGGTGTCGCGCAGGTCGGCTCGTCGCCACCGCTCGGGAAAGCCGTCGTACAGGTCGCCGAGCGCGGCGGCGTCGCGCGGCTCAAGGAGGAACCCGAAGCGCTCTGCCGCGGCCGGGTGGGTGTAGAGGTCGATGTGGTCGTCCATCGCGCGGACCAGGTGGTCGTCCGCGCACATCGCGCGCAGGGTCTCCTCGGCCGGCCGGCGCTCCTCGGGCAGCCGGTCGAACAGGTCGACGACCACCTCGATGACCGCGCCGCGGACGGCCTTGACGGGGTCCGGGCTGCTGCCCGCCGCGGAGAACGACGCCGGCGCGCGGCCGTCCCGCCGCCACAGGAGACCCCACACCGAAGGGATGTCCAGATCCGTCGTGACGTCGAAGAGCCGCAGGTCGTACCCGGCGCACGCCGCCCGATCGGCGAGCGTCCGCGTCAGGTCGTCGGGCACGCTCGCCACGTCGATCTCGGGCACGGTGGCGGCGCGGTGCCACGTCAGCAGGAACCCGTCCCGCTCGGCCACCTCGAACAGGCCGTGGACGACGGCTTCCTCGACCGACGCGCCGAGCGCGCAGCCGTTCGACGTGTCGGCGCAGTAGCGGACCCGGCCGGGCGCGCGCCACGGCGCCTCGCTGCCGTAGTACGCGACGCACTCGGGGACCAGCACGGCGCGGCCGCGAGTCAGCGACCAGGCCCACACCCACGGCATCCGCAGGCCAGGCGAGTACGGCGGGAACCCGGTCCGCTCGCCGGGGTCGGGGAGCCCGAGCCGGGCCGGGTCGACGGCGTCGTCGGCGAGCTCGGCGTAGCTGCCCACGACGGACGTCCGCCGCGCGCCCGGCGCCCAGCCGGCGTACCGTTCCAGCGCTTCGAGCAGCGCCACGGCCTCGGCCTCGTCGAACGTGTCCGCCCGGCCGTGCCCGCCGGTGCGCTCCTGCTGGCCGAGCACGGGCAACTCGGCCATCGACAGCGCGAGCGGCGCCGCGGCCGACCGGAATGCGTGCGCGACGACGCCGTAGCGCCAGTCGTGCAACGCCGCGCGCAGCGTCCCGGCGTCCGGCGCGGTCCGGCTGACCCGGAAGCCGGACGACTCGGCCGGCCGCGGCTCCAGCCGGATCTCGGCGAGTGCGGGCGAGTCGGCCGGCAGCCCGCCGCAGTGCGGACAGGCTGGGACGGGGAGGAACGAGTGCGGCCGCCCGGTGAGGTCGTCGCCGCGCAGGACGTAGACCGAGCCGGTCGTCCGCCGCCCGAGCGCGTCCACGACGAGGCCGGCGACGACGTCGACCCACGGCGCGGTTCCGCCCGGTCGCGCGGGGCGGCCGGCGAGCGCGTGGGCGGTGTCGGACGCGCCGAGCGCGACCCGCCGGCGGACCTCGGCGCACGCGACGCAGCCCGGCCGGCGCGGGCTGACCCACGGCCCGACGAACGCCAGGCTCCCGTCCAGCCGGGCGTGCAGCAGGTGGACGCCGCGCTCGCGGCAGTCGCGCTGGCGCGGCACCTCGGTGTCGGGGTCCCACCGGTCGGCGACGGACACGACGACCGAGCCGGCGGGGGCGGCGTCCGCATCGCCGGCGTGGCACTCGCCCAGCCGCGCGACGACCGCGTCGCGCAGCCGGCCCGAGCCGGCGACGTAGGTGTCACCCATGGCGGACCTCGACGTGCCCGGCGAGCGCGCCGGACGCGGCGACCGCAGGATGCCCGGAGGGGGTGACGCGGACGTCGAGCCCGAGCCGGTCGAGGACCTCGGCCGGCTTCGGCGGGTCGTCGTCGGCGATGCCGGGGACGACCGGCCCGTCCGCCCAGCCGGCGAGGTACGGCCCGCTGAGCCCGGCCTGCGCGGCACCGAGCGCGGCGACCAGCGCGTCGCGGGCCGCGCGCGTCGGCGTGACGCCGTACGCCGCGGTGCGCACGCCGTCGGCGCGGACCGCCGCGCACGCCACGCCCGGCAGCGGCTCGGCGGTGACGACCGCCACCGCGCGCCCGTGGCGGACCGCGAGCGTCTTCCAGCACATCCGCGTCGCGTCGTCGGCGACGCCGGTGTAGTCCAGCGCGGTGCCGGGGGTGCCGGCCGCGAGCCAGTCCGCCAGCGCCTGCCGCGCGACGCCGTCGAGGCGCAGGCTCGCGACATCGAGACCGAACGCCGCGCCCTCACCGGCCAGCGCCCGCAGCGCCTCGGCGTACGCGCGGTAGCGCGACTCCTCCTCGCTCAGGCCGAACCCGTACAGCGTCCCCGCTGCGCCGGCGCGGACCGCCGTCGCGAACGCCGGCGTCTGCGGCAGCCCCCACGGCGACGCGGCGCCGAGCACGCCGAACGCGTCGTCGGCGACGTCACGGGCCGCGTCGAGGAACGCCTCGACGGTGACGCTGCCGAACGCGCCGTCCGCCGGCCGGTCGGTCGTCGGAACGACGAGGTGCTCGGTGACCGCGAGCGTGTCGCCGTCGGCGAGGGAGGCGCGCGCGAGGTCACGCCCGGTGCCGGTCAGCCACTGGAACGCGCGGTGCGCGGCCAGCCCGGCGACCAGCGCGACGAGCACAGGGGCCGGCTCGCCCGCGAGCTCCGGCGCCGGGAGCCCGGCGGCGCGGCGCTGGGCCGCGCGGGCCACGGCATCGGTGAGACCCGGCTGCGCGTCACCGGCGAGCGGGCCGCAGACGATCCCGGCTGTCCCGGTCGCGACGCCCTGCACCAGCGGCAGCCCGCGCCGCCGCGCGGTGGCCGCCGTCGCGGCGGAGAGACCGATGCCGGCGACCGTCGCCAGGTCGACGACGAGGTCGACCGGCTCGTCGAGGTCGTCGCGCACCGGCTCGTCGAGGCCGAGCGTCGTGAGCAGGCCGGCGCAGCGGAGCGCGGCCTCGCCGTCGCCCAGCACCGCGATCCGCGCGCCCCGGAACCGGAGGAACGCCGCGTACGGGTCGTCCGACGTGCCTTCGAGATGCGCGACGGTGTCGCCGTATCGCGCGAGCAGCTCGGCGGGCAGCGCTGGCACCGACAGGGTGTCGAGGTCGAGCAGCATGCGGCGTTCGAGCAGCTCGGCGACGAGCTTCTCGGTCACCGCGCGGGCCGCGCCCTCCGGCAGCGCCGCCAGGAGCTCGCCCTCGGGCACGCCGTCCTCCAGCAGCGGCAGCACGACCTCGGCCAGCCGCCGTAACGAGGGCGGGCCTTGCAGCGTGAACGCCTCGGTCCACCCCGCGAAGTACAGGCCGTCGCGCACCGGCGTGCAGTAGACCGTCGGCCGCAGCTTGAGCCGCCGGCTCATCGCGCGCCGCCCGCCGCGCCGAGCGCCTTGAGCCGCTCGTCCCACGGGACACCGACCACCTCGTCGGCGGCGTGCGCCACGAGGTAGGTGAGCAGGTACCGCTCGGCCGGCGACACGTCGAGCAGGGGCAGCGTCAGGTAGGCCAGGTTGACGATCCAGCGGTACGTCGAGAACCCCGCGACGTTGCGACGTTCCGCGAGGAAGTCGAGGCCGCGCAGCGACTGGTGGAACGCGCCGAACCGCCGGCGGCGCTCGAAGTCCCACCGCGCCCGCGCCTCGTCGTTCACCTGGCTCGCGACCCGGTAGTAGCGCTCGGTCGGCGACTCGTCGATCTCGTGCAGCTGGGTGAGCGTGGTGAGGTGCCGCTCGGCGTCCCTGAACAGCGCCGACCAGGCAGCGAGCAGGTCGTCGGGTCCGCGGTACCCGCCGTCCGCCGCGTCGTCGGCGACCTCGCGGACGACCTCGACCAGCGCCTCTCGCAGCTCGGCGTACTTCGACGCGAACGCCGCGCGGACCCGCCCGTCGCGGTCCTCGTGCGTGAGGTAGTCCTCGACGTGCGAGCGGAAGCTCAGCGTCCCCGCCGCCACGTCCTCGGCGGAGTACGCCGCCGCGACAAGTACCAGCAGCCGCAGCACGTGGTCGAGCCGCGCGCGCCGGTCGTCGCGGGTGCGGTCGAGCACCAGTGCGACCGGCTCCAGCGCGCCGGTCAGGAAGCGCGCCTTCGCGCCGGCCCCGGCCTCGCCGTAGAGGTCGACCCGCGGCTGGTACGTGCCGACCACGACGGTGTTGTCCGGCCAGACCGGGCCGTAGGGCGGCAGCACCAGCTCGGCCGACGCGAGCTTCGACGACAGTCTCAGGTACGCCGCCCGGTCCAGCGGCGCGCGCGACGGCACCCGCCGCAGGTACGCCTCGATGGCCGGCCGCGCGTCCCGCGCGAACTTCTCGCGCGCATCGTCGCGCGCGCCGACGACGTTGACGCGGACGTGCGGCCCGAACCGCCAGTGGCGTTCGAGGAAGACCGCCTCGGCGCCGTAGTCCTTGCGGGCGCGCCGCGCGAGCGGGACGAGGCAGTCCGCGAGCAGGTCCTGCTTGCGGTCTTCGTAGTAGACGACGTGCGTCGTGAAACTGCTGCTCACCGGTCCACCTCCAGCACGACCTCGGCCACGTGCCGCCCGACCGGGCCCGCGATGCACGCGGCGCCCGGGCTAGGCAGCGCCTCCTCGAACACCAGGTCCTGGTCGGCGCGCGCGAGCCAGGCGACGAACGAGCGCACCCGCAACGAGCTGGTGAGGCATAGGTACCGCGGCTTCTCCTTGGCCCACGGCGCGTTGCGCGCGATCTGCTCGGCGACCGGCTCGCCCGTGTCGATGTCCTGCACCGGGCGGGCGCGGTAGAACAGCTCGTCCGGCATGCCGTGCGCGCGCGCGAACCGGAGCAGCCGGACCAGCGCCTGCTCGTCCCTGGTGTCACCCACCGCAACGCGCAGCTCGGCGAGCGGCACGTGCCAGCGGCGGCGTTCCAGCACGATCCGGCCGACCGTGACGCGCGGGTACGACCGGACGGCGCGGCGTTCCGCAAGCGGGCGGCCCGCCTCGGCGGGCGCGCCGAACGGGTCGAGCACCGGCCCGCGCGAGGCGAGCGTGTACAGCGCCGCCCAGGTGCTCGGCAGCAGGAACGGGATGAGGAAGCCGAGGTAGAGCACGTGCACCGTCCGCCCGGTCTCGCGGTCGGTCAGGCGGACCTCGTCGGTCGCCTCGTCGTGCCGCGCGACCAGCCGGCTCAGCGGCCAGCCGTCCGGCGTCTGCCCGTCCAGGTCGAGCTCGGCGTCGGTCAGCAACGGGTGGAGGTTCGCGTTGAACCCGCGCACCGGCCGGATCTCGGCCACCGCGTCCCCCGCCGGGAAGACGTCGCGCACCCGCCGGCGGACGGTGTCGACCACGGTGTCGTCCGTCCAGGCGAGGAAGCGGGAGGTGTACGCGGACAGGCCGTTGTAGAAGTGGTTGAGCACCGCGCGGGTCACCCGCCCGTCCGGCCCGACCTCGGGCTGGAGGAACAGGCTGTACGACGTCCACGCGCGGCGCGGCGGCGCGAGGCGTTCGGCGATCGCCGCGACCCGGCCGGTCAGGTCGAGCTCGGCCTCACCCGCACGGCTGGCGCGCAGGTACTCGCCCACCAGCTCGGCGCGCACCGCCGCGGCGGCGGCGAGCGGACCGCCCGCCGTCTCGGCCGGGAGGCCGCGCACGATGGCCAGGCCCCAGCGCTCCATCGCGCGCCCGACGACGTCGCGGAACCCGGCGAGGTCGCACTCGCCGCCGGGGCCGTACGCGGCGACCAGCTCCTCGCGGATCAGCGCGCGGAGGACGAACGACCGGTCGAACGCCTCGAGCACCGTGGCGACTGCCGCGGCGTCCGGCGCCAGGTCGCGCCAGGGCGCGGCGCCGACCGGGACGGGGACGGGGACGAGCGTGTTCTCGTACAGCGTCGCGGGCAGCCGCGGCGGCGTGCTCCCGGCCGCGACGAACGCCGCCGCGAACGACTCCTCGACCGCGGCGAGCGCGGCCAGGCGCGCGTCGACGTCGTCGGTCCCGACCGCGGCCAGCGCGGCGGCCACGTCGCCGAGCGCGCGGGCGACCGACTGCGCCGGCTCGGCGGGCAGGGCGGCCAGGAAGTCCCGCAGCGAGCCCAGCAGGTCCGGGTCCTGCTCCCGCAGCGGTAGTACCGGGCGGAGCAGGCCGGCGTCGGCGAGGCCATGCAGGTACCGCTCGGCCGCCTCCGCGGTGATCCGGCTCCCCCACGACGCGGCCAGCCCGAGCAGCGCGTCCCACGAGACGGGCCCGCCCTGCTCGCGCAGCCAGCCGGCGAGCGCGTCGAGCGCTACAGTCCGCCGCAGCGCCTCCTCGCGCTCGACGTTGCCGTAGACGCGCGGATGGCCCTCGTCGGCCAGCACGCGGAACCGCACCGTCTCGCCGTCGGCGCGCAGGTCGTCGGCGAGCGCGTACGTCAGCACGCGCCGGACGTCCGGGTGCCGCACCACGGCGTCGGCGAGCCGGCGGAGCAGCGCGTGCCCGGCCTCGACGCGGGACACCGCGCCGCGCAGGTCGTCGAGGCTCGGCAGCGGGGCGGTGCGTTCCTCGTCGAACGGCAGCAGCGCGGTCGACGTGTACCAGCCGAACGGGCTGGTGCGCAGCCGCGCGCGGTCGAGGTAACGCACGATCGCGTCCTCCGACTTGGCCAGCCGGGAGGGGAGCGCTGTCACGTCCGCGGCGGCGTACCGGCGGGCGTCGGCGACCAGCGACCGGCTGCTCAGCGCCAGCGCGCGGAGCAGCTCGGGGCGGGCGCACGCGGCCCGGACGTCGCGCCGTTCGGCCTCGGTGGCGGCGTCGAGCGCGTCCCGCAGCTTCGCGGCCACCGCGTCGTACTCCCACCGCGCGTCCGCCCACGCCGCGACGACCGGCTCGGCGGCCGCGGCGGCAGGCAGCGGCGCGCGCGGCGGCCGGCGGTTGAACACGTCGCGGCGCAGCCGCAGCACCGCACCGCGCGCGGCCTGGTCGACCACCGGCGTCAGGCGTTCGAGGGCGGCGGCGGCTGCGTCGGCGGTGGTGTCGACCAGGTCGAGCAGCTCGACGGCGCGCTCCGCGAGCAGCCGCAGGTCGTCGCGCGGGCCGGTGTCCGGCGGCGCGGCCGGCACCCAGTTGAACCGCAGCTGCGCGTATGGCGCGAGCCGGAACGACGTCTCTGGCATGGTGGCGGTCTCCGCGGTGGCGGTGGTGCTCAGCGTGGTCCGGGAGCGTCCGGACGATGCGGCAGGAGCTCGGCGCGACGAGTCATCGGGTCCCCTCCCTGCGCTGTCCGCGGTGATCATGACCGCGGTGGTCGGGGATGGAAGCAGCGCCGCGAAGAAGTGGTCAAGACGTTCGCGACCGCTTTTCCGGATCGCCCAAACACTCCTTGACAGCGGTTGGGCGCCGCCCGTATCAACTCGCACCTGGCGGCCCGCGAAATCCTCGCGGACGCCGTGAGCCCCCGTGGTCTAGCGGCCAAGGACGCCGGCTCCTCAGGCCGGAGGCAAGGGTTCGAATCCCTGTCGGGGGTACTCCGCCGCACGGTCCGTGAGCGCCGCGTGGCGTGTCCACCGAGGGGGTCGAGAATGCGGCGAAGGTGGCGCGGCCGCTCCGGCGAGCGGACCAGCCTGGTGTGGAACTCGTTCTACCGGCGCGGGGACGACGGTTCGTGGACGGCCTGGGTCGAGCCGCTGCCGGACCAGGACGTCAGCGACGACCTCGACGACGTGGCGCCGGTCATCGTCGCCGCGCGCACTCCCGAGGAGGCGCGCAAGGCGCTGATCGCCGACGTGCTCAAGGTGTTCCGCGAGTCACCGCGCGACGAGGCGAACGCGTTCCGCGACCGGCACGCCGTCCACGTGCCGGTGGCGGAGTCGCCGCCGGTCGCGTGGCCGCCGTCGACCGACCTGCACAGCACGATGGGCAACCGGTCGCGGTTCGCCGCCGAGTTCGCCGAGGTGCTGTCGCCGTCGGGCGACATCGTGCTGTCGTTCCGGCACGTCTGGAAGAAGTACGGGCGGACCGACGCGCTGCGCGGCGTGAGCTTCGACATCCGCCGCGGCGAGGTGGTCGCGTTCCTCGGCCCGAACGGCGCTGGCAAGTCCACCGCGGTGAACCTCATGGTCGGCCTCCGCCGCCCGTCGCGCGGGATCGTCACGCTGTTCGGCGACCCGCCGAACACCCTCGCCGCGCGGTCGCGTCTCGGCGTGATGCTGCAGGAGTGCGGGCTCCCCGCGACGCTCAAGGTGCGCGAGATCGTCGACCTGTTCCGGTCGTACTACCCGCACCCGATGGACACCGACGAGGTGCTCGCCATCGCCGGGCTCGGGCACAAGGCGGACACCCGCATCGACCGCACGTCGCGGGGTGAGCGTCAGCGCGTGTACTTCGCGATCGCGATCTGCGGCGACCCGGAGATCCTGTTCCTCGACGAGCCGACGACGGCGCTCGACGTCGAGGCCCGGCAGGCGTTCCTCACGAGCATCAGGGCGTTCGCCGCGCTCGGGAAGACGATCCTGCTCACGACGCACTACCTGGAGGAGGCGGAGGCCGTCTCCGACCGGATCATCGTCGTCAACCGCGGCCGGGTCGTCGCCGACGCGTCGCCCGCCCAGATCAAGCACGGGTTCGGCAAGAAGCGCGTGACGTTCGTCGCGGGCCGGATCCCGCGGCCCGCGGTCTTCCGCGGCCTGCCGATCGTGCGGCTCGAACAGAGCCGCCGCGACGTCAGCCTGCTCACCGACCAGCCGGAGGCCGTGCTGCACGCGCTCTTCGACCGCGGCGTCACGATCACCGACCTCGAGGTCACCGCGGCCGGCCTGCAGGAAGTGTTCCTCTCGCTCGTGGACGGCACGTCCGAGGAAGGAGGGCGGTCTGTTGCCTGAGCTCGCGCCCCGGCTCCCGATGCTCGTGACGCAGACGCGCTGCGAGTTCGTACGGCTCTGGCGGCAGCCGGCGTTCAGCCTGCCCAGCATCGCGCTGCCGGTCATGTTCTTCACGCTCTTCGGGCTGCCGCGGCTCGGCGAGCGGATCGCCGGCGCCGACGCCGGCCCCTACCTGCTCGCGACGTTCGGTGCGGTCTCGATGACCAGCGTGATGCTGTTCTCGTTCGGCGTCGGCGTGGCGGCCGAGCGCGGCGCCAAGGTCGACATCCTCATGCGCGCCGCGCCGCTGCCACCGGTCGTTCACCTCGTCGCGCGCGTGCTCACCGCGCTGGCGTTCGGGGTGATCATCCTGTCGATCCTGTTCGCCTACGGCGGCGTGGCGGGAGTGCGCCAGTCACCGGTCGACTGGGTCGTGATGGCGATCTGCCTGCTGCTCGGCGCGCTGCCGTTCCTCGCCGCCGGGTACGCCATCGGCAACGCCGTCAGCGCGGGCGCCGCCGCGCCGATCGTGAACCTGATCTGGGCACCGCTGTCGTTCGGGTCCGGCCTGTTCGTGCCGCTGCCGTTCCTCCCTTCGGTGATCCAGCAGATCGCGCCGTACCTGCCGTCGTACCGGTACGCGCAGCTCGTCCTGTCCTCGGTCGGCGAGGCCGCCGAACCCGTGGGCGAGTGCATCGCCTGGCTGTTGGCGTACGGCGTGCTGTTCACCGCCGGGGCGCTCTACACGACCCGCACCGACCGGCGCCGGAAGTTCGTCTGACGGGCACCGGGCGAGCCGCGCGCGCCGCGCACGACGTACCGCTCTCGGGCGGCCGGGAGACACGACCGGCCGCCCGAGCGGCGTAGTGTCGCTGTCGTCCACCGCACCCCCTCATGCGAAGGAGACATCCCGTGCGCCGTACCCTGCTCGCCCTCACGGCGGGCGCGCTCACCCTGAGCGGGCTCGTCACCGCCGCACCCGCATCGGCGAACCACAACTGCGCCGAAGGGTTCGAGATCGTCTGCTTCATCGGCTGCCCGAACCCGCCGAAGATCTGTCCCTGGCCGTAACGCGACCGACCCACGGAGGAACGCCATGCCCCTACGCAAGCTCGTCCTGAAGAAGGAGTCCCTCGCCGAGCTGACGACCGGCGAGCTGCTGTCGATCGCCGGCGGTGCTCCGCTCACGCCCAACTGCCCGACCAAGGAGCCGCTGTGCTACACGGTGCATGACCTCCGGTGCTTCCCCAGCCAGATCATGTACCCGTGCGTGCCTACGGGGACGTGCACGAACTACTGCTGAGCCCGCGCGGATGGCGACGAACGGCGGGCTCGACGTCGCGCCGTTCGTCGCCGTCCGCGTGCCGCTGCTACCGGCTGGGACGGTCGCCGGCCTGACCGGCGGCGCGGCGCGCGCGGCGTGGCCGGACGGTGACCTCGACGCCGCGCTCCATCGCGACGCGGCGTACCTCGCGGAACGGTTGCGCGCCCTGCTCGCCGACCCAATGGTCCGCACCGCGCTGGCGTACGCCTCACCCAGCCTGGCCGCGGCGACCGACCGGTGGCTCGGCACCGCCGCCGCGCCGCCGCCGGGACTGCTCGGCTACGTCGCGCGGATGGCCGGGCGGGCGACGCCGTTCGGCCTGTTCGCGACATGCGCGGCCGGTATGGCGACCGGCCGGCCGGCGTACGACCTCGCGCCGCGCACCGCGGTCAGGGCGCGGGCCAGACTCGACGTGCTCGCGGCGGACCGGCTCGCCGCGGTCACTGCCACGGCGTACGTCCCCAACACCACCGCCCACGCCGCCGCCGAGCGGCTGCGGCTGGTCGAGCGCACGCCCGACGGGCGGTACGTCCCCGCCGCGATCGAGGAGGACGACGCGCTGCGGACGGTGCTCGCCCGCGCCGCCGCCGGCGCGACGGTCGCCGAGCTGGCCGCCGCGCTGACCGGCGACGAGGTGACGGAGGCGGACGCGGCCGAGTACGTGCGCGCGCTGGTCGCGGAGCAGCTGCTGGTCCCGGACGTGCCGGTCGTGACAGGGGCGCCGCCGGTGCCGCCGGCGGTCGCCGCGCTGGACGAGGACGTGACGCCCGACCGGCTGCGGGCGGCGGTGAGGGCGGTGCGCGCGGCGGTGCCCGACGTCCCGGCGGAACGGGCGGTGCACGTCGACGCGACGCGTCCCGCGGCGTTCGTGCTGGGCGAGGCGGTGGTGGCCGAGGCGCGCCGCGCGGTCGAGGTGCTGCACAGGCTGTACCGCGAGACGCCGGCCGGCGCGGACCTGGCGCGGTTCGCGGCGGCGTTCGGTGCCCGCTACGGCACCGCCGAGGTGCCGCTGCTCGAAGCGCTGGACCCGGAGACGGGCGTCGGCTTCGGCGCGCCGCCGGCGCTCGCGGCGTCGGGAGCGCCGTTGCTGAGCGGGTTCGCGGCGGCACCGGCTCGCGAGGGGTCGCACTGGACCCCGATCGACCACCACCTGGTCGACCTGCTGTCTCGCGCGCTGCGCGACCGCGCGCCGGAGATCGAGGTGCCGGCGCACGAGCTGCACTCGCTGCGCAACCAGCGGCCGCGCCCGCTCCCGGACGTGTTCACGCTGCGCGGGACGGTCGCCGCGGCGTCGGCCGACGCGGTGGCGCGCGGCGCCTTCCGCCTGGTCGTGCACGACGTCACGGCCGGCGCGGCCGGCGTCGTGAGCCGGTTCGCCGACCTCGACCCGGGCCTCGACGCGCTGGTCCGCGAGCAGGTCGCGCGGGAGGAGGCGTTGCGGCCGGACGCGGCGTTCGCGGAGGTGGTGCACCTGCCGGAACGCCGGTCCGCCAACGTCGCGGTCCGGCCGGTGCTGCGCGCGTACGAGATCCCGCTGCTGACGGCGAGCGCGGTGCGGCCGGAGTGGCGCATCCTCCCGGCCGACCTGCTGGTGTCGGTGGCGGGAGAGCGGGTGGTGCTGCGGTCGGCGCGGCTGGATCGGGAGGTGCTGCCGCGGGTCACGGCGGCGTACGACGCGTGGGAGAGCGCGCTGCCGGCGTACCGGTTCCTCGCCGCGCTGGCGCAGCAGGGCGTGGCCGGGGTGCTGCGGTGGTCGTGGGGCGAGGTCGACTCGGCTCCGTACCTGCCGCGGGTCGTGGTGGGTCGGCTGGTGCTGGCGCGGGCGCAGTGGCGGTGGTTCCGGCGCGAGCTGGCGGAGCTGCGGGAGGCGGCGTCGCCGGCGGCTCGCTACGCCGCGGTGCAGCGGCTGCGGGCGGCGTGGGACGTGCCGCGCTGGGCGACGCTGGCGTTCGGCGACCGCGAGCTGCCGCTCGACCTCGACGGCGGGTGGGCGGCCGACCTGCTCGCGCGCGAGGCGCGGCGGGCCGGGCAGCTCTGGCTGCGCGAGCAGCTCCCTGGTCCGGACCAGCTGTGCCTGACGGGTGAGGACGGCGGATACGCGCACGAGTTCGTGCTGCCGTTCGCCCACCGCTCGGCGCCGCACGCGCGGCCCGCGACGCGCTCGACCCCGCGGCCGGCCGCGCACGTCCCCGGTACGGAGTGGCTCGGCGTGCGGCTGGCGACCGGCGTCTCGGCGGCGGACGGGGTGCTCCGCGAGGTCGTCGCGCCGCTCGTGGCCGGGGCGGCCGAGTGGTGGTACGAGCGCCGGTCCGGCCCGGCGCCGTTCCTGCGCGTCGCGCTGCGCGGCGACGGGCTCGCGCTCGCGGGGGCGGTGCGCGACGCGGTCGCGCCGCTGGTGGCGAGCGGCCGGGTCGCGGACGTCACGCTCGACACGTACCGCGCCGGCGCCGACGCGCGCCTGGCGCACGCGGACAGCGTGGCCGCGCTGCGCGTGCTGGCGGCCGGCGACGACCTGG
The DNA here is from genome assembly GCA_035536815.1 of Frankiaceae bacterium. Classification (GTDB taxonomy): domain Bacteria; phylum Actinomycetota; class Actinomycetes; order BP-191; family BP-191; genus BP-191. Next base: position 30,073 of record DATLNJ010000110.1, read on the forward strand.
ATGCGCGGTGGCGGGCGGCGTTCTGGGGCGTGCACAGGCTGCTCACCGACGCCGTTTCCGACGACGGCGAACGGCGCGTCACGCTCGCCCGGCTCCGCGACCGGCTGGTGGCCGAGCAGGGCGAGACGGGGGCGCGCGCGCTGCGGCACGCCGGACGCGTGTGGCGGGCGCGCCGGGCGGATCTCGCGGCGCCGGACGCGTGGCTGGCGCGGGTGCACGACCAGCGCGCGACGGTGCTCGGCCCGCTGCTCGCGGGCGCGCCGGAGGCACTCGACGCGCTGTGCCTGGCGCACGTCAACCGGCTGCTGCGCGCCGCGCCCGGCGTTCAGCAGCTCGTGCTCGTCGACCTCGTCGGCCGGCGGCTGCGCGCCGGCCGGTGAGCTACGGGCAGTGGATGTTGGTCGTGCAGCCCTGCAGCGTCCTGATCACGACGCACTCGCGGAGCGGCAGGGTGGGCGGCGCGTCGCCGGCCGCGCCGATGACGTTGACGAGGTCGTCGCTGGTCAGCTCGACGAGGCGTTCCTTCTTGAGGCTGAGACGGCGGTCGGACACGGGAGCTCCAGAGGTCAGCAGGGGTCGGTGAGCTCGCACCCGCACGACGGGAACGTCGTGCAGCGGCGCAGGGTGGGGAGGGCGGGGCAGGCGCCGGCAACGGTCGCCACCGACTCGCCGCCGACGACGAGGTGCAGCTCGCCGGCGGCCAGCTCGGTAAGTCGTTCCTTCTTCAGCCGCAGGCGCGGCTGCGTCACGCGCAGTTCCACGTCGGCTGGCAGCCGCACGACATCGCGGTCGTACAGGCCTCGTACCAGCTCTGGCAGTGCCCGAGGGCGCTGAGGCAGAGCGCGCCGCTGGCGTCGCCGCCCGCGACCTGGTGCAGGTCTTCGGTGGACAGCTCCGCGAGGCGTTCCTTCTTCACGGTGAGCTTGGACGTCATGGAGGGGCTCCCTCGAGGGGTAGGGGACGTTCCGGGTCCGAGTGTGGACCCCGCTCGGCCCGGAAGTCGAGGCAGTACGCCGGATAGCGCGCGTTGTCGCCGACCGGGTCGCCGCGCAGGCCGAGCGAGTCGTAGAACGGCACCGAGTCGAGCCGCGCGGACCAGTCGAGGATCAGCGGGTATTGCCGCGCCCTCGCCCACGCCGTGACGGCGGCCATCAGCGCGCGGCCGGCGCCACGGCGCCGGTGCGGCTCGGCGACGTAGAGGTCGTGCATCCGCCCGGTGGAGAAGCCGCGGCGCAGGCCCGGGCCGAAGTCCTGGACGAGCGCGTACCCGGCCAGCGTTCCTCCGGCGTCGGCGACGAGCAGCGCCCAGTCGTCGCGACCGAGGATGCGCTCGTACCGCGCTCGGAACTCCTCGTCCGGGTCGCCCGGCTCGCGCGCGTCGAACCCGCAGGTCAGCTCGTACACGGCGGCGAGGTCGTCGCGCGTCGCCGGGCGGACGGTCACGGTCACGCGGGCCAGCGTGGCAGACGCGCGGCAAATGCGGTGCGCCGCCGCGCGGCGATACGGCACCATGCGGCGATGGAGCCGACGAACGTCGTCGAGGTCGACGCGCTGACGAAGACGTTCGTCACGGGACGGCGGTCCGCGCGCCGCACGGTCCGCGCCGTCGACGGCATCTCGCTGACGGTCGAGGCGGGGGAGCGGCTGGCCTACATCGGGCCGAACGGCGCGGGGAAGTCCACGTCCATCAAGATGCTGACCGGCATCCTGCACCCGACCAGCGGGACCGCGCGGGTGCTCGGGCTGGTGCCGTGGAAGGAACGCCGCGCGCTGGCCCGCCGGATCGGGACGCTGTTCGGTCAGCGGTCGCAGCTGTGGTTCGAGCTGACGCCGCGGCAGTCGTACCGGATGCTCGGCGCGATCTTCGGGCTGTCCGACGACGACGTGGTGCGCAGGCTCGGCGACCTCGGCGAGCTGCTCGACGCGCGCGAGCTGTACGACCAGCCGGTGCGCACGCTGTCGCTCGGGCAGCGGATGCGCGCGGAGCTGACGGCCTGCCTGCTGCACGAGCCGACCATCCTGTTCCTCGACGAGCCGACGATCGGCCTGGACCTGCTCGGCAAGAAGGTGTTCCGCGAGCTGCTGGTCCGGCTCAACGAGGAGCGCGGCACGACGATCTTCCTGACCTCGCACGACGTCGCCGACATCGAGTACGTCGCCAAGCGGGTCGTCGTCATCAACCACGGCTCGGTCATCTACGACGACTCGGTGGCGACGATGCGCCGCACGTTGCTCGCGACCAAGCTGGTCGAGGTGTCGCTGGCGCACCCGGTGCCGGCGGTGGCGATGGCGGGCGTGACGGTCACGGAGCAGACCGCGTCGACGCTGAAGCTCGAGGTCGACACGACCCGCCGGCCGGTGCGCGAGGTCGTCGACGAGCTGCTGACGTCGTGCCCGGTCGTCGACCTGTCGGTCGTGGACCCGCCGCTGGAGCAGGTGATCGCGGAGACGTACGTGGCGGCGCGCACATGACGGGGTACGCGGCGCCGGCGCTGCTGCGGCCGCTCGCCGTGACCGTCGGCGTCGCGGTGCGGACCTCCCTCGCGGACCGGGGCGGGCTGGCGTTCACGGCGGGGTTCTACGCGGCCGTCACGCTCGCGCTCGGCGCGCTGTGGCGGACGGCCGCGGGCGGCGCGCCGGTCGCCGGCTACACCGCCGCGGCGTTGACCTGGTACGTCGCCACGTCCGAGGCCGCGACGATCTCGCTCAACGCCCGCCTGGTCGACCAGGTGGGCGAGGACGTCCGCACCGGCGCGGTCGCGGTCGAGTTGTTGCGGCCGGTGTCGATGCTGTCGATCCGGGTCGCGACGGAGCTGGGGCGGTCGTTGCCGCGGCTGGTGGTCTGCGTGGTGATGGGGCTGCTGATCGCGGTGACCACGGCCGGCGGGCCGCCGTCGTGGCCGGCGCTGGCGCTCGCGGTTCCGTCGCTGCTGCTCGCCATCCTGTGCAACCTCGTCGCGATGCACGCCGCCGGCGCGATCGCGTTCTGGATCAGGGACGCGCGGTCCACGTGGTTCCTGTACCAGAAGTTCGTGTTCGTGATCGGCGGGATGCTGCTGCCGTTGGAGGTGCTGCCGGCCGGGCTGGAGGCGGTCGGCCGGGCGACGCCTTTCATGGCGATGGCGTACGCGCCGGCACGGCTGGCCTCCGGCCACGCCGAGCCGTACCTGCTCGGGGTGCAGGCGTTCTGGCTGGTCGTGCTGGCGGCCGGGGCGATCGCGCTGTACGGCGCCGGCGAGCGGCGGCTGCAGGTCGTGGGCGGATGAGGGGGCTGGCCGCGACCATGCGCGGCGCGTTCGCCGAGGCGTGGTCGAACCGCGCCGGCTTCTGGGCGCAGGCCGCGGCGATGGTCGTCAACGACGTCGCGTGGGTCGGGTTCTGGGTGCTGTTCTTCGGGCGCGTCGGCGCCGTGCGCGGCTGGGACCGCGAGGGCGTGCTGGTGATGCTCGCCATCCTCACGACGGCCGGCGGCGTGGTCCTGGGCCTGTTCGCCAACACCCGCTCGCTCGGCCGGCTCGCCGCGGAGGGGGAGCTGGACGCGGCGCTGTCGCTACCTGTGCCGCCGCTGGCGTACCTGCTGGTCCGCCGGGTCGAGGCGGTGAACATCGGCGACCTCGTGTTCGGTGTGCTGCTGTTCTGCGTGGTGTCCGTCGGCGACTTCTCGGTCGCGCGGGTGGCGACGTACGTCCTCGGCGTCGTCGTCGCGTCCACCGTCCTCGCCGGCTTCCTGATCACGACCGCGTCGGTGAGCTTCTTCGTCGGGCGCAACGACGTCGGCGAGCTCAGCTTCCACAGCGCGCTGCTCTTCGCGTCGTACCCGGTGGACGTGTTCGGCGGCGTCGGCAAGGTCGTCCTCTACACGGTCGTGCCGACGGCGTTCATGGGCGCCGTGCCGGCCCGGCTGGTGGCGTCGTTCGACCCGGTGCTGGCGCTGGTCGCGGTCGGGGTGGCGGTGGCGTTCGCCGTGCTGGGGTGGGGGTCGTTCACGCTCGGGCTGCGGCGTTACGCCTCCGGCGCCGTCTGGACCCGCGGGTAGACGCTCAGCGTTCGATCGCGCCGAGCCCCGCCTCGCGGGCCAGCGCGATGGCGGCGGCGCGGTCGGGTGCCTGCAGCTTCACGAGCACCGAGGCGAGCACGTTGCGGACGGTCTTCTCGGACAGCTGGAGCCGCGCGGCGACGGCGACGTTGCCGAGGCCGCGCGCGACGTGGTCGAGCACGTCCCTCTCGCGGGGGGTCAGGTTCGGGAAGACCTGCTGCGCGTAGTCGTCCGTCGAGGCGGTGAAGAACCCCGCGATGCGGTCCGCGACGGCGCGGCCGTAGGTGGACCCGCCGCCGGCGACCGTCCGGACCGCGCGCGCGAGCTCCGCCCGGTCGGCGCCCTTGACGAGGTAGCCGCTCGCGCCGGCGCGCATCGCGGCGCGCACCGTCGCGTCGTCCTCGTGCATCGTCACGACGAGCACGGCGACGCCCGGCAGCCGGGTCCGGAGCGCGCGGGTCGCGGCGACGCCGTCGAGACCCGGCATCGACACGTCCGTGACGACGACGTCGGGGCGGTGCCGCTCGGCCAGGTCGAGCAGCTCGGTGCCGGACTCCGCCTCGGCGACCACCTCGATGCCGTCCTCGGCCTCCAGCGCCGCGCGCAGCCCGAACCGGTACAGCGGGTGGTCGTCTGCGACGACGACGCGGATGTCGTTCACCGGCGGACCGCGAGCGGCCACGCCGCCTCAAGCAGGGTGCCGTTGCGCGGGCCGCGCCCGACCCGGAACGTCCCACCCAGCGTCTCGACCCGGCGGCGCATGGAGCCGAGGCCGACCCCGTCGCGTGGCTCGTCGGGCAGGCCCACGCCGTCGTCGTGGACCCGGAGCACCAGCTCGTCCTTCGTCGCCGCGAGGTCCACGGTGCAACGCCGCGCGCGGGCGTGCCGCACGACGTTCGCCAGTGCCTCGGCGGCGACCCGGTGCGCCGCGGCCTCCACGTCGGGCGGCAGCGGCGGCAGCGACTCCGGCGTCGTCACCTCGACCGCGAGCCGGCCTGAGCTGCGTTCCTCGACGAGCCGGCCCTGCTGCCGTAGCGCGCCGTCGAGCCCGTGCTCGTCGAGCACGTCGGGCCGCAGGCCGTCGATGATGCGGCGGACCTCCTCTGTCGTCGCCCGCGCCTCCGTGCGCAGCCGGCGGATCAGGTCCTCGGCGGTGCCCGGCTTCGTACGAACGGCCGGCTCCGCGGCGTCGAGACCGAGCGCGAGCCCCGCCAGCGCCGGCCCGAGCCCGTCGTGCAGCTCCCCCCGCAGCCGCTCGCGTTCGGCCCGGGTGGCTTCGACGACGGCGTCGCGCGACTGCGCCACCTCCTCAGCGAGCGCGACCGCCCGAGCCACGACCGCCACCTGTGGCGCGAGCACGTCGAGGAGCTCACGGTCCGCCGTCGACCAGCGCTCTCGCGGGCCCCGCGGGGTTACCGCGAGGGTCCCGAGCCGGCGGCCCGCGACGGACAGCGGGTGCCTGAGCTCGTCGGCGGTCGCGGCGTACGCGCCGACGGTCACCGTGGGGCGGCCATCCAGCAGGCAGGCGGCGCCCGGTGCGCGCAACGCCGTCGCGACCGCTTCGACGACGCTCGGGAGCAGCTCGTGCTCGTCCTGGTCGTTGACCCGCCGGCCGAGCTGGGCGACCGCCTGCACGGGATCGCGGCGGGCGCCGTAGACGAGCCGGTCCACGGCGCGCTGCAGGCGGCCGCGTACGGGGTCGAGGGCGACGGCGACGAGCGCCGCGGCGGCGGCCACGGGCACCGGCCGCGGCGCGGCGGCGAGCCCGGCGAGGACCGTGGTCCCGACGAAGACCGTGACGATGGCGGCGGTGAGCGCGGCGTAGACGAGGGTGCGCCGGACCACGACCTGCAGGTCCAGCAGCCGGTGCCGGACCACGCCGACCGCGACCGCGAGCGGCACCAGCGCGAGCGGCACGATCCTGGCCGGCGGCGGCACCATGCCGCCGGCGAACGCCGCGACCAGCGTCGTCAGCAGCCACGCGAGCTGCTCCCGTTCGGGCGACGTCGCGCGCAGGAGGCGGCGCAGCGCGTCGGCTACGGCGACGACCACCATCGCCGCCGTGAGGACGCCGCCGGCGACGGCGAGCGCGGCCGACACCGCGCCGGCCGCGACGGGGTTCGTCGCCCCGGGGACGACGTCGTGGATGGCGTCGGCGCTCGACGCGAGCCCGGCCGCCAGGAGCACCGGCCCCGCCGCCCCGAGCCCCACGAGGACGCGCCGACCGGCACCGCGCGCGGTGCCGGTCGGCGCGAGCGGCAACAGCACCGTCAGCAACGGCGCGAACCCGAACACCCACACGCTCGACCCGACCACCGCCGCGACCGTCGCGGCGGGCAGGCTGCGGTCCGCGGCGAGGCGGGCGTACGTGCTCGCGGCGGCGGCGACGCCGTTGCAGCCGCCGAGCAGCAGCAGCAGCCAGCCGAGGAGGTTGCGCGGCCGGGCGCTGCCGACCCACCACCCCGCCAGCCCGTACGTCAACGCCATCGCCAGGCCGGTGCCGTCGGTGCTGCCGGCCACGGCGCCGAGCTCGCCGGCGAACGCCGCGACGGCGAGCGTCACCGGCACGCAGGCGACGACGGCGGCGCCGGTCAGCGTCGTGGCGCGCCGGAGGTTCACGTCGTCGGGCACCCGCCGAGTCTTTCGGCCACGGCCGCACCTGTCACCGGTTTCGTGTCCCTGCCGGGGCGGGCGATCCGCCCGGCCGGCAGGGACAGCCGGCCCTTGGTGGCGGCACGCCTGGCGAGCCACCCTTCAGCACGTCGCCGCTGGGGCGGCCAGAAGGAGGAGAGATGACTCGTCACCCTTACCGGGTCGCCGGTGCGCTGGTGGCCGTGATGATCGTGTCCATCACGGTCTCGGCGCTCGTCGGACAGCGCGGCGACGGACCGTGGGAGTCCGGCCCGATGTGGCTCGGGACGCTCGGGTACGCCATCTTCATGATCGCGCTGCTCGCGCTCGTCGCGTACGCCGCCGTCACGGTGTTCCAGCGGCGCGGCCGGACCGCCCGATGAGGGCGATCGCGCGGGTCGCCGCGACCACGTCAGCCGCGCTCGCGACGCTCGCGGCGCTGGGCGTCGGGGCCGCGCCGGCCGCCGCCGAGGCGAAGGGCGGAGAGGTCCTCGTCGTCGAGTGCGCCGACCGCGTCGTCGAGCTGCGGCGCAGCAACGGCGCGAGCCTGTGGGGAGCGCGTGAGGACGGCAAGCCCGGTGCGCACTACGCCCTCGTGTCGTTGCGCGTCACCCACGAGGGCGACGTCGTGTTCGCCAAGGAGTGGGGGCGGCGGTCCGGCTTCGACGCGCTGCTCACCTGCACGAGCGCGACCGAGGGCGGGTTCCTCTGGGAGTTCGTGGTGGCGGCCGACCCCCGGTGATGGGTGCCGGCGCCCGCTAACGCACCGTGGGCGCCGGTCGCGGGGGCTCCATGCCGCGCGTGTCCCCGGCGCCGCGCGGAGAACGCGCCCACACTGGACGGCGTGCGCTTCCGCGACCGGGCCGCCGCGGGCCGGCTCCTGGGCGAGCGGGTGGCCGCGCTCGGCCTCTCCGACGCGGTCGTGCTCGGGCTGCCGCGCGGCGGCGTCCCGGTGGCGTACGAGGTCGCCCGTGCGCTCGGTGCGCCGCTGGACGCGTTCGTCGCCCGCAAGGTCGGTGCGCCCGGGCAGCCGGAGTACGGCATCGGCGCGGTTGCCGAGGGCGGCGCCGTCGTGGCGAACGCCCGCGCCCTTCGCGCATTGGGGCTCACTGGCGCGGACTTCGCCGCGCTGGCCGGCCGGGAACGCGCGGAGCTGGCGCGCCGGGTCGCCCGCTACCGGGGCGGCCGGCCGCTGCCACCGTTGACCGGCCGCGCGGTCGTGCTCGTGGACGACGGCCTGGCCACCGGGGTGACCGCCGAGGCGGCGCTGGCCGCGCTGCGCGCGCACCACCCGGCCAGGCTGGTGCTCGCGGCGCCGGTCTGCGCCCCGGAGACCGCCGAGCGCCTGCGCAACGGCGTCACCGGGGCCGACGTCGTGGTGCACGTTCTGGCTCCGGAGACGTTCACGGCGGTCGGTCAGTGGTACGACGACTTCCGTCAGATCCGCGACGCGGAGGTAATCGCCCTGCTGGGCCGGTAACGGGATCGCGGCGCGGGAGTCGTACGTTGTACACATGCACGCCGCCGTGGGCGCGGCGTGCGCGAGGAGATGACGGTGCGCAGCCACAACCCAGTCCTCAGCAGGCGTGACACGTTCGGCACGCCGACCGCCGCGACGCTCGAGGAGATGTACTCCGCTCCGCAGCGGATGACTATCGACGACGTCGTCGGCAAGACCGCCCTGCTACTCGGCATCCTGTCCGTCACGGCCGCCGCGTCGTGGGTGCTGGAGCTCTACGCGCTGGCGTTCCCGGCCGCGATCGTCGGCTTCGTGCTGGCGCTCGTCCTGACGTTCAAGCGGGAGCCGTCGCCCGGTCTGACGATCGCGTACGCCGCCATCGAGGGCGTGTTCCTCGGCGCGGTCAGCCGGCTGTTCGACGAGGCGTACCCGGGCATCGCGGTGCAGGCGATCGGCGGCACGATCCTCTGCTTCGGCGCGGTGCTGTGGGCCTACAAGAGCGGGCGGCTGCGGGCGACGCCGCGGTTCAAGAAGGTCATCACCATCGCGATGATGTCGATCTTCGCGCTGTACATGGTGAACCTTCTCGTCTCGCTGTTCGGCGTGGACGCGTTCGGCTTCATCAGGGACTCCGGCCCGGTCGGCATCCTGTTCTCGGTGTTCGTCGTCAGCATCGCCGCGCTGTCGTTCGTCCTCGACTTCGACATGATCGAGGACGCCGAGCGGCACGGCGTGCCGGAGAAGTTCGCGTGGAAGGCGGCGTTCGGCCTCGTCGTCGGCCTGGTCTGGCTGTACCTCGAGCTGCTGCGCCTGCTGTCCAAGCTGCGCGACTAGCTGTACTGACCACGCACGTTGGTGACGGGCGCGTCGCCGTGACTGGGTGAGGACCTCCGGGTGAGGTGTGGAGCTGCTGAAGGCAACCACACGCCCCGGAGGTCCTCGTGTCGCACCGTAACTCGCCGCTGTCCCC
>DATLNJ010000111.1:0-10563 GCA_035536815.1 Frankiaceae bacterium
CGCCGCGCGGGTCCAGAAGCGACGGAACAGCACGGCCCCTCGTGAGTCGATGCCGTCGCGCAGGTCCCACTTCGCGAGCACGTCGCACGACTTGCCTACGGCGACCGGGCCCTTCTCCGACGGCGCGAAGCCACCCGGGAACGCCTTGCACATGGCGACCACGTCGTTGCGGGTCAGCTCAGCTGCGTACTGCCGGTTGTCGTACAGCAGGTCCTGCATCTCCTGGCGGGTGATCGTGCCGCCACCCTTGAGCTTCTCCTCGACCATGACAAGGCCGGACCGGGTGCGCAGCGCGCGGGTCGTGCCCTCGTCACCGATGATGCGGGCGAATCCGGTGAGCGGCTGGCGCGGCTGGCTGAGCCAGTAGGAGTCGTTGGAGTTGGTGACGTAGTCGCGGCGGATCAGCGACGGCATGTTCTTCGGCCCGAACGTGCCCTTCTGCACGGCGTCCGGGTCGGTGCCCCACTCGCAGCTGCTCCTGCTGCCATCCAGCACAGGAAGCCGCAGGGCGGCGAACGTCGCGGCACCGAGCGCGGTGTTGCAGGCCTGGGCCTTGGCGTTGGTGACGTGCGGCGTCACCGAGATGTCGGCGTACAGCGCATCGCCGGCGTCATCCGCCGCGATCGTGTTGACCCACGGGATCCCCTGGTTGCGCTTGAGGATCTGGAGCACCTCCTTGGAGCTGCTCGCCTGGTCGACCTCGAAGAAGTGGTTGAGGTAGCGGAAGTTCGGCGCGTTGGCGTCGCCCATCGCGAAGGCCGTCGTCGGCGTCCACGGGAAGATCGGCAGTCCCAGCAGGCTGGTCAGGATCGGACCGAAGCGGCTGCTGTAGAGCGTGCGGGTGGCCGTCGCGGTCGGGCCGGTCTTGACCTTGACCACGCGTGACGTCATCGCGGTGGGCTTGTTGTCGTAGAGGTACGTCGTCGGGCTGCCCGGTACCAGGGTGAGCTGGAACGGCGTGAAGCGGAACGCGGTGCTGACCGTGTGGCTCCAGGCCATGTGGGCGGTGTGGCCGATGAGGACGAGCGGTACGCCGAGCAGGCTGCCGCCGGTGACGTCGAGCTTGCCGGGCACGGTGAGGTGCGCCTGGTAGAAGCGCTCGCTGCCGAGCCACGGGAAGTGCGGGTTGCCGAGCAGCAGGCCCCGGCCGGTCTCGGTGCCCTCGCTGCCGACCGCGACGGCGTTGCTGCCGATCGCGAGGGTCTGCCACTTCTCCTCGATGGTGCGCGCCGCGCCCTTCTCGTCCATCGGCGGCACCGGCGCCGACTCGTGCGGCGGCTGCGCGCCGCCGATGCCGTCGATCGCCACGCCGGCGCTGGCCAGCAGCGCGAGCTGGTAGAAGCGGCGGTACGCGTCCATCTCGGTGATCGGGGTCACCCACGCTGCGCCCTTGCACGCCGGGTCGGTGATGCCCGCGGCGCCGCCGGCCTCGGCCAGCCAGCGGTTGTAGCCGTCGACGTAGCCGCTGACCAGCTCGCGCACCTCGGGTCGCGGGCCGTGCGGCACCGGCTTGGCCAGCAGCGCCTCTACCCGGCGCTCGTCGATGATCGCCTGGTAGAAGAAGTCGGAGTTGAGGTTGTTGACGCTGGAGCCGTTGCCGCGGAAGACGTAGCCGCGGTCGGGTCCGAAGTGCTGCGCCCGCTGCGCGCGCACCGTGGCGTACGAGTCGGCCAGCGTGCAGATCGTCTCGCTCGCCAGCGCGTGGCCGTAGCCGTAGCCGAGGCTCGCGTAGTCGTTCGCCTCGATGTGCGGGATGCCGTACTCCGTCCGGCGGATCGTCACGTCGTAGCCGTCGCGCCCGGCGCGGTCCGGGCGGTCGGCGAACGCGGTCGGCGCGAGGGCCGCGGTGAGCGCGGCGGCGAGCAGGGCGGCCAGACGGCGGGGCATCGGACTCCAAGGCGGGGGCGGGGAGCGGGTCCGCTCGCAAGGCACAACGGCGGAACCGGCGGAACGGCTCATCTGGTGTAACACCCGCGCGCCGCCCGGCCTTCCCGGTGCCGCACCGGCAGCGCGCCCGCGAGGCGCTTCTTCCGTCAAGGTGGTCCTGCTTTAGACTGCCGCGATGTCCCCGGCCGACCTCCCCGCCCGCGTCGCCGGCGTCGCAGCGCTCGCCGCGCTCGCCGTCCTCGACCAGCCGTTGCGGCTCCGGCTCTACGAGCTGTTGGCCGAACGCCGCGACTGGGTCGGCCGCGACGAGGCCGCCGAAGCGCTCGGGCTGCCGCGGTCGGTCGCGGCGTTCCACCTCGACAAGCTCGCCGGCGCCGGGCTCGTCGACGTCCGCTACGAGCGCCCGGCAGGCCGCGGCGGGCCCGGTGCCGGGCGGCCGGCGAAGCGGTACCGGCGCTCGGACCGTGAGGTCACGGTGTCGCTGCCCGAGCGGCGGTACGACCTGGCCAGCGCGGTCCTCGCGGACGCGGTGGCCGAGGCGACGGCGTCCGGGCGGCCGGTGGCCGAGGCGGTGGCGGACGCCGCGCGCGCGACCGGCCGGACGGTCGCGGAGTCGCTCGGCGGGCCGGCCGGGCGCGGCCGCGCGGGGGCGTTGCGCGCGGCGGTCGCCGCGCTGCGCGACCTCGGCTACGAGCCGCGCGAGCAGGGCGGCGAGGTGATCCTCGACAACTGCCCGTTCCACGCGCTCGCCGAGCGGCACCGCGAGCTCGTGTGCGGCCTGAACCTGCACCTGCTGACCGGCGTCGCCGACGGCCTCGGGGCGGGCGACCGGCTGGCGGCGGCGTTGCGGCCCGAGCCGGGCGCCTGCTGCGTACGCCTCAGCGCGCGCGGCGCCGGCCCGTCCTGACGGGGTGCGCGGTCACTCGACCGCGACGAGGACGGCGCGGCCCGAGCCGCCGATGCGGACCCGGGCGATCCCGCCGTCGCCCAGCTCGTCCTCGACCTGCTGGGCGCGTTCCTGCGACAGGAACCAGCTCTCGATGCCGCACTTCGCCGTCCAGCCGTCCGACTCGCAGGCGACGTACGGGCCGGACTCCGGCCGCTCGGCGACGACGCCGGAGCCGACCCACGCGTCACCGTCACGGCGCAGGAGGACGTAGACCCTGCCCTTCTCCACCTCGGCGTCGTCGGGCCGCTCGAAGCCGACGTAGGCGAGGTCGACGTACGCGCCGCGGAACGGGTCGATCGGGTCGACCGGACGTACCCGCAGCCGGTACTCGTCGCCGGTGACGCGCACCAGCAGCCGCGGCGCGGCGACCATCCCGACGATCGCGAGCTGCGCGACGAGGGCGAGCAGGACCGAGCGCTTCACGACTGGATCTCCTCTCGCAGCCGACGCCGGCCGCGGTCGACGAGCAGGCCGCTGCCGACCAGCAGGGTGCCGACCAGCAGGAACAGCCCCGCGCCCGACAGCAGCGGGGCGAACAGCCCGAAGCTCTGCAGCGTGACGAACAGCACCAGCGCCGCGGCGGCGAGGTTGACCAGGCCGGGCACCTGGCGCGCGACGCCGAGGGACGCGACGCCGACCGCGGCCGCGAGGAACACCGCGCTCGCGAACAACGCGTGCGCCAGCGCGGCGCCGGACAGGCCGCTCGTGTCGAACGGGTCAGCGTCGGTGTCGGGCGCGACCGCGACGAGCAGCAGCACGACGACCGCGAGGCCGCCCGCGCCGGCCAGCTCGCCGAACCCGCGGCGGTCGCTGCGGGCGGCGGCCGCCACGGTGGCGACGAGCGCCGCGGCGATGGCCACGTAGACCGGCCTGGTCAGCCAGTCGTCGTGGTTCAGCGCGCCGGGGAACGCCGCGACGAACACGGCGGCGAGGCCGGTCACGCAGGCCCCGTTCCGCCACGGCCCGCCGAGCCGGTCGCCGCGGTGCGCGACCGCGGCGGCGGCGAGGACCGGCGTCGCGAGCGCCAGCCCGAGCACCACCCCGGCCGCGCTCTCCGCGTCGGCAACCAGCGTCCAGACGTACCACCCGACACCGGTCACCACGCCGATGACGAGCGGGGCGGCCGAGCGGGTGCCGTACGCGAGCGCGATGGCGCCCCCGGCCCACGCGGCGAGCAGCGTCGGCTCGTACGCGGGGACGTTCAGGCTCTGCGCGGCCTGGAAGATCACGCCGCCGAACAGCAGCGCCGCGAGCAGCCGTAGCGGGGCGCCGAACCGCGACACCGTCGCGCCGGCGATCGTGAACCCCAGCCACATCACCGCGACGACGCCGAACCGGGTGGCCGGCGACAGCTCGTCGTAGTCGACGTTCGTGGCGATCAGCGCCAGCACGCCGACGCCGAGGAACGCCGCGCCGAGCGCCAGCACGAACGCCGTCAGCGTCGCGCGGGTGTTCGGCTCGTACCGGTCGCGGATCGCGCGGGCCTGGTCGTCGCCGACCATCCCCTCGGTTCGCCACGCCTCGACCTGCTCCGTCAGCCACTCGAGCCGGCGCGGCGATATCGGGGTCCGGGTCATGACTGCTCCGACGCTCCTTCGGCCCGTGGCGTTACGCCCCTTTCGCGGGCCGCCCACACGGCGCCCACGTGCTTGAGCAGCGCCGGGTACACGACGTAGTGCCGGAACGGCTCGATCGCCTTCAGGTACGCGGCGCCCAGCCGGCCGCGCGGCAGCACGTAGACGGCCAGGTGTGCCCGATGCCGGCCGTCGCCGCGGTCCACCCAGGTGAGGTGCAGGACGCCGTGCACCGTGGCGTTGGAGATCTCGGCCGCCCACTCGTCGGCGGTCCGGTACAGCGGCGTGAACCCGCTGTCACCCAGCTTCGCCCCGTCGGCCGAGCCGGCCAGGTGGGCGGGGAGCCGTTCGCGCAACGTCGTCTCGCGGCAGCCGGGGATCGGCCGCGGCTTCGCGTCGTCCCAGCCGAGCACCGCCCCTATCCGGTCCCGGACCGCGAACAGCGCCCGGGCCGCGCCACCTGTCCCGGCCGGGTCGAACGACCGCAGCCCGACGTCGAGCACCCGGCCGAACTCGTCGCGCTCCCCCTCGACCGGGAGCGCCCACACGTCGAGCAGCCGGAAGTCCGGCGCGACCTCCCTGATCACCCACGGGTGCGCCTCGTGGACGGCGTTCGGGACGCGCATGGATCCCCTCCTCGGCCGGTTCGCGACGCAGCGCATCGTCGCAGGGTTCCCTGCGGAGGTGAGCAATGACCGTCAGCGAGCCATATCAGGCACCCCAACCCGTTGCTGGCGGGTGGTGGCGTGGCTACGTTGCGCGGAATTGTTCACAACCTCGACAGGAGAATCCCTCGTGAGACGAACGCCCCTACTGCGTTGCGCCCTCGTCGCCATCCCCCTCCTGGCCCTCACAGGCCTGCCGGTGGCGAGCGCCTCCGCCGCCCCGGTGATCGACCGCGCCGGCGCGGACGTGATCGCCGACCGCTACATCGTGACCCTGCGCGACGGCAGCAGCGGCGCGAGCGTCGCCGCCGCGCTCGGCGTCGCGCCGACGCACGTCTACACCTCGGCCCTCAACGGCTTCGCCGCCAAGCTCGACGCCGTGCAGCTCGCCGCGGTCCTCGCCGACCCGGCCGTCCAGGCGGTCGAGGAGGACCGGGTCGTCCGGTCCACCACGACGTACAACACCGTGCACTCCGGCTGGGACGCGTGGGGTCTCGACCGCATCGACCAGCGCGCGCTCCCCCTGTCGAACACGTTCACCGTCAACAACACGGCGAGCGGCGTCAACGCGTACATCTTCGACAGCGGCGCCCGCTACTCGCACCTGCTGTTCGGCGGGCGCGCGACGTTCGTGTACGACGCGTTCGGCGGCGACGGCACCGACTGCGACGGCCACGGCACCCACGTCGCCGGCATCGTCGGCGGTGCGTACGGCACGACCGTGACCGGCGTCGCCAGCGCCGTGAACCTGAAGATCGCCAAGGTCCTCGACTGCACCGGCAACGGCTCCGTGGCCGGCATCATCGCGGCCATCGACCACGTCCGGGCCAACCACACCAAGCCGGCCGTCGCCAACATGTCGCTCGGCGTCAACGGCATCTCGACGTCGTTCAACACCGCGATTCAGAACCTCATCAACGCCGGCGTCACGACCGTCGTCGCGGCCGGCAACTCGAGCCAGGACGCGTGCAACTTCTCGCCGGGCGCCGTGACCTCCGCCATCGTGGTCGCCGCGTCGGACCGCAAGGACACCCGCGCGACGTTCTCCAACCACGGCCCGTGCGTCGACCTGTACGCGCCGGGCGTCGCCATCTGGTCGGCGTACCACGACGGTGACGGCAACCTCGCGCGCGTCGACGGCACGTCGCAGGCGTCCCCGCACGTCGCGGGCGTCGCGGCGCTGTACCTCGCGACCAACCCGGCGGCGACCCCGTCGGCCGTCCAGAGCTACATCGTCACCAACTCGACGCCGAACGTGATCGGCCGCAACCGCACCGGCACCCCGAACCGCCTGCTCTTCTCGAACGGCCTGTAACACCTGCTCGCAACAGAGGGGCCCCGGTCGCGCAAGCGGCCGGGGTCCCTTTTGATCTGGCCCGGCGACCGGTCTCGCGGAGCCGCGCAGGACATACCGTCGGGGCGCGTCGTGACGCCGGAGACGCGTGCCAAGCCCGCAGTGACCGACACCCGGTTCAACCACGGGAATCGAGGGTGCCCCAAAATGATCGACGACCCGGTAGGCGCCGCGGACGGATGGACAATCACGGCATCACGGGCCAGCTTGAGACCGAACGGCGCCCTACGGTGCGGTAACCGCGAGTTCCCGCACTGCTCGGGTGCGCAGTGCCAGGTCGATAGCCTCACGGACGATCTGGACCACCGGCGCGCGTGAGCCTCTCGATGTGGCTGTGGTGATCCTGCGCTCCAGCTCGGGCCACATAGTTTCGGCAAGGCGGGGCTTGGTGAGCTGCGGAGCCCACGGCTTCCACACCTTTTCGATGTTGCCGCCTCGGGCACGGCAGTCCGCCAACTGCGCCTTCAGTTCAGCAATATTGGGCGAGACGACACTCGCCTGCCGTCGAAGCGCGGCGGCGAGCTGGCGGTCGGTGTAGTGCGCGAACTCGAAGCTATGCGTCCCCCAGGTGCGGACGTGGATTAGTTGTCCGAGGTCGGCGCGCATGGCCGGGGTACGGAGTGACTTGGGCAGCGACCGCAGAACGCTGTCGATCATCCCGTCTCGTTGCTGCGCCTGCTGGACGGACGTGGCGTACTTCTTCTCGGGGTCGACGGCGATGATGAGCCCGGTTAGGGGTGACAGCAGCCGTGCTCCGCGGTGCCCGGCCGGGTCCAGCCGCGGGGTGGCGACGGCACGAGCCAGCAAGCGCACATCGCCGTCGACACTGTGGAGGTTTACCAACCGGACGAGGTCGGAGTGCGGATCGATGCCGAGCACGTCAAGCACCCGTGCGACGACCTCCATCTCCGTCTCGCCTTCAAGTCCGAGGACGACGGCCCGGCGGTCGGTGAGCCGGAAGTCCATAAGCGTCTCGGCGCGTTCGCGGACCTCGACCCGCAGACGGTCGTGTCGCGCCCCCCACCATTGTTCGTTCAGCGGTGGCAGTGCCGGCGCGTGGCCCCGCTCGGCCAGGTCTTCGTAGAAGTCGAGGAGGTGTTCGGCGGCGACGCGGTGCTCATTCGCGAGCAGAGCGTCGAACCGCAGGTCTTTCCAGCGTCCGGGCGCGCCGACGCGGGCGACGCGGTGCCACTTGCCGAGCGGGTCGAAGTTCTTCGCCGCGAGTAGCAGATGCTCGGCCTGGCGCCAGTACAGCTCTGGGGTTAGCGCTAACAGCTGGTGCTCAGCGGAGGGATCGCGATCATTGATGTGGTCGTAGAGGCGCTGGTCAGGGTCGTGGATCGTGCGCATGATCCTTGGCCGGTAACGGGGGGCGAGGACCTCCAAGACAACCGCGAGCGCGCGGATGCGCGCGGCCTCGTGCACCAGCATCGGTTGCGGCAGCGCGATGTGCCAGATTGGCGGCCCGTCCTGGGACCGGCTCGCGCTCATCGCAGCCAGAGTCCATTCCAGTGCGTGCAGCGCGAGGAGCTGGTAGTGCGAGTACAGGAACCCGTCCTCCCGTGGCCACGGCCGGAAGCGTCGTGCGGCAGGGTCGGTGAGCTCACCGTTGCTGGCGTCGGTGTACAGCGTGGCGTTGAGCCCCCAGCGGGCCGACGGCTCGGACAGGTCGGTGAGTCCACGCTGGACCGGCCGGTGGTGACGCTGCAGGAACGGCACCAGCAGCCGGCGCCGGTGCAGCAGCTCAAGCCGTGCCCGGTCGAGCGTGACACCCCGGTCCTTGGCGGCCCGGCAGACTCGCTGCTAGTCAGCGGCCTGCTCTGTGTATACGCAAACGGCGCCCGGAGCACGTCGAGCGTGGACGGCACCGCTGCCGGGTCGAGGATCGACGGCCCGGTACGGAACGGGAGCCACTTCCGGAGACGTGCCATCGGCATAGCATGCGGCAGCACCACGCGGTTGTGGACGATGGCCCATGACTGCCGCTGGATTCAGTGGGCGAGGGGGGAGTTGAACCCCCACGTCCTTTCGGACACACGGACCTGAACCGTGCGCGTCTGCCTATTCCGCCACTCGCCCGAGCGCCCCGCGACGCTACCACGCACGCCGCGCGCCGCTCACCCGGATAGATCGCCGTCCGGAGGGGCAAGAGACCGGAGGAGAGGTGGGGTGCGCCCCGCCGATACGATCATGGTCGGAGCGGCTCTAGGAGGCGGGCATGGGCGTGTTGTCGCGCTTCGAACGCCGCCTCGAAGGCATGGTCGAGGGGACGTTCGCCAAGCTGTTCCGCGGCGGCGTGGAGCCGGTCGAGATCGCCAAGGCGCTGCAGCGCGAGGCCGAGGACAAGAAGGCGATCAGCACCAACCGGACCCTGGTGCCCAACGACTTCGTGGTCGAGCTGGGCAAGACCGACCACGCCAAGCTGAAGCCGTACGAGGCTCCGCTGGGCAGCGAGCTGGCCGCGATGGTGCGCGAGCACGCGTCGGAACGCCGCTGGGCGTTCGTCGGCCCGGTCCGCGTCTGCCTGGAGGAGCACGAGGACCTCGACACCGGCATGTTCCGCGTCCGCAGCCAGGTGGTCGAGGGCGACCCCGACCCCGTTCCGACGGCGCCGTCGAAGGGGCAGCCGCGGCTGCGCATCGAGGCGGGCGCCGGCGCCCCGAACGAGATCCCGCTGACCCGCGACGTGCTCACGATCGGGCGCTCGTCGGCCTCCGACATCCGGTTGGACGACACGGGGGTCTCGCGGCGGCACGCCGAGGTACGGCACGAGGGTGACGACGTCGTGCTGGTCGACCTCGGCTCCACGAACGGCACGAACGTCAACGGCCGCGGCGTCGAGCGCGCCCGCCTCGCGCCCGGCGACCGGATCGAGCTGGGCCGCACGGTGCTGGTGTACGAGAGGGACGAGCGTTAGATGTCGGAGCTGGCGATCCTGCTCATCCGGCTCGGGGTGCTCTCCCTGCTCTGGCTGTTCGTGTTCGCGGCCGTCCGCGCGATCCGGCTCGACGTGTTCGGGCCGCGGGTGCCGAAGCAGCCACGGCACACGCCCGGTCCGGCCGCGAAGCCGCGCGCGCAGGCCCAGCCGAAGGGGAAGCCCGGCAAGCTGCCCCGCCACCTGGTCATCTCGGCGGGGTCGCTGGCGGGGCAGACGATGGAGCTGAGCGAGCAGCCGGTGACGATCGGCCGCGCGCCGGACTCGACGCTGGTCCTCACCGACGACTACGCCTCCACGCACCACGCGCGGCTGGTCCCGCGCGACGGGCAGTGGCTGATCGAGGACCTCGGCTCGACGAACGGCACCTACCTCGAGAAGGCGAAGGTCACGCGACCGACGCCGGTGCCGCCGGGCGCGAAGGTGCGCATCGGCAAGACGGTGCTGGAGCTGCGCAAATGATCGCGTGGCGCTACGCCGCCCTGTCCGACGTCGGCCTGCTCCGCGACCACAACGAGGACGCGGCGTTCGCCGGCCAGCGGCTGCTCGCGGTGGCCGACGGCATGGGCGGCCACGCCGCCGGCGAGGTCGCGAGCGCGGCGGTCATCGCGGCGTTGCAGCAGCTCGACGAGCTCGGCATGGACGCAGGCGACCCGGAAGAGGCGCTGCGCGAGGCCGTCGAGGAGGCGAACGTCAACCTCCGCGACATGGTCGCCGCCGACAGCGAGCTGCACGGCATGGGCACCACGGTCACCGCGCTGCTCAACGACGGCGCGTACGCCTGGCTCGCGCACGTCGGCGACTCGCGCGCCTACCTGCTCCGCGCCGGCGAGCTACAGCAGATCACCCGCGACCACACGTACGTCCAGCAGCTCGTCGACGAGGGCCGCATCGCGCCCGAGGAGGCGAGCACCCACCCGCAGCGCAACTTCATCACCCGCGCGCTCGACGGCCGGACCGGCATGGAGATGGACCTCCAACGCCTCGACCTGCAACCCGGCGACCGGGTGCTGCTGTGCAGCGACGGGCTGTCCGGCGTCGTGAGCGACACGAGCCTCGGCGAGGTGCTGGCCGGTACGACGCCGGAGGTCGCGGTGCAGCGCCTGGTCGACCTCGCGCTGCGCGGCGGCGGCCCGGACAACATCACCTGCATCGTCGCGGACGTCCTCGACGGGGGTCCGGACCCGGCGGGCGCCGCG
>DATLNJ010000112.1:0-25486 GCA_035536815.1 Frankiaceae bacterium
GGGAACACGCCTGGCAGCGGCTGCTCGCCGGCGCGGGACCGCCTCTCGCAGCCTGACCCGCCCACCCGTCCGACAGGACCCGCCCGGAGACCCGCACGTGGAAAGGCCGGAGCGCCCGGCGACATCACCACGCCCCCCCCCGAGGCGACTCAACACATCGACGTCGACGCCTCACCACCGGGCTATGCGGTGGATCCGGGCTAAGGGAGCGCAGCGGAACTAGCGGGCTGGGGCAGCCCGCCCCGACCCTGGAAAAAGAATCAAAACCTCAGCAAGTCGCCGGCAACGTCAACGGCGCCGTCTGCGTGAACCCCGCGTTCCCGTCGAGGACCCCGATGCGACACGCCGGCGCCGTCCCGGAGAACAGAGCGGCGAGCCGCTCGAACCCCGCCATCCCCACGATGTGCGTCTCGCTCGCCTCGGAGGCGTGGCCGGCGAACGGCGACTGGTAGCCGGGGATCTGCCCGGTGGCGTAGCCGTCCAGTGTCGTGCCGGCCTCGGACTTCGACCCGCGGGTGCCGGCGGTCCAGAAGTCGACGGGGACGCCGTAGCGGCGCAGCGCCGTGTACATCTCGGGCGCCTGGTTGTAGCCGACCAGGCCGTCCGCGACGCCGTGCACCATGACGACGCCCTTGATGCCGGACGCGGCGATGTCCTCGGCGCGGTTCACGACGGTGCGCTCGAGGTAGACGTCGCGGCGCTCCTCGAACGTGCCGCCCATCTCCTGCTCGATGTCGGCGACGGCGTTGCGGGCGTACGCGTTGCCGGTCAGCGCGAGCGCGCGGGCCTCGAAGTAGGTCTCTGTGACGTTCGCGGCGCCCTCGATGTCGAACAGGTAGTCGAACAGCGGCGCGCCGTTCTTACGCTTGGCCTGCGCGGCGACGGCGAGGCCGGCGGTGTTGAAGCCCATGCTGATGCCGTACATGACGAACGTCTTCGCGGTCGGGCAGGCGCGGTCGACGAGCTGGGCGACGGCGATGGAGTCCTCGGCGCCCTCGGCGACCCGCCAGCCGCGCGACGACGGCAGCGGCGAGCCGGGGAAGTCCTGCTGGAACCGGTAGTTCATGGCGACCGCGACGACCTGGTGGCGCGCGGCGGTCCTGGCGATGTGCCGGCGCCACGACTCGGCGGTGTGGCCGTAGCCGTGGCCGAACACGACGACGCCCTTCGGCGGCTTGGCCGGCATCGCGATCAGGCCCCAGGTCGGGGTGCCCTTGACCGTCATCTCGAGCCGCTGGACGGCGTTGGGGTCGCCGACGCAGGTCGGGCCGTACTCGACGATCTCGCGCGCGGTCTTCGGCTTCGGCTTCGGCTTGGGGTGCTTCGCCTTGTGGTGGGCGAACGCCGGAGCGAGCGAGCCGGCGGCGACCGCCACGGCGAGCGCGGTGACGACCGAACGACGCAGCGTGCCAATGCGCATGGGACTACGACCTTCCGCTGGGCTTCTGTCCAGGGCCTTCGACGTCACTCAGGGCTACTCCTGCCCCGGCGGGGCCTACGGAGGGTGACGAGCCGCTGCCCGTCAGGGTAGAGCCGCAGCCGGGCCAGCTCCCACTCGCCGAACTCGGCGTGCAGCTCGAGGATCTCGCGCGCGCCGTCCCGGCTCACCGTCCGCGGGAGCGTCATCCGCTGGTACTCGTAACGCACTCGCAGGTTGTACCCCGGCGGCGGCCCGGCTGTCCCGGCCCGGGCAAACGGAGAACGGCCCGGCAGCCGCGGCCGCCGGGCCCGTTCCCGCGCTCGGGAGACACGCCGTGCGCGAGCGTTACCGCGGAACGGCGCCCGGCTGGGCCTTGCGGCCCTTGCCGACGACGACGTTCATCGCCGGCACCTGGTCGACCTGGTAGAGGTACGACTGGCGGACCTGCACCGGCGCGAACGGGTTCGCCATCGTCCAGACCGTCGCGTCGAACAGCACACTGCCTGCCTTGGCCGTCTGCAGCGACGGCACCTGGTTGCGGCCGGTCTTGCCGGCCTGCACCTTGAGCAGCCGGCGCGGGATCGAGAGCTGGAGCACGCCGGAGTCCTGGTTGGCGACGCCCTTGAGCACCGTGGCCTGCGGCCAGACGATGATCTTCTCGGACGTCGGGTCGTACTGGCCGGACTCCGTCGAGCGGGTGGTGTAGTCGTCGAAGCCGTACGTGAAGCCGGTCACCGGGCTCCACGCGATCGTCGCGCCGGCCGGCTGGTAGCCGTTGAGGAAGCTGAACAGCCAGACGAGCGACTGGCTACGCGTGCTCTGCAACGCCGCTTCCAGCGAGGCGTCGCCGAGGTCGCGCACCTTGATCGTGACCGTGAGGCCGCCGTTCTTGACGGTCTTGCCGGTGGTCAGGTCGATCTCGGGGCTCACGTCGACCCGCTGCACGTCGAGCGCCTTCTGGTTGACCCGGGTCGGCGTGACGAACAGGTTCGAGTACGGGGCCGTGGCGTCGTTGAGGCGGTCGCTCGACGTGTTGCGCTTGGCCGGGCGGCGCGCCGTGAGCCGCTTGCTCTTGAGCAGGCTCGGGCCGGTCTCCTGCGTCACGACGGTCGCCGTCGAGACGTGGCCGCTGTCGTCGGTCGGCTTCTTGGCCGAGGAGCCGTACACGATGTGCAGCCGGCCCGTCGTCGGGCTGAGGTCCATCGCGAAGTAGTCGGCGAGTGACCGGTCGCCGGCCTTCTTGCCGCCGTTGTCGACGCTGGGCAGGTCGCAGTTCAGGCCGGCCAGGCAGATCGAGCCGTAGTGGAACGGGTGTCCGGTGATCTTGGTCTGGTACCAGCTCGGCGCCTTGGCCAGGCCGGTGGTCGACAGCGAGACGTACGGGTACCACGACGCCTTGAACGCGCCGCTGTCCGGGTCGCCGATGCTGTCGGTGCCGAAGAACGCGACCGCGACGCGGCCCGCGTCACCGGCGACGACCCACGGCATCACGGTCGTCTCGACCTTGTCGCGGTTGACCCGGTGCTGCTTGGTGATGCCGAGCTCGTCGCCCTTGCTCTCGCAGCGCATGAGCGTCTTGCGAGGTACGACGGTGACGTAGGTGTCGTTGTCGCCCTTCTTCTCCGTGTACGCGATGTACACGTTGCCCGCGGTGTCGTGGTCGGCCACGACGAACCCGGCGCTCGGGTTGACCTCGGCGTCGATGACGTAGCACCACTGCCAGGTCGCGCCGCCGTCGTAGGAGATGTCGAGGGTGATGCTCGTGCCCTTGTAGGACGGGAAGTAGACGATCGCCTTGTCCGCGTCCTTGCTCTTGTCGAGGATCGCGCGCATCGGGCCGATGCGGCCGTCCTTGTTGCCGGTGAACACCGGCGCGCCGTACGTCAGGCCGCCGTCGACCGACTTCTGGACGGTGTAGCCCTGGGTCTGGTGGTTGTAGTTGAACAGCACCGTCTTGGCGTCGGTGAACACGTTCCACTGGCGGTCGACGGCCGGCGGCGACTCGGAGACCGGGCTGGCCATGAACGTCTTGCCGGTGTCCGACGACGTGGCCGTGCTGAAGTTCGTGAGCGGCCCGAGGCCGGTGTAGGCGAAGTTGTAGTGCCCCTGGGAGTTCTTGTACGGCGCCGAGGCGAGGCCGCAGTCGCCGCCGCCCTCACCGACCGAGATCTGCCCGCGCGGGGGCGCGCCGAGCAGGTGGAAGTGGTCACCGCCGTCGGTCGACACCTGGGCGTAGTCCGCGATGTTCGAGAAGCCGGACGGGCCGCACGTGTAGATGTTGCCGGCCGCGTCGATGTGGATCTCGGGCTCGCCGACGTCGCGCTGCGGGTCGGTCTGGATCGCGGCGGACCAGGTGATGCCGCCGGCCCCCAGCGACTTGTTGCCCGCGCCCTCGGCGGCGGGCAGGGTGACGACGGCAGCGGCGATCGGGACCGCGGCGAGCGCGCTGAGACCGACGCGCCGCAGGGCAACGAGCTTCATGAAGGGCGTTCCAAAGGGTTCAGTGGTGCGAGCGGGGGTAGATCACCGGGTTCGCCACGAACGGGTGAACCTCCTGCTACGCGCTGTAGCCGGCGAGCCCGGCGGCCGATGAAGTGGACGGGGACCCGGGGACTGCGCCGGACGAAAGCAGACAAACGTGAACGAGTTCGAACGGTTGATGACCGAGCTCTACGACGACGGCGTCGTCGAAGAGGTGATCCGGCCCGCCGCGATCCTCCCCGAGGAGGCCGCGCGGCTCGTGCTGGTCGAGCTCGCGATGCGCAGCATCGACGCCGGCGGACTGTGGGACGCCAAGCCCGCCCTCTGGCAGCGCTACGACCGCCCGCGCGACGCCCAGGACCCCACGCCGACGGAGGTGCGCCTCATCGGGACGATGCAGGTGGCGTACGGCACCCCCACGCGGTACGAGATCACCATCTACCGCGCCACCATCACCCGTCTCGGCAGCGACGCCGGCTGGACGGTCGAGTCGCTGTGCGACGAGGCGCTCGGGTTCGGCGGGCTGACGCTCGCCACCTGCCCGCGCGCGTCGCTGGCGCCGCCGCCGCCGCACTTCCGGCTGCCGGGCGCCGACGCCCGCTAGGGCGTGTCTCGTAAGTCGTGATCGTCGCGCAGCGGGCCTGGGACAGGGGAGACGCGCCCTAGTCAGATGCCGGCCGCCGCGCGCAGCTGTGCCGCGTGGTCGTGCGGGTGGTCGGCGTAGGTGCGCAGCCAGTCGGTGACGCCGTACGGCCCGGTGTTGGTGTGCGTCCCCGCCCGCCGCCAGTCGTCCGCAACGAGCCGGTCGAGCAGCTCCGCGCTGGTCGCGCGGGACGCCTCGATCGCGCGCAGGGCGGCGTCCACCGGCCGGTCGCGGTAGTGCAGCAGCCGGGCGAACGCCTCCTCGTCGTACGCCGCGACGACCGGCGCGTCCTCGGCGAGCAGCCGGCGCAGCCGGACCGCCGACGTCATCTCGCTGTCGGCCAGGTGGTGGACGACCTCCCTGGCGGTCCACCCCCCGGCCGGCGCGAGGTCCAGGCGGTCCGGGCCGGCGGCGGCGACGGCGTCTGCCACCGCCGCGTAGCCGGCCCGGTACCGCGCCAGCAGGGTCGTCAGGTCGTCCGGGGTCACCGGCAGGCCTGGCAGTGACGGCCGTCGCGCGAGTCGACGCCGTACCGAGGGGCGAGCCACGCAAGGCCCACCAGCACGCTGAGCAGCAGATAGATCGTCATGCGTCGATGTTCACCCTCGGACGTCCCCGTGACGAGTGGCAGTGTTGCCTACTAGCGCGGATTTCCTGCCATACTGGTGCTCATGCTCCGCAACGTTGCCGTCGCCGTCTGCGACGGGGTCTCCGTCTTCGAGCTCGGCGTCGTGTGCGAGGTCTTCGGGATCGACCGCACCGACACCGGCCTGCCCGGCTACGACTTCGCGGTCTGCGCCGCCGAGCCGCCGCCGCTGCGTTCCGGCAGCGGCTTCGCGCTGACGCCCGACCACGGCCTGGACCGGGTGGCCGAGGCCGACCTGGTCGCCGTGCCGCACTGGCGGTCCGCCGACGAACGCCCGCCGGAGCCGTTGCTCGACGCGCTGCGCGCGGTCGTGGCGCGCGGCGGGCGGGTCATGAGCGTCTGCTCCGGGGCGTTCGTGCTCGCCGCCGCCGGGCTGCTCGACGGCCGCCGCGCCACGACGCACTGGCGCTACGCCGCCGCGCTCGCCGAGCGGTACCCGCTAGTCGACGTCGACCCGAACGTCCTCTACGTGGATGCCGGGCCGGTCCTCACCTCGGCCGGCACCTCGGCCGGCATCGACCTGTGCCTGCACCTCGTCCGCGAGGAGCACGGCCCGGCGGTCGCCAACGCCATCGCCCGCCGGATGGTCGTGCCGCCGCACCGCGACGGCGGGCAGGCGCAGTACGTCGAGGCGCCGGTGCCGCTCCCCCGCCGGGACGACCTCTCGGACGTGCTGACCTGGGCGGCCGAGCACCTGGCCGAGCCGCTGTCGGTCGAGACCCTGGCCGCCCGCGCGCTGATGTCGCCGCGGACGTTCGCCCGGCGGTTCCGCGCGGTGACCGGCACGACGCCGTACGCCTGGCTGCTGCACCAGCGCACGCTGCTCGCCCAGCGGCTGCTCGAGGAGGGGCGCAGCGTCGAGGAGGTCGCGCGCTCGGCCGGTTTCGGCTCGGCGGCGACCCTGCGGGAGCACTTCGCCAAGGCACGCGGGATCTCGCCGAGCGCGTACCGGCGGACGTTCGCCGCGCGCTGAGCCGGGGCAGAACCCGGCCATGACGCGGGTCGGCCTGGTGCTCGGCGCCGGGGGCGTGACGGGAGAGGCGTTCCACCGCGGCGTCCTGCGCGCGCTGCGCGACGTCGCCGGCTTCGACGCGCGGCGGGCCGAGGTGATCGTCGGGACGTCGGCGGGCGCGCTGGTCGCGGCGTCGTTGCGCTGCTCCGGTAGCGCGGCGCTGCCTCCGGCCGCGGCAGCGCCGCCGGACGCGGCGTTGAGCCGCCTGCCGGACCCGCGGGCGTTGCTGGCGGTCGCGCGGCGGCCGTGGCAGGCGCGGGCCGGTGTGCTGGCGACCAGCCTGCTGCCCGCCGGGCGCCAGCCCACCGACATCTTCACCGCCGCGATCCGGGCGCGCTGCGGCAGCGCCTGGCCGGCGGAGGACACCTACATCTGCGCGGTCCGGCGCAGGGACGGCCGGCGGGTGGTGTTCGGGATGCCTGGCGCGCCGGACATCGACGTCGCCACCGCCGTCGGCGCGTCGTGCGCCATCCCCGGGTACTTCCGCCCGGTCGTGCACGGCGGCGAGGTCTACGTGGACGGCGGCGTCCACTCCCCCACGAACGCCGACGTCCTCGCCGGCCGCGGCCTCGACCTGGTCGTCGTCAGCTCCCCGATGTCGGTGTCGCCGCGTGCGGTCCGGCCCAAGCTCGACCTGTCGGTCCGGATGATGTGGCACCGGTACGTCGCTGCCGAGCGGCACGGCCTCGAACGGCACGGCACCGCCGTGCTCACGGTCGAGCCGGGCGGCGACACGCTGCGCGCGCTCGGCCTCAACGCCCTGCGTGCCGCGCGGGTGGACCAGATCGAGGAGCTCGCGCACGACGCCACGGTGGCCGAGCTGAACCGTCCGGCGATGGCCGGGCGAGTGGCGCTGCTGACCGGCGGGCCGAACGGGCGGAACGGGCGGAGCGGCCGGAAGCGGCCGGCGTAGCCGCCCTCCGCCGCTGCTGTCAGTCGACGATCGTGACCGGCGTCCCGGCCGGGACCATCTTCGACAACGCCGTCACGTCGGCGTTGTGCATCCGGATGCAGCCGTTGCTCGCCGCGCTGCCGACCGACCAGTCGGCGTTGGTGCCGTGGATGGCGATCTGACCGGTGCCGTTCTTCCCGAACTGGAAGATGACGTTCGAGAAGCCGGACACGCTGAGCATCACCGGGCCGTACGCGCAGCAGCGCATCGGCGTGATGAAGTCGACGAAGAAGTCACCCGCCGGCGTCGGCGTGCTGGCCTTGCCGACCGCCACCGGCCGCTCCCACACCGGCTGGCCGAACTTCAAGACGGTCAGCTTGCGCGAGCAGCGCTGCACGACGATCCGGTACGGCGTCTGGTACTGCGCGAAGTTCGTGATCCGGACCCAGCCCGTGGCGCCGTTCGGGCGCGAGACGAGCTGGATCTTCAGCCACACGCCCTGCCGCTCGTGGACCAGCGCGTGCAGCGGCTGCCCCTCGACCGTGGGGTTGGTCAGCACGCGGCTCACGCGGCCGTCGGGGCGGTCGTAGACCTTCACCCGCGGCACGACGGCCTTGGCCGCGACCGCTGCCGACGAGCCGACGCGCGGCAGGCCCGGGCAGGCGATCTTCGCGGCGGCGGGCCGCTTGACGACCTTCGGCGCCTTCGGCTTGGCCGCGACCTTCGCGGGGGCGGCGACCGGCATGAACGTGTACGACGGCTCGATGGCGACGACGCCCATCGCGTCGCCGGGGCCGCGGAGGCGGTCCAAAGCGACACCGGTCGCCGCGAGCAGCACCGCGACGAGCGCGAGGATCAGCGCGGTCGCCGGCCTGCGGGTACGAGTCACCGACATACCTCCACTATGCCCCGATACGTCCCACGTTGTCGTCGGCCGTACGGGTGTTCTCTTCAGTACGACGCCTTAACGCCCGATCCCTCTCTGGAGTCGTCGAGGGTGGGGGTCGTTCATGCGGGTACGTAGGCGGCTCTGCCGTGCGTTGCTGGCGGTCGCCGCGGCTCTCCCCGGTGCGGTCGCCACACTGCCGGCCACCTCCGCGGCGGCGGCCGACCCGGCACCGCCCCTGGCCGTGGCGGTCGTCGAGTCGTGCCGGTTCCTGCTCAAGGGAACGCCGATGGCGTTCCGCGTGCGGGTCGTCAACCAGACCTCGGCGGTCCTGCCCGCCGTCTCCGTCACGCCGGACCTCCCGGCGGGCTTCACGTCGTCGGTCGAGGGCGAGCCGACCCCGCTGCCGGCGGACATGATGCGGATCTTCACGGTCATGGTCACCGCGGGCCCCTCGGTGCCCGCGGGACCGGTCTCGCTGCGCTTCACCGCGGCCGCCGGGGCCGCGACGGGCGCCACCTCCTACGACCGGGTCGTGGTCGACACGCCGATCGCGCCGGAGAACGTCACGGCGGTCGCCGGCGACGGCGTGGCGACCGTCTCGTGGACGCCGGGCGCCTGGACCGGGCTGCCGATCGGGACCGTCGACGAGACCGGGTACGACCCGCGGCCGCTGTTCGTCGTGACCGCGTCGCCCGGCGGCGCGGTCTCCACCGTGCGCGGAGTCAGCAGCGCCAAGGTGGCCGGGCTCGCCAACGGCACCCCGCACACGTTCACGGTCACCGCGGTCAACGAGTTCGGTCGCACGGAGAGCGCCGCGTCGGCAGCGGTCGTCCCGCGGGGCATGCCCGGTGTGGTGCCGGAGGTCGCCGTCGCCGGCAGTGGCGCGAGCCGGCTGGTGACGTGGTCCGCGCCCCCCGACAACGGCTCGCCGGTCACCGGTTACACGGTCACCGCGACGCCCGGCGACGTCACCGCGACGACCGGTCCCGACACCCGCGCGGCCGAGGTGACGGGTCTCGACCCCGAGACCACGTACACGTTCGCGGTGCGCGCCACGAACGCCGCCGGCACCGGCGAGGCGGGCGTGCCACCGGACGGGCGGCCGACGTCGATCGGGGCGACCGTGACGCTGCTGCCGTCGGGCGGGCAGGTCGAGGTGTCGATCGAGCCTGACCCCGCGGCACCGCCGGTGGACGGGTGGCTGCTGCGGTTCGAGCCGACCGGTGAGGAGGTCTTCGCCGAGCGCGTCGTCGTGCCCTGGCTGCCGGCCGGGTACGCGTGGAGCGGCAGCGGCTGGAGCGAGCCGAACACGACGTTCACGGTGAGCGTGCGCGCGGTCAACGCGGCCGGGACGAGTCCGGCCGTCGTCCTGGCGCCCGCCACGACCGGCGAGCACCTGCCGGGGGTTCCGACCTCGCTCGACGCGGTCTCCGGCGAGGAGTCCGTGCACGTCTGCTTCGCGGCGGGGCCGGACCTCGGCGCCGACGTCGCCGGTTTCGTGATCGACACCGACGAGGGGCCGTTCGTGCTGTCGGCGGACCTGCGGGTCGCGACGCTGCGCGGGCTGACGACGTGGCGCTGGCAAGAGATGTGGGTGGGCGCCCGCGTCGCCGACGGCGGCGAGACGGGACGGGAGTGGACGGCCGGTGCCCGCCCGTACGGCCGGCGCGCCGCGCCGCAGGTCTCCGCCGCGACGCCAGAGGACGGGGCTGCCGTCCTGGAGTGGGACAACCGGGTGCTGGTGCCCGACGACGGGGCCGCGTTCGTCGAGATCGCGGCCGAGCCGGGCGGCCCGACGCACTATGCCGCGGTCGGCGATTCGTGGACGTGGATAAGCCCGTTGACCAACGGCACCCCGTACACGTTCACGATCCGGGTGCTCGACGAGAACGGCTACGGCGGCTCGACGGTCGCGGGCCCGGTCACACCGGCCGGGCTGCCAGGGACGGTGCCGGCCCTGACCGTCACGCCGGTCCCCGGCGACCCGACGTCGGCGACGGTGCAGTGGTCGCCCGCGGCCGCCAACGGCAGCCCGATTCTGCGCTACGAAGTCTTCTACAACCACGGATCCGGACCCGAGGGCCGAGTGCAGGTACCGGGGGGCGCGACGTCCGCTGTCGCCCGCGAGCTGGTCCCGGGTGAGACGTACGACCTCGGCGTCCGCGCGGTCAACGACCGCGGCGAGGGCGAGTTCCGCGAGGTGAGGTTCCGGGCGCCGGACACGACCCCGCCCGTACTCACGTTGACACCGCTGCCCGCGGTCGCGCTGTCCGGGACCGCGCGGGTGACGTACAGCGCCACCGACGCCTCGCCGACGGGCATCACCTACGACGTGCGGTACCGCGCGGCGCGTCACGACAGCGGGTTCGGGCCGTACCGCTACCCCGCCTCCTGGCAGGGCACCGCGGCAACGACGCGCGGCGTGACCCCGATGCCGGGCACGACCTACTGCTTCGGCGTCCGCGCCCGCGACGTGGACGGCAACGTCACTCCGTGGTCGGGCGACCTCTGCACGACCACGCCCGTCGACGACCCCGAGCTCGTGCCCACGGCCGGGTGGGCGCGGCGGGCGCACCCCGAGACGTTCGGCGGGACCTACAGCGTCAGCGGCCGGGCCGGCTCGACGCTCACGCTGCCGGACGTCCGGGCGCGCCGGCTGTCGCTGGTTGCGATCCGCTGCGCGGTGTGCGGCGACGTCGGCGTCTACGTCGACGGCGTGCTCGTCAGGCGCTGGTCGCTGCGAGCGCCGGCGACGGCGTACCGGCAGGTGCTGTCGTTGGACCTGGGGTCCCTGCGGACCGGAACGGTGACCTTGAAGGTGCTCAGCGGGCGCGTGCACGTGGACGCGATCGCGGCCCGCCCGGTCTGACGCCAGGCCGCTACGGAGCCAGCTCCAGCAGCAGTGGCGCGTGGTCCGACGGCTTCAGGCCCTTGCGGAAGCTCCGGTCGATGCCACAGCGGCGCACCCGCGGCGCGAGCCGCTCGCTGACCAGCGCCAGGTCGATCCGCATGCCGAGGTTCCGGTGGAACATCCCCGCCCGGTGCTCCCGGTCTCCGGAGGTTACCGCGCGTGCCGTGCCGTTTCGGCTCGACGTGGCCGGGGCGTAGTGGCTACTCGGATGGTGGTCCCCGGCGGGCCGGGGGGATAGCCCGCCGGGGACGTACTGCGGGACCTGCCTGCGGGGGGCGTACGCGGGGAACGTACGGCTGGCGAACCCGGTCGGCGGTAGCCACTGGTGCTTCTGTTCGTTGCTCCGTCCGTGGGCACATCTGGACCTCCCCCGATGGTCGCCGCGCCTTTACGGCACTCCCGGCGGGTCAAGCCAACGCGCCGCCGACGTGTCGGCTCCGCTCTGCGGGGAGGCGTGGGGGCTTGACCCGCCGGGAGGGCCGTGCCGTTCATCCGATCATCGGGGGCAGGGCCAACCGCGCCGCGCTCGACTGCTACCGGAGGAAGTCGAGCCAGAGGATCTGCGTGTGGACCTCGGTCGCCGGGGAGTGGGAATTGACGTACGCGCCGAGGCTGGTCGTTCCCTTGTAGATCACGCCGGGTCGCGCGTCACCGACCGGGCCGAACCACTCAAACCCGGTGGCGTACTGCGGGAGGGTGCCCATCGGTCCTGCGTTGGGGCCGGTCGCGACCTGACCACCGACGAACAGAGTGCCCACCGACCCGACATCGCACGGGTACTGGTAGAGCCCGGCTGGACCCGGCACCGGCGGGCCGTGCGACATGCAGCCGCCGATGTGGTTGGCCGACTTCGGCGGGCTCACGTCGAAGTACTTCCACGCGACTAGGAAGAAGATGCCGCCGTTAGGAGCGGTGTGCGTGGCTCCCGCGCTGTAGCGGTTGCCGCCCATCCCGGTCGGGGGCGCGATAGGCGGATCAAGCACTGCGGGCGGTGGGGTGTCGATGACCGGACGGTGCCGGACGCCGCTGCGGAACGTCGTGGACCGGCCGGTCAACCCGGGAAACGTGATCTTGACGGTGACCGGCGCGCCGTCCGCGATCAGGTGCAACCGATAGCGTCCAGCGGGCAACACGCGCACGGCGGACGAAGGAGTCCGTCCGCCGCAGACGCAACCATTCGCAAAGGGCACCCAGGACGGGTGGACGCAAGCGCGGCTCAGGCAGTACCCGCGCTTGAGGGCGAACGCCACCTGGTCATCGTCGGTGCCGACCCTCCGTAGGACGTACCCGGCGAACCGGCCGCGCGACGCGGTGATGCTCCATGTCGTATTCCAGGTCTGCTCCTGAAACGTCACCGCGCGGGGCAGAACGACGTCGCGTACGTAGGAGTCGGAGCCGGTCAGCGTGACCGGCCCGCGCAGCACGACAGCGGCGGGACGGGATGGGGACGCGCCCGCCGACGGCATCGCGCCCACGACAAGCAGCGAGGCGATACCGGCGACGAGGCGCGTCCGCATCATCGGTCAGACCGTAAAGCCGCAGGCGGGATTACGGGCGACGAAGGTGTACCCGTCGCCGCTGACGTACCCGGCCTGGATGCAGAGTTGGTACGTGCGGCTGGTCAGGTTGTGCGCCCACGAGTCGAAGGTGTACGTCAGCGAGGACGCGTACCCCTGGGTGTAGACCGAGGGCGTGTAGTGCTTGTCGCCGTTGTTCCCGAGGATGAAGCACTGCACGATGGTCGCCTGCACGTACGCCTGCGAGTAGGCGTCGCAGTTGACCTGCACGTCGGTCCCGGCCGAGCCGATGCCGGGGATGTCCTGCGCGACACCGGCACACTGCTGCCAGCCGCTGCCGAGGTAGTAGCCACAGGAGTTCGCGCCGCCGCTGGTGACGGCCGACGCGGGGGTCGCCAGGACGAGTGCGGCGCTCAGCGCGGTCGTCGCGGTGAGGACGGGGGCGATACGGGTGAATCTCATGCGGTAGATCACTCCTCCGTTGGGTTGGCTTCGACGTTGTGCGCCTATCCCCTGCGTGTAGAGCCTTGGTGTGGTGCTGACGTTCGCGACGGAGGCCGCGTCGGGTCTGCCCGGGTAGGGCGCGGCGCGGCGGGGTTGCGGTCACCCCCTCCCGAGGACGCGCGGGACGAATGCGCGTCGTGCCGGTGGGCGTTCTGTCCGAGCTGCGGCGCGTCCCCCTACGGACGCACCCGCAGTTGAAGCGGTCACGGCGATGTCTCCCCCGCCATGGCTCGGACAGTTGCTCCGCTTCCGGCTGCTTCCCGGTCACCAGCGGACGAGGGGGCAGATTAGGGACTACGCAACCCGGCGTCAATACGGGTACGTGATTCCGTCGTGAATGCGCCACGCGCGCCCGACGCGCGACGACGAGCACGGCCGGAGCCGCAACACCGGAAACACCGCCAATCTCGCTCTGGCCGGCCGAGGACGGGCCGCAGGCCCGCCCGCAGGCC
Source organism: Frankiaceae bacterium (assembly GCA_035536815.1). Lineage (GTDB taxonomy): Bacteria > Actinomycetota > Actinomycetes > BP-191 > BP-191 > BP-191. Next base: position 13,368 of record DATLNJ010000112.1, read on the forward strand.
CGCCTCTGTTGCTACCGCTTGAAGTCGTAGGGAAACTTCCGACCACACATCGCGCGCTTGAAGTCGTAGGGAAACTTCCAACCACACATCGCGCGCCGCTACTACCCGGCTCGGCAAGATGACCGACAAGCAGCGTGCCGAGACGCTGAGGCTGCTCGACGTGCGCGTAACGGTCCTCGACAACACCAAGGACCCGGCGCTCCGCGTGGAAGGGCACTTGGCAACGCTCCAACTCCTCGACACTCTCGCGCCGACCACCAGTAACCTCGACGTACAGGCGGCGTAGTCCCAGTACGTGAAGCCGACCGTGTCGGGCTCGGCGACGCGGTACGCGTCCACCAGGCCGGCGCCGAGGATCCGCTCCAGCCGCTCCCGCTCCGGGCGGCTGGTGTGGGTGGTGCCGACGAACAGGCTCGGGTCCCAGACGTCGCGGTCCTCGGGCGCGATGTTGGCGTCGCCTGCGGCGTACACCGGGCCGGCCGCGGTCAGCTCCGCGAGCCGGGCGCGCATGGCGTCGAGGAACGCCAGCTTCTCGGCGTACTGCGTCGTGCCGAGCGCGCGGCCGTTGACGACGTAGACGCTGCACACCCGCAGATCGCCGACGGACGCCTCGACCCAGCGCGCCTCGGACACCTGCACCTCGCCCGGCAGGCCGCGGACGACGTCGTACGGCGGCGCCGCGAGCGGCGTGAGGATCGCGACTCCGGCCCAGCGGCCGCCGGAGTGGTGGGCGGCGGCGTAGCCGGCCCCGGCCAGCGTCTCCGTGGGGAACGCCGCCTCCCCCACCTTGGTCTCCTGGAGGCAGACGACGTCGGGCTGGTGCGTCGCGAGGAACTCCAGCACCCGCGGCAGCCGCGCGGTGAGCGAGTTCACGTTCCAGGTGGCGAGCAGCATGTGCTTGAGTCTCCCGCGTGCTGGCTGCGGTGGTGCTCGCGGCGGGTCGGGGCAAGCGGCTGCGGCCGCTGACCGACCTGCGGCCGAAGCCGTTGTGCCCGGTGGACAACGTCCCGCTGCTCGACCGCAACCTCGACCAGGCACTCGCCGCGACTCCGTACGTGGCCGTCAACGCCTGCCACCTCGCGGAGCAGGTCGTCGCGCACGCCGGCGCGCGGGCGCACGTGTCCGTCGAGCCGCCTGGCTCCGGCCTCGGCACGGGCGGCGCGCTCGGCTACCTGAAGCCGTGGCTGGACGGCCGCCCGGTGCTGGTCCTCAACGGCGACGCGTACCGGCCGGACGGCCTCGGCGCGCTGCTCGACGGCTGGGACCGCGAGCGCGTCCGGCTGCTCGTCGTGCGCGACGCCGAGCGCGGCGACTTCGGGGATTGGCGGTACGCCGGTGCCTCGCTGCACCCGTGGGCCGCGGTGCGCGACCTGCCGGCCGAGCCGCTCGGCCTGTACGAGGGCGTGTGGCGCTCCGTCGAGCCGGAGCTGGTGCCGTACGACGGCACGTTCGTGGACTGCGGCAACGTCACCGACTACCTGCGCGCGAACATGCACGCCAGTGGCGGGCGCAGCGTCGTCGGCGATGGCGCCGTCGTCGAGGGCGAACTGGTGCGTTCGGTGGTGTGGGCGGGCGCTGTCGTACGGCGCGACGAGCGCCTGGTGGACGCGGTGCGAGCGGGCGCGGAGATCACCGTCCGGGGTTAGCGCCTCCACGGGCGCGGGCAGGACTGCGACGTGCCCTCAGACGACCCCCAGGCGATCCTCGAGAGCTGCAAGCGCACCGCCGCGATCCTCCAGGACGCGAAGATCCCGTTCGCCATCGGCGGCGGCATCGCGTGCTGGAGCTACGGCGCCCCCGAGTCGGAGCACGACGTGGACATCATGCTGCGCGAGGAGGACGCGCGCGGCGCGCAGCAGCTGCTCGCCTCGCACGGCATGAAGCCCGTGGACCCGCCCGAGGACTGGCTGCTCAAGGTCTACGACGGCGACGTCCTCGTCGACCTGATCTACCGCCCCGAGGGCATGTCCATCACCGACGAGGTCCTCGACCGCGCGCCGGTCCGCGACGTCAACGCGATGAAGATGCCGGTGCTGCGGCTCGAGGACGTGTTCGTCTCCAAGCTGCTCGCGTACAACGAGCACCACATCGACTACCCCGGGCTGCTCGCCGTCGCGCGGGCGGTGCGCGAGCAGGTGGACTGGGACGAGGTGCGGCGCACGACCGACCACTCGCCGTTCGCCGCGGCGTTCTTCACGCTGGTCGAGCGCCTCGACATCGTGCCGGCGTCGATGAAGAAGGCCGGCTAGTGCCCCATCCAGCGACGTCGGCCGTCGCGAGCGGCGGTCAGGTGGATGAGCGGCAAGGCCGAGGTCGCGCCGATAGCAGCGCTACCGGGGTGACCGAGAACGCTGCCGGTCGCCGCCTGGGCGTCGCGCAGCAGGGCGAACGTTGCTGGATGGGGTACTAGGTGGACGGCGCCCCGCACAGCCCCGAGTACCTGGGCGGCTGGCTGTCCGAGCAGCTCGCGGAGGATGGCGACATCCACGAGCTCGGCGTGCACGTGCGCGTCGCCGGTGACGTCGTGTTCCTCTCCGGCGTCGTCTCCACCGAGCACCGGCGCGACCTCGTCGGCGAGCGCGCGGCGGCGCTCGTACCCGGCTACCGGGTCTGCAACGAGGTCACCGTCGCGTGCCTGGACGAGCCGGTCTCGACGGAGTCGCTGGCGTGATCCGCATCGCGGCGTTCGGGGACGTCCACGTCGGCGAGGACTCGCGCGGGCGGCTGCGGGAGGCGTTCGCGCACGTCTCCGACCAGGCCGACGTGCTGCTCGCCGCCGGCGACCTCACCAAGTGCGGGTCGCCCGACGAGGCCGCCATCCTCGCGGAGGAGCTGGCCGGCGTCGGCGTGCCCGTCGTCGCCGTGCTCGGCAACCACGACCACCACGCGGGCCGTGCCAAGGAGGTCATGTCCGTCCTCCGCGCGGCCGGCATCGTCGTCCTCGAAGGGTCGTCCACGGTGGTCGAGGTGGACGGGTGTCGCGTCGGCATCGCCGGCACCAAGGGCTTCGGCGGCGGATTCGCGGGCGCGTCCGGCAGCGACTTCGGCGAGCCGGAGATGAAGGCGTTCGTCGGGCACACCAAGGCGCTGGCCCGGCGGCTGCACGACGCGCTCGCGCCGCTCGACACCGATTACCGGGTCGCGCTCATGCACTACTCGCCGGTGCCGGACACGCTGGCCGGCGAGCGGCTGGAGATCTTCCCGTTCCTCGGGTCGTACCTGCTGGCCGAGGCCGTGGACGAGGCCGGCTGCGACCTCGTGCTGCACGGCCACGCGCACGCCGGCACCGAGAAGGGCGTCACCGCCGGCGGCGTGCACGTCCGCAACGTCGCGCAGCCCGTCATCCGCACGGCGTACGCGCTCTACTGCCTCGGCGAGAGCCCGGCCGCCTCCGCCACCGAGCGCACGATGTCCGCGGCCACTTCGCCGTGACAGATCGCCCCCTCGGCGACGTGCGCCCGGGCACGTGTCCGTGCCTACCAAGGCTCTACGAAGGTCAACGCTCCGTAACGAAACTCGGCCGGCGCAAGGAAGTCCCCCGACAGCTGCCCGACGAGGTCCCGTCGGCCGGAGGCGAAGCGCCACGGTACGGAAAAGCCGACGAGGTTACGTACAGCCACCGAAGGACCGGCGCCGCCGGCGTCGAGCCACGAGGTCGTGTCACTCTTTGCGCAGCGGCGACCCTGGACGGCTGCGCACATCTTCACGCTGTACTGCCCCTCGGTCGCCGACCCCTCGATCACGCCTAGCGACACCAGGCGCATCGGCTTGCGGACGTTGCCGATCGGGAGTCTTGCCGATCGGTCGTTTCGGCCCCTCACCAGGGGCGTGCTTCCGGCCGCGAACGTCGTGGCTACCGGTGCGCCTGGGGGAGCGAGCACGTACTGCGGCGTCCCACCGGACAGCGGCACGGTGACGTCCGTCACCTCGTCGCCCAAGACGAGGACCCGGTACCTGATCCCCGGCTCGAGTCGCGTCAGGGACCCCCCGACGTTCACCCGCGCAATGGCGGTGCCGGTCGCAGTGGACCGCGACAGCGCCGGGAACGTGATAACGCCGCTGCGCTGTCCCTTCGGCCCGTAGACGACGATGCCTCCGTAGCTCCCGCGTGCATGGATCACGGCGTTCTTCAGGTCGAGGGACACCGACTCGGAGACCGTGATCGTCGACAACTCGTCGCTGCCCTCCGCGACGAGAACGCCTCCGGCCGCACGTGCGGGGACCGGAGCGCCGAGTAGCGCCCCCGCAATCAGGCTCATCACAACCGCGGTCCGCATGACGCCAACTTCCCCTGTCAGTGTCGAGTGGTAGCGCGCCGGGAGCGGGCCATCATCGCCCCGCCGTGAACATGCCATCTACGCGACGTCACCCCAGCACTCGACGCTCCAATGCTGCGGGACGGTCGCGCCCGGTCCGCACCACCACGTCGCACTCCCGTACGACGCCCAGAACGACTCGCGCATGCTCCGTTCGTCGGATACCACGCCTACTCCTGCAACCCGGAACCCCTGCCGGTAGAACCCGCCCGACACGAACCCGACCCACGCCGGCCCGTTGAGGTCCCGCTTGTAGAAGCAGTTGCGAATCTCGGTAAGCACCTGCACGTCACCGCTCGCGCACCAGCCGTCCGCGAGTACGAGGTTCCCGACTGTCTTCCGCGTGTGGTTCTGCTCGTACACCACCTGCGTGTGATCCTCGTACAGCGTGTTGCCGAGGGCGTCATAGATGCGCTGCAGCACAGTCGCGACCATCGGCTCGATGTTGTCGGGAGCCTTGGTGTCCCCGCCGACGCTGATCCCGTCGACGAGCCCGCCGACAGATGCCGTGCCGCTCCCGCTGAGTCCCGAGTCGGTGCGTAGCACCCGGAACGGGGCCGGCGCAGCAAACTGCTTCGCCGAGATGGAGTGGATGACGAGCTGACACCCGGGCGTCACCCCCATGGTGAACCCAACCGCCGGCGCGCCGGAGGTGGTCTTCACCGGCACGCTGGCGCTGTCATTCGCGAACGAGCAGGTGCCGTCGCTCATGGCCGATCCCTGTGCCACCACGGACCCGACGTAAAGCGTCCGCCCGTCCGGGGTCTGAAAAGAGGCTGGCGCCCCCTCAGTGGCGACGGCGGGAGTAATGGCCCCGATGGAAGGCGCCACGGCACTCGCTAGGGCCATGACCAGTGCTATTGCGTTCTTCAAGATGGTTCCCCCGTAGTTCTTCACCCAGCGCGCAGCGCGTCAAGCGATGCGAGCGACCGTACCAGCGCGCCGCGGCGCCGGTAAGGGGGTCCGCGTTTTGGCATTCGTTGATTCCACGGATCCACCGGGGACGCGGCAGCGTGGCATTGCATGGGGTGAGAGCCCGAATCCAGGCCGCTCGGTGGCGCGGGAAGGGACGTTGGTCCGGGGGCACTGCAGTCGGGGTGACCCGCGGCCGGGGCCTGTTCGGCGGTCACGACTCGTCACCGCGGGCGGCGTGCACGTCCGCAGCGTCGCGCAGCCGGTCATCCGCACGGCGTACGCGCTCTACTGCCTCGGCGAGAGCCCGGCCGCCTCGGCCACCGAGCGCACGATGTCGGCCGCCACCTCACCGTGACCGAGCGCCGCCTCCGCGGGGTGATCCGGGTACATCTGCAGGAACTCGTCGAAGCCGAGCTCGCGGTAGCGCTCGACGGCGTCCAGGAAGTCGCGCGCTGACCGGCGCATCGGCCAGGTGTTCGACCCCATCAGCACCGAACGCCTGATGGTGGCGGGGTCACGCCCTGCCTCCTCGGCGTAACGGTCCAGCAGCGCCGCCCGCTCCGCCGCCAGCCGCAGTGCCTCGGCCGGCTCCACGTCGCGCGCGGTGATGGTGTTCCAGGTGCTCGCGTACGTCGCCGCGATCCGCAGTGTGCGCGGGCCGTGCGCCGCGAGCGTCAACGGCAGCGGCCGCTGCGTGGTCCCCGGCGCGATCGAGAGCTGCTCGCCGGAGTAGTGCCGGCCGCGGAACTCCGTGGCGCCGTTCGTCACGGCGACGACCAGCTCGACGGTCTCGCGGAAGCGTTCGACCTGCTCCGCCTTCGGCCACGGCTCGATGCCGAGCGCCTGGTAGTCGCGCAATACGCCTGCCGCGCCGATGCCCAGCTCCAGCCGGCCGCCGCTGACGTGGTCGAGCGTCATCGCCTGCTTCGCGAGCAGGTACGGGTGGCGCAGCGTCGGCGACGCGACGAGCGTGCCGAGCCGGACGCGCGACGTGATCGCCGCCGCCGCCGACAGCACGCCGAACGAGTCCAGCAACGGGTCGGTGTCCGCGATCGTCCGGTGCACCAGGTGGTCCCAGACGTGGACGGAGTCGTAGCCGAGCGCGTCGACCTCCAGCACCCGCCGCCGCCACTCCGGCCACGGCACGTCCTGGACGACGACGACGCCGTACGTCGTCACGCCGCCCGCCGCTTGCCGTACAGCTTCGCCGCGACGAAGCCGGCGACGAACCCCGCCACGTGCGCCAGGTACGCCACCCCCGCGCCCTCGGTGACGCCAGGCCCGATGGAGTACAGCGCCTGGAGCAGGAACCACGAGCCGAGCACGACCCACGCCGGCAGCGGCAGCGGGATGAAGAACAGGAACGGCACCAGGCTGGTCACCCGGGCCCGCGGGAACAGGACGAGGTACGCCCCCAGCACGCCCGCCACCGCGCCGGACGCGCCGACCACGACGCCGGTCGAGCCCGACACCGTCAGCGCGAACAGGTACGTCGCGATCAGCCCCCACCCGACGTAGCTGAGCAGGAAGCGCACCCGGCCCAGCCGGTCCTCGACGTTGTTGCCGAACACGAAGAGGAACAGCATGTTGCCGAGCAGGTGCAGCCAGCCGCCGTGCAGGAACGTCGCGGTGACGGCCGAGACCACCGGCTGCTTCTCGTAGTCCGGCGGCCCGACCAGGCAGTGCTCGGGGCCGGCCGGCGCGAGCACGGTCTCGGGCAGCTGCTCGTTGCTCAGCAGCTCGCGCGGGATCGCGCCCCAGCGCCGGAAGAACGCCTCCTGCCGGCACGCCTGCGCGGTGTTCACGCCCCCGCCTAGCGACGAGAACGCGATCGGCTGGACGAGGAAGACGGCGAAGTTCAGCGCGATGATCACGTACGTCACGACCGGCGCGCGGCGCACCGGGTTGCGGTCGTGGATCGGGATGACCATGGGGTCGCCCTACTCCGCGTTCGCCTTGGCCGCGCGCTTCATCTCCTGCTTGTACGCGCGGACCGCCTGGAGCGAACGCGCGTCCGTGATGTCGGCGACCGACATCCGCGACTTGTCAGCGCCATAGGGCGCGCACACCTCCCGCCACCCGCGCGGGCGGATTCCGAGCTGCTTTCCGAGCAGCGCCATGAAGATCTTGGCTTTCTGCTCGCCGAAGCCCGGCAGCGCCTTGATCCTTGTCAGCAGGTCTTTCGGGTCCTTCGTGTCCCAGACCCGCGCGGCGTCCCCGTCGTAGCTCTCGACCAGCACCCGGCACAGCTCCTGCACGCGCCCCGCCATCGAGCCCGGGAAGCGGTGCAGCGCGGGCGGCGTGCTGAACAGCGCGACCAGCGCCTCAGGGTCGTACGCCGCGATCTCGCGGGCATCGAGGTCGTGCCCGAGCCGCTGGGTGAGCACGTACGGCGACGTGAACGCCTTCTCCAGCGGGATCTGCTGGTCGAGCACCATGCCGACGAGCAGGGCCAGGGGGTCGCGCGAAAGCAGCGCGTCGGCGTCCGCGTCCTGGGCCAGGCAGAGCCTCTGCTTCCTCGTCGACACCACGCAGGGAGCCTACGCCGCGCGGCCGGCCCGGCCGGGCGCCGTGGCAGCTACGGGTCGATCGGGACGATGACCTGCGCGATCGTGCCGGTGTCGTCGCTGAGCTTCCGCCAGCGCACGGCGTGGAACACCAGGCGCAGCTCGAACCGGTCCGTCTCCAGCCGCACCTCCGACATCGGCCGGTTCAGGCGCCGCGTCCACTCACCCGCCACCGCCGAGTCGACGACCGCGGCGAGGCCCGGGTACGCGTTCGACCACAACGTCCCCCACACGTACCCGCTCGGCTCGCCGGCGTCGAGCCACTCTTGGTAGTCGAGGAACTCGTCGGTCCACGAGATCGGCCAGACGTCGTCTCGCACGCGCGTCTCGTAGCCGAGCCGCACGCAGTGGCTGAAGGCGACCTCGTGGGTCCCCGGGTCGGGCCCGAACACCGTCTGCACGACGACGAGGTAGTCCCGTCCGTGCTTCGCCCAGCCGTGGGCGAGCACCGCGAAGTCGACGGGATGGAGCCATTCGAGAAGCTCGCCGACCGAGTGCATGCGCCCCTCCGTGCCGCGCCGGAACGCCCCTCCGGCAGCTGCGCGCGTCGCTCGCCGGGCCCGTCGCGAGGAGCCTGCCACGCGAACCGGTGCCAAGGGCGCTAACGACCCGTACGCCAGGATGGCCGCGTGCTCGACGACGCGGACGACCTGGCCCGGCTCCGCGAGGCGCTGACCGGCTACACGTACGACGGCGTCGTCGCGCTGCTCGGGCCGGTCGCGCACGCCGCCCTCGGCCGGGCCGAGCTGCTGCCCGGGCTGCGCGCCACGACCGGCGGCACCCGCGTCGAGACGCTGGTCCGGCTGTTCCTGCTCGGCACGACCGAGCCGGAGCCGGCCGCCGCAAAGGCGCTCGCGCCGCTCCCCCTCGACCGCGCGCTGGCGAGCGGGCTGCTCGAACGCCACGACGACGGCCTCCGCGCGGCGCTGGACGTCCGCCCGTACGCCACCGACGACGGCCACTGGTGGGTCGTGTCCGACCTCGGCACCGACCTGCGCCCGCCCCCGCTGCGCCCGGACCACGTGCTCGGCGTCGGCGGCGCGTCGTTGACGCTGGCCCAGGCCACCGTCCGCCGGCCGGTGGACAGCGCGCTCGACGTCGGCACCGGCTGCGGCGTGCAGGCGCTGCACCTGTCCGGCCACGCCGCCCGCGTCGTCGCCACCGACCGGAACCCGCGCGCGCTCGCCCTCGCCCGCGCCACCGCCGCCCTCAACGGTGTCACGTGGGACCTGCGACCGGGCGACCTGCTGGCGCCGGTGGCCGCCGAAGCGTTCGACCTGATCGTGGCGAACCCGCCGTTCGTCGTCGGCCCGGCCCGCGACGACTACGCCTACCGCGACAGCGGAGTCGCCGGCGACGCGGTGAGCGAACGGCTGGTGCGCGACGCCCCCGCCCACCTCACCGACGGCGGCGTGGCGCAGCTGCTCGCCAACTGGATGCACGTGCGCGGCGCCGACTGGCGCGAGCGGGTCGCCGGTTGGGCTGGTGGGTGGCTGGACGGTGTGGACGCCTTGGTGCTGCAACGGGAGGTGCAGGACCCCGCCGAGTACGTCGCCACCTGGCTGCGCGACGCCGGCGACACCTCGCCGGAGCGCGCGCACGCCTGGCTGGACTGGTTCGCCGCCAACGATGTCGAGGCGGTCGGCTTCGGCATCGTCACCCTCCGCCGGACCGGCGAGACGCCGACCGTCCGCATCGAGGACGCGCCGCAGCCGGTCGCGCAGCCGATCGGGCCGCACCTGGCCGGCTGGCTGGACCGGGTGGCCTGGCTACGCGACGCCGACCTCGGCGCGGCCCGGCTCACCGTCGCCGGGCACGTGACGCTGGAGCAGGTCGCGACGGCGGGCGCGGAGGGCTGGGAGGTGGCCGCGCAGGCGTTGCGGCAGCACGCCGGGCTGCGCTGGCGCGGCGAGGTCGACCCGATCGGCGTCGCGCTGGTCGGCGCGTGCGACGGCACCCGCCCGCTCGGCGAGGTGCTCGCGGTGCTGGCGGCGGCGTACGACGCCGACGACCTGCCGGCCGCGGCGCTACCGGCGGTCAGGCACCTCGTGGAGCGCGGCTTCCTGTCTCCACCGGACGGGCCGGGTCCGTGACCCACTCGCTCCACGACCCGGCGTAGAGGGCGGCGGGCACGCCGGCCAGCTCGAGTGCCAGCACGTCCTGGGCCGCGGTGACGCCGGAGCCGCAGTACACGCCGACCGGCCGCGAGCCGTCGGCGCCGAGCGCGGCGAACCGTTCCCGCAACGCCGCGGCGGGCAGCAGCGTGCCGTCCGGGGCCACGTTGCCGGCGGTGGGGGCGTTCACGGCGCCGGGTATGTGGCCGGCCACCGGGTCTATCGGCTCGACCTCGCCGCGGTAGCGCTCCGGCGCGCGCGCGTCGAGCAGCACGCCGGTCCGCGCCAGATCGGCCGCCTCGGTCGCGGTCAGCAACGGCAGCGCGCCCGGCCGCGCCACGAAGTCACCCGGCGCCGGCGACGGCACCTCGGTGGTGACGGGCAGGCCGGCGGCGACCCAGCCGGCGTAGCCGCCGTCGAGCACGGCGACGGCGTCGTGCCCGAAGTAGCGCAGCAGCCACCACGCGCGCGCCGCCGCGGTGGCGTCTCTGTCGTCGTACGCCACGACGAACGACGCGGCGGAGACGCCGCAGCGGCGCATCGTCGCCTCGAACGCTGCCGGATCCGGCAGCGGGTGCCGGCCGCCGGCCCCTGGCCCGCCCGAGCCGGGCGGCGCCGCGAGGTCGCGGCCGAGATCGACGAAAACCGCGCCGGGCAGATGCCCGGCGCGGTAGTCGTCGATGGCTGGCGGTCCGGCGAGCCGCCACCGCACGTCGAGCACGACGGGCGGTACCGGCGCGCCGAGCCGCGCGGTGAGCTCACTCGCCGAGACGAGCGGCCCGGTCAGCGGTTTAGGAGTAGACGTACGTGTAGGTGACCGTCGCCGACTGCGAGCCGAGGAAGTTGCAGACACGGAGGTTCAGCGTCTGGCCCTTCTTCGACTTGTACTTCAGCGTCTCGGTCATCTCGTCCGTCGACGTGTTCGGGGTCGACGTACCGCTGCCCTCGGAGACCGAAGCGCCCGCGGAGTTCCAGACGGCCATGTCCCAGTCACCGGTGAACTTGGTGACCTTGACCGTCAGCATGCCCGGACCCGTGACCTTGATGGACTCGGTGTGGAACTGCTTCGCGGCCTCGCGGACGGGGCTGCTGCACGCCAGGGTCTCGCTCATCTCCGGGAACGGAGTCATGGTGAGGGTGAACGTCTTGGTGAGGGGCTTCTTCTTCTTCTTGGTCGCGGCGTCAGCCGGGGCCAGTGAGGCGACCGCGACGAGTGCCGCGAGGGCCAAGGGAGCGGCGCTGCGAACGCGCATCGTGTCCTCCATTGCGAGGTGGCTGGGGGGGTCTTGGTGCTTTCCAGGACTGGTTTCGCGGCCGGGCGCGGTTCTCCTGCTGTCCGTTCCGGGCAGGATCTGGCTCATGGGGCGGATTCTCGTCGGCACCGCGTCGTGGACCGACAAGTCGCTGCTGGAGTCGGGCTGGTACCCGCCGGAGGCCACCACACCGGACGAGCGGCTGCGGTTCTACGCCACGCAGTACCCGATCGTGGAGGTCGACGCGACGTACTACGCCCCGCCGAGCGAGCAGACGGCGCGTCTGTGGGCGGAGCGCACGCCCGCGGAGTTCACGTTCAACGTCAAGGCGTTCTCGCTGCTCACCCAGCACCCCACCAAGCCGGGCGCGCTGTACAAGGACCTGCGTCCGGACACCAAGAAGAACGTCTACCTCAAGGACTTCGACGCCGCCGTCGTGGACCAGGTCTGGGAGCGTTTCCTCGCAGCGATGAACCCGCTCGCCGACGCGGGAAAACTGGGGGCGTTGCTGTTCCAGTTCCCGCAGTGGTTCCCGATCGGCAAGAAGAACAAGGCGTACGTCCTGGAGTGCAAGGAACGCTGCGCCCCGGTGCCGATCTGCGTCGAGTTCCGCAACAAGACGTGGATGAGCGAGGAGAACCAGGCGGAGTCGCTCGACTTCCTGGCGTCGTACGGCCTCGCGTACGTCTGCGTGGACATGCCGCAGGGGTTCACCTCGTCGATCCCGCCGGTGGTGGCAGCGACCAGCGGCGACCTCGCCGTGGTGCGCTTCCACGGCCACAACGACGCGGAGTGGGAGTCCGGGTCGGTGCAGCGGCGGTTCGCGTACCTGTACTCCGAGCAGGAGCTGCGCACGTGGGCGCCCAGGATCGAGGAGCTGGCCGCGCAGGCGAAGGAGACGCACGTCCTGATGAACAACTGCCACCGCGACTACGCCCAGCGCAACGCCACGCA
>DATLNJ010000113.1:0-10224 GCA_035536815.1 Frankiaceae bacterium
TAGGGCCGATCTGGATGTCGGTGCCCAGCTCGGGGCAGACACCGCAGTCGTAGCAGGGAGTCCAGCGTCAGTCCTCGATGTCGACCGAGTCGGGATCGAGGGCGTCCTCCCAGTCCTGCCACAGCCAGTCCTTGTCGAGACCGGAGTCCAAGTGGTCCCAGGGCAGCACCTCGGCGTACGCCCGCTCGCGAGTGGTGAACCAGTCGAGGTGGAGGCCCGTGCCGGCGAGGCCGACCTCGGTGGCCGCCATCCAGAGGTCGTAGGAGAAGTGCTCGCTCCAGCCGTCGAACCGGCCGCCGTCACGCCACACCTCCTCGATGATCCGGCCCACGCGCCGGTCGCCGCGGGAGAGGAGTCCCTCGATGATCCCGGGCTTCCCGTCGTGGTAGCGGAAGCCGATCGCGCGAGCGAATTTCTTGTCCGCCCGGACGTCCTCGCGCAGCTTGCGCAGCCGCTCGTCGGTCGTCTCGTGGTCGAGCTGGGCGGCCCACTGGAAGGGTGTGTGGGGCTTCGGTACGAAGCCACCGATGGACACGGTGCAGCGGATGTCGTTGCGGCCGGAGACCTCACGCCCCTTGGCGATGACCTTCTTGGCCAGCGACGCGATCTCGAGCACGTCCTCGTCGGTCTCGGTCGGCAGGCCGCACATGAAGTAGAGCTTCACCTGGCGCCAGCCGCCGGCGTACGCCGTCGTGACCGTCCTGATCAGGTCTTCCTTCGTCACCGTCTTGTTGATGACGCGGCGCAGCCGCTCCGACCCGCCCTCCGGCGCGAACGTGAGGCCGGTCCGCCGGCCGTTGCGAGTGAGCTCGTTGGCCAGGTCGATGTTGAACGCGTCCACCCGCGTCGAGGGCAGCGACAGCGACGTCTGCGAGCCCTCGTACCGGTCGGCCAGCCCCTTGGCGATCGGCTGGATCTCGGAGTGGTCGGCGCTGGACAGCGACAGCAGGCCGACCTCCTCGTACCCGGTCGCGGCGAGGCCGCGTTCGACCATGTCGCCGATGCCGGTGATGGAGCGTTCGCGGACCGGGCGGGTGATCATGCCGGCCTGGCAGAACCGGCAGCCGCGGGTGCAGCCGCGGAAGATCTCCACGCTCATCCGCTCGTGCACCGTCTCGGCCAGCGGCACCAGCGGCTGCTTCGGGTACGGCCACTCGTCGAGGTCCATCACGGTCCGCTTCGCCACGCGGAACGGCACGCCGGCGCAGTTGGGATGCACCCGCTTGATCCGGCCGTCCGGCAGGTACTCGACGTCGTAGAAGCGCGGGACGTAGACGCCGGTCACCTCGGTGGCGAGCCGGTACAGCAGGTCCTCGCGGCTGCCCCCCGAGGCCTTCCACGACCGGACGACCTCGGTCATCTCCAGCACGACCTGCTCGCCGTCGCCGAGCACCGCGCAGTCCACGAAGTCCGCGATCGGCTCGGGGTTGAACGCGGCGTGCCCGCCCGCCACGACGACCGGGTCGTCCAGCCCGCGGTCGGCCGCCGCCAGCGGGATGCCGGCCAGGTCGAGGGCGTTGAGCAGGTTCGTGTAGCCGAGCTCGGTCGAGAAGCTGACGCCTAGCAGGTCGAACGCCTTCACCGGCCGGTGCGCGTCCACCGTGAACTGCGGGACGTCGTGCTCGCGCATCAACGCCTCGAGGTCCGGCCACACGGCGTACGTGCGCTCGGCCAGCACGCCGGGCCGCTCGTTGAGCACCTCGTACAGGATCATGACGCCCTGGTTGGGCAGCCCCACCTCGTACGCGTCCGGGTACATCAGGCACCAGCGGACGTCGGCCGCGTCCCAGTCCTTGACCTGCGCGTTCAGCTCGCCGCCGACGTACTGGACGGGCTTCTGGACGCGCGGCAGCAGCGGCTCGAGCCGGGGGAAGAGGGAGTCCATGGCGTCTCCCAGCGTACGGGACGCCGTTGACCGCCGTACGCTCCTCCCCCGACGCCCGGCCCCCGGAGAGGCGCCATGACCGCACCGCCAGGGCGCACCGAACGCCGCGACGTCACCGTCGCGACGGTCGCCGTGGTCGCGATCGCCGCGGCCGCCGCGTGGGTCGTGACGCGCGACGTACCGCCCCGCCGCGATCCGCCGCCCGCGGCGCGACCCCCCGCGACCGCCTCCCCGGCCCCGGTCGCCGCCGAAGGCCCGGCCCTCGTCGCCGACGTAGACGGGGACGGCGCGCCCGACCGTGTCGCGCTGGTCGAGTCCGGCGACCGGGCGGCGGACACCTGGCGGTTCGGCGTGCGGGTGCTGCTGGCTACCGGCGCCGAGCGGGTCGCGTGGTACCCGCCGGGCGAGGGGTTCAACGACGCGCAGGAGGTCGCCGGGTCCGCCGACGTCGACGGCGACGGCGCGGCCGAGGTGGCGGTGCTGCTCGGGACGACGGTCTCGGCCCGCCACTACGGCCTCGTCACCCTCGCCGGCGACCGGCTGACCGTGGTCCCCGGCACCCTGCAAGCCGAGCGCGTCCCCGGCCGTACCCGGAGCTGGGGTTGCCGGGATGGCCGCGTCCACCGGCTGACCGTCCACCGCGAGGGCGACCGGTTCCGCGGGGCGCTGCGCTACTACCGGCTGACCGCCGGCCGGCTGGTCGCTGACGGCACCGCGACCCGCACCTGGTCCGCGACCCGGCGGCCGCCGCCCGGGTACGGCGGCCGCGCGGCGGTCCGCTGCGGTTCGGTCGGCGAGACGTGAGGCGCCGCATCACAACCTTCCGGCGCACCCAGGCGTCCAACCCGTCATGACCGAGGCGATCGGGACGGGGCGGGTGCGGGTGAGCGACGCGGACGAGGCGCTCGGCGCGCTGTACGCGGCGCACTACCGCTCGCTGGTCCGGCTCGCCGCGCTCCTGCTCGACGACCCGCAGTCCTGCGAGGACGTCGTCCAGGACGCGTACCTGCGGGTGCACCGTTCGTGGCGGCGGATCGGCGACCAGAACAAGGCGCTCGCGTACCTGCGCCAGACGGTGGTCAACCTGAGCCGGTCGGCCCTGCGCCGCCGGCTCGTGGCGCAGCGCCACGCGCCCCGCCCGGACCGCTCCGCCCAGGCCGACGCCGCGTACGCCACCGTCGAGCGCGACGCGCTCGTCCGCGCGTTGCGCACGATCCCCCGCCGCGAGCGGGAGGCCGTCGTCCTCCGGTACTACGGCGACCTCACCGAGGCCCAGGCCGCCGACGTCATGGGCTGCTCGGTCGGCTCGGTCAAGGGCTACACGTCACGCGGGCTGGCCCGGCTGGGCACCCGGTTGCAGGAGGAGGACGCATGACCCCCGACGAGTTCCGGACCCGCGCGACGCTGGCCGTCGCCCCCGTCGACCCCGACCCGGCGACGTACGCCTGGCTGCGCGAGCAGGCCGCGCACCGCCGGTTCCCCGTGCTGCCGGTCACGGCCGGCGCGGCGGTCGCCGTCGCGGTCGCCGTCGGCACGGTCGCGGCGACCGCACCCGGCGCGCCCGGGACGTCGGTCCGCCCGCTCGCGAGCACCTCGGCGACCGCGACCCCGACCGCGAGCCCGACCCCGAGCGCGAAGTCCGAAGACTGGCGCGGTGACGGGACGTCCCGCGAGACGTTCCTGCCGATGCTCGAACGCGCCCAGGCGGACGTCACGTGGCCGGACCGCTACGTGCAGACTCCGGAGTTCCTCTGGGCGAAGGTCGAGGTGCTCGCGCGGGACAGCTGGTTCACCGAGGAAGACGCGCGGTTCTTCACGCGGTTCGGGGCCCTCTGCTCCTGGACGGTGCAGCTCGTCGACGACGAGGGGGACGCGGCCTCGACCAGGGCCACCCTGCGCGCGCTCGACCGGCTCGCCGCCCGGCACCCGGACCTGCGTGACATGACCGGTCGCATCACCACCCGCGCTCGGCGCGGCGACTTCGGGCACGCGCGGCAGTTCGTGTTCGCCAACGGGTGCGCCAAGGGCTTCGAACGCTGACGCGCGCGGGCCGCGCGGGAACCCGTCAGAGCGTCGCGCGCTCGATCCCGACCTCGTGCCCGGCGGCCCTGGCGCGTAGCGCGACCGCCTGCACCGACCGCGCGCTGACGAAGGCGTCCGGCACGAGCGCGCGCCACTCGACGTTGGGCAGCGTGACCGCGGTGCCGTCGTGGCGGACGGCGCGGACGCCGTACACCCACCGCCGCAGCATCGCCACGTCCGCCCACGGCACCCGGTGCACGCGGAAACCGTTGTGCACCGTGAGCCCGGTGTCGTCGGCGACCGTCCCGGTACGGCGCAGCGCGTACGCCGACCACAGGAAGAACGGCACGCCGAGCAGGAACCACGGCGACAGCCGCGCGTTGACGACCGAGATGACCGCCAGCCCGAGCGGGTTCGCCCAGACGAACGTCCTGGGCCGAACGCGCAGCGGCGGCATGCCGCCACCGTACGCCGGGCGTCAGTCCCAGGCGTTGCTGCGCATCTTCACGTTGCACAGCAGGCCGATCGCCAGGAAGTTCGCGAACATCGCCGACCCGCCGTACGACACGAACGGCAGCGGGAGCCCCGTCACCGGCATGATGCCGAGCGTCATCCCGATGTTGACGAACGACTGGAACGCGAACCACGACACGACGCCCGCGGCCACCAGCGACCCGAACATGTCGCCGGCGTTCATGGCTATTCGGGTGCCGCGCCACAGGATCATGCCGAGCAGCAGCAGGATCCCCCCGGCGCCGACGAAGCCGAGCTCCTCCCCCGCCACCGTGAACACGAAGTCGGTCTGCTGCTCGGGCACGAACTGGCCGGTCGTCTGCGTCCCCTGGAACAGCCCCTTGCCCGTGACCCGGCCCGACCCGATCGCCACCTTGGCCTGGGTGACGTTGTAGCCGGTCATCCTGGGGTCGGCGTCCGGGTTGGCGAACGCCGTCAGCCGCTTCTCCTGGTACGGCTTCAGCAGGTCGAAGTGCAGGATGCCCCACCCGGCGAGCACGCCCGCCATGACAAGACCGGCGACCCAACGGGTCGGCGCCCCCGACACCGCGAGCACGCCGAGGATCGTGAAGACGAAGACCATCATCGTGCCGAAGTCGGGCTGCAGCAGGATCAGCAGCATCGGCACCGCCGCGATGGCGAGCACCAGGAGCACGTCGCCGTCGCGCGGCTCGGTCTCGTTGTCCCGCTTCTCGCCGAGGATCATCGCCATGCCCACGACCAGCGCGACCTTGGCGAACTCCGACGGCTGGATCTGGAACCCGCCGCCTAGCACGATCCACGACTGCGCGCCGTTGATCTCCCGCCCGAGCGGCGACAGCACCGCGAGGAGGCCGATCGCCGAGGCGATGTAGACGACCGGCGCGTACGCCCGCAGCATCCGGTAGTCGATGAGCGCCGCCACCGCGCCGAGCGCGAGCCCGATGAGGACGTTGAGGACGTGCCGCTTGAGGAACGTCGCCGGGTCGAGGCCGTTCGCCTCGAGGTTGTTGCGCGTCGCGGACCAGACGAGCAGCGCGCCGAGCGAGGAGAGGGCGAGCGCGCAGATCACCGTGATCCAGTCGAGCCGGCGCAGCGGCGACTCGCGCTGGAACGCCTTCTCCCTGAACGACTCCCGCTGGCTCAGCGGGACCGGCGACGCCCGGGGCGTCGTCCACTCCGTGGCGCCGCTCACCGGCCGGCCCTCCGCCGGTCGGGCGCGGGCAGCGCGACGCCCGCCTGCTGCGGCTGGGCCGGCGGCCGCGCGGGCAGCTTCGGCCGGGTGATGGTGCCGTCGGCGGCGATCTTCGGCAGCGCGGTCGGCGGCTCCCCGCCGGCGAACGCCGCCCGGTGGCCCTCAAGCCCGTAGATGCCGTCCCAGATCTGGCGGACGGCCGGCGCGGCCACGCTGCCACCGGTGCCGGCCTGCTCGACCATGACGACGATCGCGTAGCGCGGGTCGGCGACCGGGCCGTACGACGCGAACCACGACGTGTCGTGCTTGCCGTAGACCTCGGCGGTGCCGGTCTTGCCGGCGATCGGCACCTGGCCGTACGGGTACGCCGCGAACGCGCCGCGCGCGGTGCCCTGCGTCGGCACCGCGGCGAGCGAGTTGGCGATGTAGCGCAGCGTCTCCGCCCCCACGACGGGGTCCGGCCCCTTGACCAGCTCGCGGACGACCTTGGGCTTCACGTGCCTGACCACCTTGCCGTCCGGCCCGATGACCGCCTTCGCGACCCGCGGCGAGTACAGCGTGCCGCCGTTGGCCAGCGCGGCGTACGCCATCGCCATCTGCAACGGCGTGACGAGCACGTCACCCTGGCCCACGTAGTCGTTGGCCGCGCTGCCGAGCCGGTACCGCCAGCCCTCCAGGCAGTTCTCCCGCGCGATCGCCTGCTGGTACGGCGTCTGGCTCGGGTCGGTGGCGAGCTTGCAGAGGCGGTCCTTGTCGGCCTCCCACGACTTGCGCAACGACCCGCGGTCGCGGATCAGCCCGGCCCGCTCGTCCGGCAGGTCGATCCCGGTCGGCGACCCGAAGCCGAAGTCGCGGGCCATCTCCTGCAGCACCTCGCGCGGCTTCTCGCCCCGCTCGATGCGCGCCTGGTCGGCGTACCACTCGTCCATCGCGAACTGGTAGTAGACGGTGTCGCACGACTCCACGAGCGTCGTGAACAAGTTGATCGGGCCCATGCCCCGGCCCTCGAAGTTGCTCTTCATCGAGTTGCCGACGCGCAGGGCGCCCGGGCAGTTGTAGGTGCCTTGCAACGGCGCCCGGCCCGCCTCGACGGCCGCCGCGGTGGACACCAGCTTGAACGTCGAGCCGGGCGCGAACAGGCCTTGCACGGCGCGCGACACCATCGGGTCGCCCGCCTTCTCGCCGAACAGCCGCTCGTACTCCTTCGCCGGGATGCGCGCGCCGAACCGGGACAGGTCGAACGTCGGGTTGCTCGCGAGCGCGACGACCCGCCCGGTCTTGACGTCCACCACGACCGCCGCGCCGCTCGGCGCCTTGCGGACGCCGTTCTTGTCCGGCGTCCGGCGGGCGAACGCCATCCAGTCGGCGAGCGCCTTCTCCGCGGTCTTCTGGACGTTCAGGTCGAGCGAGAGGACGAGGTCGTTCCCCGGGCGCGGCGGGCGGGTCTCCAGGACGCGGGTCTGCCGGCCGTGCCGGTTGACGGCGACCGTCTGCAGCCCGGACTCGCCCTTGAGGTCGCGGTCGTAGACCTCCTCGACACCACCGCGCCCGACGAGGTCGTTGGGGTCGTAGCCCTTGTCGTACTTGCCCTTACCGATCTCGTCGGCGGCGATCCGGCCGAGGTAGCCGAACACGTGCGGCGCCAGCGTCCCGTGCGGGTACGCCCGCACCGCGACCGCCTTCGCCTCCACGCCCGGGAAGTCCTCGCGGTGCTCCATGATGTGGAACGCGACGTCCGTCGTGACGTCCGTCGCCACCGGGACCGGCTGCAGCGGGGAGCCGTTGTTGCAGACGGTGATCTTCTGCTCCTGCCGCTCCTGCCAGGAGGGGCAGGGCTTGATCTCCTGCTTGAGCACGCTCGGCTTGACCTTGATCAGCTTGCCGAGGCGCTGCAGCACGGCGGCGCCGTCGTCCTCGAGCTTCTCCAGCTCGGCGTTGCTGACCGAGACGACCAGGCTGGTGCGGTTGACGACCAGCGGGCGGCCCATGTCGTCGAGGATCCGGCCGCGGGTGGCGCGCTCGGCGATGGTGCCGCGGCCGTTGTCGGCGGCGATCCGCTCGTACTGCTCGCCGGCCAGCACCTGCAGGTACCAGAGTCGCGCGAGCAGCGTTCCGACGAGCGTCAGCACGAGCAGCTGGAGCACGGCCAGCCGGAGCCGGGTGCGGTCACTCATGCCGGACCTCTCAAGGGCGTTCATCCGGACGCCCGCGCAGCGCCGTCACCGCCGCGAACACGAACGGGGTGAGAACCACATCATAGAAGGAGGTCAGCAGCAGCGACCGGACGACCGGCTCCTCCGAGATGCGCGGGTCGCCGAGCAGCGCGCCCAGCGCGGCGTACATCAGCACGGCCACCGCGCTCAGCCCGCCCACGACGAGCATCGGCGTGAACGTCGACAGCCGGTCGAAGTACGAGCGGATCACGCCGGCCGCGTAGCCGACCACGCAGAACACCAGCGCGAGCAGCCCGAGCGTGTGGTGGCCGAGCAGGTCGGCGACCAGCCCGACGCCGAAGCCGGCGCCCATCCCGACGCCAGGACCGTCGGCCAGCGCGAAGCAGATCACCGCGACGAGCACGAGGTCCGGCTTGGCGCCCAGGAACGACAGCCGCCCGAGCACGCTCACCTGCAGCAGCAGCGCGGTGAACATCGACAGCACGATGACGGCGAGCCGGTTCGCGGGCACTACGCGGCCCCGCGCGGGTAGCGCCGGGTCACGGGGACCGGGACGGCGACGGCGGGCCGAACGTGCGCGGCGGCGCCGGCGTCGGTGACGGGCTCGCGGTCGGGCACGGGCTCGGCGGCGGTCCGCCGGCGAGCGGCGACGGCGTCGGGCAGGCCGGCGGCGCGAGGGTCGGCGACGGGGACGGCGTGGGCGTCGGCGTGAGGACCAGCGAGTCCCGCGGGTCCTTGCGCGGCGGCTCGACCACGATCGCGACGACGTCCAGCGCCCCGAACCGCACGAACGGCTTCACCGACACCTTGCGGGTGAGCACCGAACGCTCCGTGCTCACGTGGCTCACGACCCCGATCGGCACACCGGCGACGATGCCGCCCTGCACGCCCTGGCTGACGATCGCCTCGCCCTCGGTCACCTCCGCGGTGGGTTCGAGCAGGTGCATCTCCATCGGCTGCAGGCCGTTCCCCGTGACCGGCCCGGAGGTGCCGTGGCCGGCCAGCCGGCCGATGACGGTGAACTCCGGGTCCGCGGCGAGCAGCACCTGCGCGGTGAACGGCGCCACCTTGACCACCTTGCCGACCAGCCCGTCGGCGTTGAGCACGGTCTGGTCGACCTCGATGCCGTCGCCGGCGCCGCAGTCCACGGTCGCCGTCCACTCGAAGTTGTGCGGGCCGACGGCGACCACGCGGCAGCGGACCGTCTGGTACCCGCCGCGGGCGGTGAGGCCGTTGAGCCGGCGCAGCTCGTCGTTCTCGCGGCGCAGGTCGTCGAGCTGGTGCAGCTGGTTCTTCAGCTCGGCGTTCTCCGCGCGCAGCTCGGCCGCCTGGTCGTTGAGGCTGCCGAGGTCGCCGAGGGTGGACAGCGCGTTGCCGATGGGGCGGACGACGTTGGTCACGCCCCGCTGCACCGGCCCGAACACCGCCGCCGCCGCCGTGCGCAGCCCGCGAAGGACGGTGCCGTCACCGGCGCGGTAGTCGACGGTGATCAGCGTGAACGACGTGAGGATGAGCAACGCGAGGACGACCCGCGTCTTCCGTGAGTCCCGGTACATCGCTCAGCCCCGCCACCGGACGCCGTCCGCGGCGGGGGTGCCCGGCCGCGCCACGACCGGACCAGCCGGCCGGGTCCCGCCAGCCACGCCCTAGTGGCGCGGAGACGAGATGAGCACCTGGCGCAGCGCCTCGAACTCCTCGACGCACTTGCCGGAGCCCATCGCCACGGAGTGCAGCGGGTTGTCGGTGATGTGGATCGGCATGCCGGTCTCGTGCTTCAGCCGCTCGTCCAGGCCCTTGAGCAGCGCGCCGCCGCCGGTGAGGACGATGCCGCGGTCCATGACGTCGCCGGAGAGCTCCGGCGGGCACTTGTCGAGCGTCGTCTTCACCGCGTCGACGATGGCGTTGACCGGCTCCTCGATCGCCTTCCGGATCTCCTCGGCGCTGACGACGATCGTCTTCGGCAGGCCGGAGACCAGGTCGCGACCGCGGATCTCGGCGTGCGGCTCGTCCGGCGCGGGGAACGCCGAGCCGATCGCCATCTTGATCTCCTCGGCGGTGCGCTCGCCGAGCATCAGCGAGTACTCCTTCTTCACGTACGAGATGATCGCGCTGTCCAGCTCGTCGCCGCCGGTGCGGATCGACTGGCTCGTGACGATGCCGCCGAGCGAGATGACCGCGACCTCGGTGGTCCCGCCGCCGATGTCGACGACCATGTTGCCGGTCGGCTCGTGGACGGGCAACCCGGCGCCGATCGCCGCGGCCATCGGCTCCTCGATGATGTAGACCTTGCGCGCGCCGGCCTGGTAGCCGGCGTCCTTCACCGCGCGCTGCTCCACGCCGGTGATCCCGCTGGGGACGCAGACGACGATGCGCGGCTTGGCGAAGTGACGCCTGCGGTGCACCTTCTGGATGAAGTAGCGCAGCATGCGCTCCGTCGTCTCGAAGTCGGCGATGAC
>DATLNJ010000114.1:0-2721 GCA_035536815.1 Frankiaceae bacterium
AGTCCTTGTCGAGCGGGTGGGCCGCCGCGGCGCCGATAAGGCGCGCAGCCCGTTGGGCGTCGCCCTGGCTGTGCGCAAGGAGCGCCGCGAGCGGTAGCAGCCGGCCCGCGCTGTGCGGCGCGTCAGCAGCGAACCGACTCAGGCTCTCGTTGCATCTCGCGGATGACGCGCGCACGTCACCACGGCGATGTTCCCACCATGCAATCGCGAAGTGCGCCTCGCCGCGCAGCTCGTTGGAGTGCAGCTCGGCCGCCACCTCGAGAGCGCGACCCACGTAGCCGTAGGCACGCACGGCATCCTCGTCGGCCGCACTTGCGTGGGCGAGTGTCATCAGCGCCAGGAACAGCACCATGCGGTCACCCGCCTCGGCAGCGACGGACACGAGCTCCTCGCACGTCGCGCGCTTGGTTCGCGGGTCGTCGCCGCGGTCGCGGCTGACACCGACGACGTAGTACGCGAGCACCCTGCTGATTCCCAGCCCGCTTCCCAACCGCCGCGTGTGCGCGACCGCCTCGTCGACGGCTTTCACCGCCTCGTCGTGCCGACCGGCTCGTTCGAGGGCGACCGCGTACTCGGCGAGCGCAAAGCCGAGACCCAGTGGGTGGCCGTGCTCGTGCGCGACGCGAACCGCGTGCTCGTAGGCCGGCAGCACGGCGGCCGGGTCGGCCGCAGACGAGCTTGCTGCCGCGCGCTGAGTCAGCGCCCACGGCAGGCACCAGTTCGTGTGTGGGTCGGGGGGCTGCCGCGTCGCGAGCTCGACGGCTTCGTCGACGAACCGCTGCGGCCGGCCCTGCGTGTTGGACAGCAGGTTGTGGCCTATCGCGCCGCTCACACGCGCGTATCTCGGCTCCACGGGTGTGGCGTTCAGCGCGGCGTCGAGCCACGCCAGCCCCGCTGCCTCCGTCGGCGACCCCACCCAGGACCACCAGACGCTCCCCGCGATCGTCAGCGCTTGGTGGCCGTCGGAGCAGGCGAGCGACCAATCCATCGCGGCGTCGAGGTTGTCGTTCTCCGCGGCCAGCCGTCGGCGCCACTCGACGTTGCCGCCGCCGCGCAGCGCCGGCTCCGCCGTCTCCGCGAGGCTCACGTACCACTCGGCGTGGCGCTTGCGGGCGTCTGCAACCTCGCCGGCCGCCTCCAGCCTGCGGCGTGCGTACTCCCGGATGGTCTCCAGCATCCGGTAGCGACCGCCGCCCGTCACGACGAGCGACTTACGGACCAGCTGTGCAAGCTGCTCAAGGCCGTCACCAACGTCGAACGACGCGATCGCGTCCGCCGCGTCGAGCGAGAAGTCGCCGGGGAACACCGCGAGCCGACGAAACACCGTTGCCTCGTCCGCCGTCAGCAGGTCGTGGCTCCAGTCAAGTGTCGCTTCGAGCGTCTGGTGCCGGGCCGCCGCGGTCGGGTCGGTCGACCGGAGGATGCGAAAGCGTTCGTCGAGGCGCTGCGCCAGGTCCTCGAGGGAGAGGGCCTGCAGCCGAGCCGCGGCGAGCTCCAGCGCCAGCGGAATGCCGTCGACCTGCCGGCAGACGCGCGCGACCGGCCCTGCAGTGCGCTCGTCGAGGACGAACGCGGTGTCCGCCGCGCGGGCCCGCTCCACGAACAGACGAACCGCGTCGAAGCGGAGCAGGTCCTCCGCGCGTTCGACGGGCGGCGCAGGAACCGCGAGCACCGGGAGGCGCCATGCGGTCTCGCCGGTCACGCCGAGCGGCTCGCGGCTCGTCGCAAGGACGGTGAGCGCGGGACACCGCGAAAGCAGGCTGTCTACGGCGAGTGCGACGCCGGCGAGGACCTGCTCGCAGTTGTCCAGTACGAGGAGCGCCCTGCGCGACCCGATGTGGCGCGCAATAGCGGCAAGTGATGCGGTCGACGTCACCTGGGGGACGTCGAGTGTGCGCGCAATCGCCGTGACAACGTCCTGCGTCGACGAGGACGTGGTGAGGTCGACGAACCACGTGCCGGCCGGGAACCTGGCGAGTGAGGCCGCCGCGGCGTGCACCGCAATCCGGGTCTTGCCCAGGCCACCGGTCCCGGTCACGGTGACGAGTCGCGAACTGGCGACCAGGGCACGTACCTCGGCGACCTCGCGGTCGCGCCCCACGAAACTCGACACGGCCGCAGGCAGGTTGTGGCGCGCGGAGCCTTCGGTCCGCGGCGGCGGGAAATCCGTCGCGAGGTCGGGATGCGCAACCTGGAACAGCTGAATCGGCTCGACGATGTCCCGCAACGCGTGCTCGCCGAGGTCGTCGAAGGCAATCCCGGCGGGCAGGTCCTCAGCTGCGGCGCGTACCGCGTCCGACGCAAGCACCTGGCCACCGTGCGCCGCCGCCGCGACTCGGGCCGCCTCGTGCACCGGCATCCCGACGTACCCGGTCGAGTCGAGTGCGACGTCGCCGGCATGCAGCCCCATCCGCACGCGGAATGGCGCCGGTGTGCCGGCCATCGCAGCGCCCAGCGCGCGTTGTATCGCGACCGCGGCACACACCGCGTCGGTTGCCCGGTCGAAGACGACGAAGAAGGCGTCCCCCGCCGTCTCGACCTCGTCACCGGAGTGCTCGGCAATCGCTCCCCGGATGACCGCGTGGTGCCGCGCGAGCAGCTCGCCGTACGCGGGACCCAGCAGTTGCAGCAGCCGGGTCGAGCCCTCGATGTCGGTGAACAGCAACGTGAGCCGGCCAGTCGGCAGCTGCCGCCCGGCCACACCGCGTCGCGCGGCCGCTG
>DATLNJ010000115.1:0-14022 GCA_035536815.1 Frankiaceae bacterium
ACGTCCGCGAGTACACCTCAGAACGCGCCCGCGTCACCGCCTTGCGCCGCTGGCTGCACATCTACAACCATCACCGCACCCACACCTCCCTCGGCGGTCGCCCACCCGCGAGCCGCGTCACCAACCTCTCGGGTCAGTACACCTAGCCGGCCGCGCGGTCGTACCTGGTGGTGCCGTCGTGCGGGTCGTGCGGGTCGTGCGGGTCGCGCGAGTCGTGCGAGTCGTGCGGGCTGCGGGTCAGCGCTTGCCGTGCCCCTTGCCGCCGCCGCCCTTGCCGCTGCCCTTGCCGGCCTTGTCGGGTCGGCCGCCCTTGGCCTTCTCGGCCTTGTCGGCCTTGCCCTTCTTGGCCTTGGCCGCGGCCTCCTCGTCGGCGAGGTCGGCGCGGGCCGCCTCGAGCGACGCGCAGAGGTCGTCGGCGCCGGCCTGCGTCGAGAGGTCGTACGTGCCCCAGGGGAGCGTCAGCGTGTCGCCGTGCGCGGCGACCTTGACGTAGCCGCCGTGGTTCGCGGGCGCGCCCTCGACGTCGAGCAGCGGGTCCTTGCCGCGCGGCGCGCACTTGGCGACCGTCGAGACGATCTGGCCGTGGTTGCTCTCCGCGGCCTCTTCCTCGGCCGGCTCCTCGGCCGGGGACTCGCTCGGCGACTCGCTGGGCGACGGCGTGGCCTCCTCGTCGTCGCCGCAGTCGGCCGGTTCGGTAGGCAGCTCGGTCGGTGCGCTCGACGGGTCGCCGGAGACGCCCTCGTCCGGGCTGCTGCTCGTCGTCTCGGCGGGCTCGGCGGACGGCGTGGCCGACGGGTCGACCGACGGCTCGGCCGAGGGCTCCACCGACGGCGACGCGGTGACGTCGGTCGGCTCGGTGCTCGGCGTGACGCACGGGTTCGCCTCGTCGTCCGCGGTGCTGAACGCCGACGCCAGGCTCTTGCCGGAGGCGCGCATCGCCACCGCGACCGGGTTGCCGACGTCGGCGCCGGCCGCGTTCGCGATCGCGGGGCCGACGGTGGCGAGCACGACGGCGGCGCCGAGCGTGCCGGCGCCACGGCGCAGCGCGCGCGACGCGCGCCAGGCCGGCGCGGTGTCGGGGGTGGGGTCGAGCATTTGGCGGTACCTCCGTGAGGCGTCGAAGCGTGGGCCGCGGTCGCGGCCCGGTGGCCTTGGCGCCGGAGAGGCCCCCGCCTCGTCCGGTGCGACGACCCCGCGCGTTGCGGGGACGTTCTGTGTGTCGGCCCGTTCGGCCTCGGCTCTTGAGGCCTGGACGTTCGCCCGTTCGGGTGATTCGCGACCCGGCGTCCGGACCAAGATCGCGTTTGCTGCCAGCAAGCATCGGGTAGAGGCGGCGGAGCGTCACTGCGAACTCCCGCAAGCACCCGACGGAGGTGAACGCGCCCGCAGACCGCGCCGAAGCGCCCTGCCGCCGCACCGGCGGCGCTCACAACAGGCGCCCGGGGGACCCACCACGGCCCGGCCATCCGGGCCGCTGGGGCGAGTCGTGACACCGGCCGTCGGCCGGTCTCCGTAGGGAGCGTTGCTCCCGAGCCCGTCAGCTCACCTCGTAGGCGCGAGGGACCGCACCCATGACCTCACTCCCGCGCGGCCGCGCTACGGCGGCCGACCCCCTGCGCGCCACCGCACCCCTCGCCGGCCGGCACCGCGCCGCACGACCCGGCCGCCACCGCGCCGACCACGCCCGCGACCCGCTGGACCTGCCGTACGCCGCCCAGTACATCCCCACCGGCCGCGTCCGCACGGGCTCCCGCGCCGAACGGCGCGCCGCCCTGCACCGCCGCGCCCGCTACGCCGCCGCTGGACTGCTCGCCCTGAGCGGCGCCCTGGCCGCGCCGACGGTGCGCCCGGACTCCACGGCCGGGCTGGCCGCGCACGCGTTCACCCGCCCGCTCGGCGTGCGCCCGGTCGCGGCCCGGCCCGCCGCGACGACCCGCACCACGAGGGCCACCCGCCTGGCGGCGCGCCGCCCGGCGCCGGCCAGGGCGGTCACCACCCGCCCGCGCACCCGCTGGGTGATCCGTACGGTCGCCGGCCCCGTCCTGCACGGCCGCGCCACCTGGTACGGCCCGGGGTTCGCCGGCCGCCGTACCGCCTCCGGGGAGATCTTCCGCCCGGCGCGCGACATGACGGCCGCGCACCGCACGCTGCCGTTCGGCACCCGGCTCAAGGTCTGCCACGCGCGCCGGTGCGTCGTCGTGCGGATCAACGACCGCGGCCCGTTCGGCAACGCGATCCTCGACCTGTCCTGGCTGGCCGCCCACCGCCTCGGCATCGCCAGGGCGGGCATCGTGCCGGTCACGGCGACGGTCCTCACGACCCGCCGCGTCCGCGTCGCGGCCTGACGGGCGCGGCGACCGTAGGCTGCCCGGCATGACCGCACCGACCGCGCCCCTGCGCGTGGAACGCCGCGACGGCGTCGCCCTCCTCACTCTCGCCCTCCCCGACCGCCGCAACGCCATGACGGCCGAGCTCACCGCCGCGTGGGTCGCCGCGGTCGAGGCGATCCGGGCCGACCGCGACGTGCGCGCCGTCGTCGTCACCGGCGAGGGAACGGCGTTCTGCGCCGGCGGCGACCTGTCGTGGATCGGGGAGTCGCCCGACCTCGACGTCATGGCGCTGCGCGACCGGATGCTGCCGTTCTACCGGGCCTGGCTGTCCGTGCGGACGCTCGACGTGCCCGTGATCGCCGCCGTCAACGGCGCCGCCGTCGGCGCCGGCCTCTGCCTCGCGCTCGGCTGCGACATCCGCTACGCGGCTCCGGGAGCGACGTTCTCCGCGCCGTTCGCCAAGCTCGGGATGCACCCTGGGATGGCCGCGACGTACCTGCTCCCCGAGGTCGTCGGCGTCGCCCGCGCCCGCGAGCTGCTGCTCACCGGCCGCCGGGTCGGCGCGGAGGAGGCGAATGCCATCGGCCTGGTTTCGGGCGTCGCCGACGACGTGGTCGCGCACGCGCTCGACACGGCGCGGGGCATCGCGGACAGCGCGCCGATCGCGGTGCGGCTGACCAAGACGGCGCTCGCCTACGCCGGCCACCACAGCATCGACGCGGCGCTCGACTGGGAGGGCCTGGCGCAGCCGGTCACGATGGCCAGCGCCGACCTGCGCGAGGGACTGGCGGCCCAGGCCGAACGACGCGCGCCGCGGTTCACCGGAGCCTGACACCCGCCGGGTACGCACCCGGCCGACGCGCACCCGCGCCGCGAGACGGCAAAGCCCCCCGGAGTCCTCGGCACCACTCGCCTTCCCCTTGCGGGTGGTGCCTCGGCCCCCGAGGGGCTTCGTCGTGACGAACGTACGAGCCGCGTTCCCACGGCGTCAACGCGCTCGTCCCCAGGCCTGTGGACAGAGCTGGGGACAGGGTGTGGAACGGGTGGAGTGTCGCTGTGGACGAACTGTCGAGGCCACTGTGGACAACTGGCCGTTCATCCCCAGACGTACCTGCTGACCTGCGGAAACGGTGTCCGGAGCCTGTTGAGGAAAAAAAGTCGCGCGGCGCGCCGGGCGGCTGCGCGCGACACGCCGACGGTTACCGTAGCGGGGTGGCGGAGGCGGTCGAGGTACGGCGCAGCGCGCGGCGGCGGCGCACCGTGTCGGCGTACCGCGACGGCGACCGCACCGTCGTCCTGATCCCGGCCAGGATGTCGAAGGCCGAGGAGGACCGCTGGGTCGAGACCATGCTGGCCCGGCTCGCCGCCAAGGACGCGAAGCGGCCGGCCGGCGACGACGAGCTGCGCCGCCGCGCGCTCGCGCTGTCCCGGCGCTACCTCGACGCCCGCGCCCGCCCGCTGTCGGTCCGCTGGGTCACCAACCAGCGCGGCCGCTGGGGCTCCTGCACCCCCGCCGACCGCACGATCCGGCTGTCGCACCGGATGCGCGAGTTTCCCGACTGGGTCGTCGACTACGTCCTCGTGCACGAGCTCGCGCACCTGCTCGTGCCCGACCACTCGCCGGCGTTCTGGGACCTGGTCGCGGCGTACCCGATGGCCGAACGCGCCCGCGGCTACCTGCTCGGCGTCGAGGCCGCCCACCCCGGCCTGGCAGAACCGGGCGACGACCCCGACGACGACCTGGCCGACGGCTCCGCCGACGACCTCACCCCGCCCCCGCCCCGCCCGGCGCCGCGGCCGCCCTCCGACGGGCTGCAGCTCGAGCTCGGATGACGGCGTACGTCCTCGCCGCCGCCGTCCTCGTGCCGCGCGCCGTGCCGCCCCCCGGCGTGGACCCCGCCGCGTACGCCGCCGCGCTGCTCGACGACGCGTTCGACGTTCTCGACGACCTGGCCGGCGTGACCGCGTACGTCGCCGCCGCCCCCGGCGACGCACCGGCAGCCGGCCCCGTGCTGACCATCCCGGCGCCCGGCGACGCGGCCGCCGCCCTGGACGCCCTCGCCGCCACCGGCGCCACGATCGGCGCGGTCACGGCCGGCGACGCCCCCGACCTGCCCGGGCTGCTGGTCGGGAAGCTGTTCGGCGCCTGCGAGGACCGGCCGGCCGGCGTGCTGCCGAGCAGCGACGGCCGCCTCGTCGGGCTCGCGGCACGGCTGCCGAGACCCGGCTGGCTGGACGGCGCCACGCTCGACGTGAGCCTGGACTGGCTGCACGAACGCGCGCCGGTCAAGGCCGTGCAGGTCGGCCCCGGCTGGCACCGGCTCACGGACCCGACGGCCATCAAGGACCTCGACCCGCGGCTGGAGGGCTGGCCGCGGACCCGCGCGCTGCTCGCCGGCTACTCCGCGCCTGCGGCGTCCGGCCCCGTCACCCCGTCCGGCCCGGCCACCCCGTCCGGCCCGTCCTGAGCGCCCTCGCCGCGCACGAACCCCACCGGGTCCGACAGGTCGTCACCCGACGGCAGCAGGTCCGGGTGCCCCCACACCGCGTCCCGCGCGGCCGCCCCACGCTGCTCGCGCATCCAGCGCCACAACGTCGCCGCCTCGCGCAGCCGCCGCGGCCGCAGCTCCAGCCCCACCAGCGTCGCGAACGTCTGCTCGGCCGGCCCGCCCGTCGCCCGACGGCGGCGCATCGTCTCGCCGAGCGCGGCGGCGTTCGGCAGGTGCTGCCCGGCGGCCTCGCCGACGACGTCGTCAACCCACCCCTCGACCAGCGCCAGCGCGACCTCGAGCCTGGCCAGCGCCGCCTGCTGGGCGGGCGTCTGCTCGATCGCGAACAGCCCGCCGCCCAGCGCCTCCTGCATGCTCTCGGGGTTCGACGGGTCGATCGACGCCATCGCGGAGTCCAGCGAGGACGTGTCGATGGAGATGCCCGCGGCGTACGCCTCGATGGCCGCCGCGAGGTGTTTGCGCAGCCACGGCACGTGCCCGAACAGCCGCTGGTGCGCGGCCTCGCGCAGCGCGACGTAGAGGCGGACCTCGGCGGCCGGGACCTCGAGCCCCTCGCCGAACGCCGCGAGGTTCGCCGGCAGCAACGCCGCCCCCGGCGCGAGCGGCACGCCGACGTCGGTCGAGCCCAGCACCTCGCCGGACAGCGTGCCGAGCGCCTGCCCGACCTGCCCGCCGAACAGCAGCCCGCCGACCTGCCCCATCATCCCGGCCAGTGGCCCGGCCTGGGCGCGGACCTCCTCGGGCAGCGCGTCGCCCATCGCCGCCACGACCTTCGCCGCGACGGGGTCGACGAGCGTCGCCCAGCCGGCCAGCGTGCGTTCGACCCACTCCACGCGGGTCCACGCGACCGGCGTCGTGACGCCCGACGGCAGCACCGTCAACGGGTCGAGCCACAGGTCGGCGAGGCGCAGCGCGTCGCGCACCTCGTCCGCCTCGGGCGCCGTGACCGGCCGGTCGCCGGGCGCCGCGGTGGCGACGGCGACCTGCCGGGCGAGGTCCCAGTTGACCGGGCCACCGCTCCACGACATGAGCTTCTGGAGCTCCGCGAAGAACGGGATCTTGCCCGCGATGTCTTCGGGCCCCCCGCCGGGGGAGAATCCGAACGGCAGGTCGGTCATGTCCATCACGGTAACCGGGCGGGGGCGCGTGTGACGCAGCGGGGCGTTAGGCCCTCGGCGAACGAGCCGGCGGTCGTCGCGGTCACCGGCGCGGCCGGCAGCCTCGGCGCCGGCGTGGTCCGGCGGCTCGTCGCCGCCGGGTGCGACGTCGTCGCGATCGACGTCGACCGCGGCCCCGACGCGGGCAGCGTCCGTTGGCGGACCGCCGACGTCCGCGACCCGCTGCTCGCCCGCGAGCTGGTCGGCGTGGACGCCGTCGTCCACCTCGCCGGCCTGCACCACCCCGACGTCACCCCGGCCGAACGCCGCGCCGCCAACGTCCGCGGCACCGCCAACGTCCTCGAGGCCGCCGGCGCCGCGGGCGCGCGGCACGTCACGCTCGTGACGAGCGCGATGGTCTACGGCGCGCTGCCGGACAACCCGGTGCCGCTGGACGAGACCGCGCCGTTGCGCGCGCTGCGCGACGACTCGCTGGTCGGCGACTTCGTGGAGGTCGAGCGGCAGGCCGAGTCGCACCGGCACACCGACCCGGGCGTCACCGTCGCGGTGCTCCGCCCCGCAACGCTCTGCGGCCAGGGCGCGGACAGCGTGCTCACCCGGCACTTCGAGTCGCCGCGGCTGCTCGTCGTGCGGGGCAGCGCGCCGCTGTGGCAGTTCCTGCACATCGCCGACCTGGAGGCCGCCTGCGTCGTCGCCGCGCTGACCGGCATCGACGGCCCGTACGACGTCGCGCCCGACGGCTGGCTCACCCAGGCGGACGTCGAGGCGATCGCGGGCAAGCGCCGCATCGAGCTGCCGCCGGCGGTCGCGTTCGGGACGGCGGAACGCCTCCACCGCGCCGGCGTCACCCGTGCCCCCGCCTCCGAGCTGGCGTACGTCGCCCACCCGTGGGTCGTCGCCGGCCACCGGCTCCGGCAGGCCGGGTGGACCCCGGAGTACGGCAACGCCGAGGCGTTGCGCGCGCAGCTGGCGCTCGGCGGCGACGAGCACGTCGTGGTCGGCGCGCGGCGGGTGGCGCGCGGCGACGCGACCCGCGCGGCGGCCGGCGCGACCGGCGCGACGGTCGCCCTGCTGGGCGCTGCGGCCGTCCTCCGCGCGCGTCGCCGCCGCCGCTGACAGCGCCGGAAGCCAGGGCGCGGGCCTTCCGGGGATTTGACGGGCGTCCTATCGTGGTGTCGTAGTCGTCCCCGTTGAACGATCTGCAAGGTGTCCCGTGGCGTTCCTGCTCCCCATCCCGATCACCCTGATCCTCGGGCTGATCTGGGTCGCGTGGGCAAGCCGTCCGCCGCGCCCCGCCGACCCCACGACGACGGTCGAGGAGTGGTCCCGCGCCCTCCGGGTGCTCGCGCAGCAGCCCGCGCGCCCCGCGCACGCGGCCGACCGCCGCGACCTCGCCCGCTCCGCCTGACCCGCCGCGCCACTTACCCCGGGCAGCAGTCAGGCGCGCCGGTTACCCGGCGCGCCTGGTCGAGCGCGTTTCTCCACGCGGCCGTCGCCCCGTCGGCCGCGTGCTGGCAGTGCTATCCGCCGTTGGTGTCGAGCAGCACGCAGAGGCCGTGGTACGTGCCCGGGGTGCGCTGGCTCTCGCCGCCGACGCACAGAGCGTTCGCCGGCGTGGCGAGCGCGACGAACCCGCCGGTCAGGACGGCGGCGAGGCTGGCGGTGGCGAGCAAACGGCGGGTCATCGGACGGCTCCTTCGGGGGCGGGCTTCGCAACGCCGATCTGGGTCAGCGGGGCGGGGTCGCTGTACTGGGTGCAACGAGAGACGGCGGTCGTGGGGACGGCGCGGCAGTCCAGCCGCTCGTCCTGGATGACGATGTTGGCGAGGTCGGCGGGGTTCTCCGGCAGGTCGGGACCGACCTGGAGGTATCCGCCCTTCTCGCCGAACTGGACCTCGCCACCGCGGATGCACTTGTCGGTCATCCCGGGGATGCAGGCCTGGAAGGTGAGCGGGCGGCCGCCCGGAGCGGTGTCGGTCGGGGCGACCGCGGGGGTGCGGGCCGCGGTGGCGGTGCGGCGCTGGACCGCCTCGCCGGCCTCACCCACCGCGCGACCGGCCGCGGCGGACCGGTCGTCCGCGTCGACGCTCACCGGTGCGGTGGTGCGGGTGTCATGCGCGCCGCCGAACGGCCCGAGGCCGGTCGTGGCGACGAGCGCGCTGATCGACAGCGCCGCCGCGGCGGTGACCGACGACTTGGTGACCGTCTTGGCGGCGCCGCGCACCTTGCCGGCCGCCTTGAGCGCGAGCAGCCACGGCGCGAACGGCACCAGGCCGTTCAGCGGCAGCGAGCCGGTGCGGTCCTTGAACTCCTTCCGGAGCGCCTTGCGGCCCCGGTGCAGCAGCGAACGGACCGCAGGCTCGGTGATCCCGAACCGCTCGGCGATCTCCTCGTAGTGCAGCCCCTCGACCTCGCGGGCCCACAGGATCGCGGCCTGGCGGGTCGGGATGGCCTCCAACGACTCCAGCGCGGCCCGCGCCTCGTGCCGCGCGACCACGATCTCGGCGGTGTCGCGGCCGACGCGCGCCGACTCGGGGACGTCCGGGACGGCGATCGAGCGGCCGCGGACCCGGACGCGGTCGATGACCAGGCGCTGGGCGACGACCGTCGACCACGCCATCAGCTCGTCCTCGGTGCCGAACGACGCGCGGTGCTGGTAGGCGCGGAGCAGCGTCTCCTGCGTGATCTCCTCGGCGTCGCCGAGGTCGCCGATCCGGCGGAGCACCAGGCGGCGCAACCGCGCCTCGTACGCCCGCACGAAGCCGTCGAAGTTGACGTCCGACTCGACCGGGGGCGGGGCAACGTACAGCGCGGGCCGGGCGGGGAGCGCCGCGACCTCGGGGAGCTCTGGCTGGGTCGTCACGTAGACCTCGTTCCGGGGCTGTCTGGGGAACCCTGCACAGATAACGGAGAAGTAGCGCGAGGGTTTCGCCTCATCCGCGTCAGAAGTGTGGCACGCCCGTGTCCGGGGGCTTAGAGGCTTTCGTCACACGGGTTCGGCGCGGACGGGCGGCTGGGTCCGCCACGCCTTGCCGGCAGGGCCGCGGCGCGTCCGGCTGGGCGGGCGTCGCCGCGGCCCGCCTCCGTACCGGGGCCGTTTCTCAAGCCGCGCCCGGTACCTGCCGACCTCCTTCTCACTGGTCGTAGCGAGCATGAGGGGACCCTCACCGTGGAGCACGTCGTCTTCTTCACCGGTTCCGGTGGCGCGCAGTTCCGCCGCACGCAGTCCCTCGAGGAGGCCGTGCGCGTCGTCGAGCACCTGCGCAACGTCGAGGGTGTCGAGGACGCGAAGGTCTACGCGCTGAGCGAGGTCGCGCTCGCGTTCAAGACCGTCTACCGCGTCGAGGTGCAGGCCGGCGAGGGCGCGCCCGCCCCGCTCGCGCCGCTGCCGCCGCTGCCCGCGATGCCCGACATGAGCATGCAGGCCCAGCCCGCCGCGCCGGCGCCCGCTCCGCAGGTCGAAGCGCCCGCACCGCAGGTCGAGGCCGCACAGGTAGAGGCTCCGGTCGCGGTCGCCGCGGCCCCCGCCCCGCAGGTCGAGGCGCCCGCGCCGCCGGCCGAGGCCCCCGCCCAGGCCGCCGAGGCGCCCGAGCCGGCCATGGCCGCCGTGCCGAGCGAGCCGTACGAGGCCGCGCCTGAGCCGCCGTCGAACGGCAAGCCGCGTGGCATGGGCTTCTTCTCGCGCTAGCGGAACACCGACACGGCGTTGTAGATCACCGCGGCGACCAGCCCGGCGGTGCCCAGCGTGATCACCAGCAGCAGCACGAACGCCGCCAGGCGCCGAACCGCCGACTGCTCGTCCGGTTCGACGTTCCGCAGCCCCGACAGCACCGAGTCCTCGGCGAC
Source organism: Frankiaceae bacterium (assembly GCA_035536815.1). Classification (GTDB taxonomy): domain Bacteria; phylum Actinomycetota; class Actinomycetes; order BP-191; family BP-191; genus BP-191. The sequence continues at coordinate 9,805 of DATLNJ010000115.1, forward strand.
CACTGTCGCCTCGATGCCCAGCGAGAGCTCGACCCGCTCGTAGCCGCCGTCGTCCGCGCCCACCGCGGTCCGTACGCCGCCGCCACCACCGCCCACGCCGACCGGCTCGGCGAGCCGCTGGGCGATCAGGTCGTTCTCGGCGATCGCCACCGCCACGTGGGCCTCGCCCGTCCCGAGGGTGCCGGCTACGCCCGCGCCGCCCGCGTCCGCCGCGCCGGCCTGCTCAGCATCCCGCTCAGCCATCGGCTCCGCCCCGGGGACCGGGACCTCCGCCGCAACCGGGGCACGGTCGTACGCCGCCGCGTCGCGCAGCACCAGCGTGGCGGGCGCCAGCACCGCGACCAGCGGAGCGACGGCGTCCAGTGCCTCCACCGCGCGCGACTCCTTCCGTCGGGCGGAGCGTACGCGCCGCCGGTTAGGGTTTCGCGCATGTCGAGTCGTGGCGCGACGCTCGGGGTCTCCATCTCGCTGGCCCTCGGGCTGGGGGTGGGCGGCTCGCAGCTGCCGGTGCCCTACGTCGGGCTCGGCCCCGGCCCCATGTACAACACGCTCGGCACCAGCGGCGGCCAGCAGCTCATCGAGGTCCCCGCCGGCCGGGACCACCCCGCGCGCGGCGAGCTGAACCTCACGACCGTCAACGTCTACCCCCAGCTCAGCCTGGGCGAGGCGATCGGCAAGTGGTTCGACCGGTCGTTCGCCGTCGTGCCGCGCGAGGTCATCTTCCCGCCGGACCAGTCGGAGGACGAGGTCGACGAGGAGACCCGCCGCGAGATGACGGAGTCGCAGGAGCACGCCGTCACCGCCGCGCTCTGCGAGCTCGGCACGCCGGTCCGCGCGCAGGTCGCCGTGGACGAGGTCACCGACGGCAGCCCGGCCGCCGTGGCGGGGCTGAAGAAGGACGACGTCATCAGCGAGATCGACGGCAGCAAGGTCGACTCGGTCTGCACGCTGCGCCGGCTGATGCGCAAGCACAAGCCGGGCGACGTCGTACGGGTCGGCTACACGAGGGCCAAGGCCGCCCTCGTGACCGTCGAGGTCAAGACCCGCGCCGGCGAGGCCGGCCGGGACGGCGCGCCCCTGATGGGTGTCGGGTTGCGCGAGGGCGACCAGAAGCCGCCGTTCCCCATCAAGATCGCCCTGGAGGACGTCGGCGGGCCGAGCGCCGGGCTGATGTTCGCGCTCGGGATCTACGACCGCCTCACGCCCGGTGACCTCACCGGCGGGCAGGTCATCGCCGGCACCGGCTCGATCGACGACGACGGCACGGTCGGCGCCATCGGCGGCATCCAGCAGAAACTGGTCGCCGCCAAGGAGCACGGCGCGAAGCACTTCCTCGTCCCCGACGGCAACTGGGACGACGCCAACGCCGCCAAACCCGAGGGCCTCACGCTCGTCCGCGTCGCGCACCTACGGGACGCGCTCGTCGCGCTCGAGGAGATCGCCGCGGGCCGCGAGCGGTAGTTCCCGCCCGGCGACGCCCGCTCCGCCCGTACGATCGGCGGCATGGACGCCGCGGTACCGTTCGCGCTCGTCGCCGCGGTGCAGCTCCTTGCGCTGGCGGCGGCGTTCGGGCTGGCCGGCGCCGGCGCCTCAGCGGCGTTCCGGCGCGGCTCGCGCGGCTTCCTCGTCTCCGGCGGCCTGCTGCTCGCGGCCGCGCATGGCTTCACCGGCGCCGCGCTCGGGGGAACGGGCGGCGACGACTTCGCCTGGGTCAGGGCGGCCGGCTACCTCCTCATCGGGCTCGGGTTCAGCGGGCTAGCCACCGTGGCCATGGCGCCGATCGTCGTGCCGCTCGGCGCGGGCGGCCCGGCCGCCGCGGCAGCCGGTGCGGCGGCGTTGCTGGCGGCCTTCCTCTCGACCAAGGCGCGGCGGCCCGGCCGGCCGCTGCTGGTCGCCGCGATGTGCTTCTACGCCGCCGCCGAGCTGCTCGCGAACCGGGCCCAGACCTCCACCAGAGACGCCGTCGCGTTGCTCGTCCTGCGCGGAGTCGGGTCGCTGGCCGCCCTCGCGTTCGTCGTCCGGCTGGTCGAGAACAGCCTGCTCGCCAAGGTCGTCGCCGCGATCCTGGCCGGCGTCCTCGGCCTCGCGCTCGGCACCGCGCTCGTCGTCGGCTCCGTCGCCACCGACTCCCTCGCCCGCGACTCGACCGAACGCCTCGGCGACGTCGCCGCGGGCCAGGTCGACGTGCTGCTCAACGAGAAGCAGACCTCGCTCTCGCTCGCCCAGGTGCTCGCGCGGTGCAGCACCGACGAGACGCAGCTGTGCTCCCGGCAGGTGGACGCGACGCGCTCGCGGGCGACGTTCGTCGGCTTCGTCTGCAACCCGCGTGACCGCGGCTGCCTCCGTTCGATCCGCGGCGGCGCGCGCTTCGTCAACCTCAGCGACCCCGTTACCATCACCGCGCTGCGGTCCAGCCGCGCCGTGGAGGAGGTCGTCAAGGCCACCGACAAGCGTTCGGTCGCGACCCTCGATGTCGTCCTCGGCTCCGAGCCGTCACTGGTCGCGCTCGGCGTCGCGCCGCAGTACGTCGGCCAGCCCACCTCACCCACGCAGCCGTTCGCGGCGGCCGTGTACGCCACCCGCATCGACGCCGACTACGTCACCGCCATCAGCCGCGCGACCGGCTTCGGCGCCACGCTCTACGTCGACGACGGCCGTACCGACCGGCGGATCGCGAGCAGCCTCCCCGACGCGCAGGTCGCCGTCCTCGATCGCGAGCTGGCGCGGCTGCGGGTGACCGACACCCTCGGCGCGCGGCGCGGGCTGGGCGGCGTCTCGCTCACCGCGGAGGGCGTCCGGCCGGGCGTCCGCTTCGAGGCGATCCGCAGCGAGAACGGCGACCTCGTCGCGGTCCTCGCGCTCTCGGCCGAGTCCGACGTCATCCTCGGCACGCAGCGCCGCGTCCTCGCGTCGCTGTTCCTCGGCACCGTCGCCGTCGCGCTGCTCGTCGGCCTGCTCGCCGTCGCGCTCGGCCGGCGCATCGTGCGCCCGGTGACCCAGCTGACGCTGGCCGCGTCCCGCGTCCGCCGCGGCGACCTCGACGTCCGCACCGAGGTGCGTTCCACCGACGAGCTCGGCCAGCTCTCGCGCACGTTCGACGCGATGACCGAGTCACTGTCCGCGTCCAACGAGTCGCTACGCCGGGCGGCCGACGAGGAGGCCGCGCTGCGCGGGCGGCTGGAGACCGTGCTCGACTCGATCGGGGACGGCCTCGTCACCACCGACGCCCGCAACGTCGTCACCGGCGTCAACCGCGCCGGCCGCGAGCTGCTCGGCGCGACCGAGGCGGACGTCGTCGGGCGCCCGGTGGTCGAGGTGCTGGCGGGTACGTCGGCGGCCGGCGAGCCGTTGCTCGGCGCGCTGGGGGAGCGGTCCACCGGCCGGATCGGCCGGCTCGAACGCGCCGACGGCGGCAGCGTCCCGGTCGCGCTCGCCGCGACCCCGTTGCGCGGCGACGAGGGCCACGTCGTCGTCGTCCGCGACATGACCCGCGAGCACGAGGTCGAGCGGATGAAAACGGAGTTCCTCTCCAACGTCAGCCACGAGCTGCGCACGCCGCTCACGCCGATCCGCGGCTACGCCGAGATCCTGCACCGCCGCCCCGACCTGCCCGCCGACAAGACGCTGATGTACGCCGGCAGCATCCTCGAGTCGTCGGTGCGCATGTCGCGGGTTGTTGACCTGCTCGTCGACGTCGCGGCGCTCGAAGCCGGACGGGTCGAGCCGAACGTCGCCGCCGTGCCCGTCGCGGCGTTCGTGGACGAACGCCTGGAGGCGTGGCGCAAGCGCGAGCCGAAGCGGGAGTTCCGCCGCCGGGTCGCCGCCAAGCTGCCCGACCTCCTCATCGACCCGCAGTGGGTGGCGAAGGCGTACGACGAGCTGGTCGACAACGCCGTCAAGTACAGCGCCGGCCCCGTCTCGCTCACCGCGAGCCTCACCGACGACGGCGAGCGCGTGCGGCTCACCGTCCGCGACACCGGCGCCGGGATCCCCGACGACCGGCGCGCGGCGCTGTTCACGGCGTTCGAGCAGGTGGACGGCTCGGCCACCCGCGCGGTCGGCGGGCTCGGCCTCGGGCTGTCGTTCGTCCGCCGTGTCGCCGACGACTTCGACCTCGACGTCGTCGTGGAGTCGACGCTCGGCAAGGGGTCGGCGTTCTCGCTGGAGGTGCCGGTCGCGCCGCTCGCCACGCCGCCGGCCGCCGGCGCCGCCCGCGCG